>NZ_JAVBIJ010000001.1:3193750-3513125 GCF_032193765.1 Rhodoferax potami
GGAAGCCATGCAATACCGGCGCGTATTGCGCGGTGCTAACTGAGAAGGTAGCGCAGTTTGCTATTATTTATATAGCGACTAGCGCAGATAGCCAGAGCGCCACAGGCATTTTTGGCACTCAAGGCCTCTCGGGAAGCGTCACCCCCTGCTGCCGCAGGTAAGCCCAGACCTCTTTGCTGACGGGGCCCAGACTGCGCGCCCGCTCCGCAGATTCCGCCGCAGCGACAAGTTGCCCCAAGGCCGACAAAGACACCGCAGTGCCCAGCAGCCAGCGTTGCTCCGCCGGGCGGGATTGAAGCGCCACGCCGTAAAACTGCACCGCATCCTGATGCCGGCCCAGACGTTGCGCCGCGTTCGCACGCACCGCCCACAACTCCGGCTGCCCGGCCAAGAGCGGCTCTACCTGCGTCATCAACTCCAGCACGGCGGCTGAGCGGCCTTGTGCCAGCTCCATCCGGGCCAGTTCGCGCACCAGCATCAGCTGGGTGGCGGCCGGAGTGGACGGCTGGGCCCGCTCGGCACCAGCCAGAGAGTCTTGCAGCAACTGGATCGCTGCATCCGCAGAGCCGCTGTTGTACAGCGATTGCGCCTGGGCGAGCACGTCGCGCACTGCCGTTTGCTGGCGCTGTGCTGCAACCGCCCCGTCCGCCGCCGGCTGCGCCGGTTTGGCTGATGGGGGTGCAGTAGGCATCGCGGCCGGCTGGGCAGCGGGTGCTAGCGCGGCCGTAGGCATAGGGGGCGGTGTCACGGCAACAGCCGGTGGGGCAGCCGCTGCTGGCACCGCGGTTGCTGCGGTGATCGTCGCGGGCGCAGGTACTGCAGGGGCTTGCTTGCTACCGGGCGCTGGAGCCTCCGCGGTCAACGCAGGCTTTTCCGTGAGCTCGGTTGCAAGCCTCAAGCCCGACCAGGACGCGGCAGAAGCAGCCGCCACCGGGCTCTCGGCGGGCAGCACGGCCCGGGGTTCTGAAGCCGGTGATGCGGGGGACGCCGCAAACCACCACCAAGCAGCGCCTGCCAAAACTGCCGCCACTGCAGCCCCGCCGGCCAGCGGCAAGATGCGCGGGGAGCTGCGATGCACGGCGTGACCGCGTATCGCCACGCGCGCGCTGGTACCGGCACCGAGCCCGGGCTCCAGCGGGCTGGCGCTGCGCTTGTCAAGGTCGCGCAGCATTTGATTGATCACACTCATTCCAACACCTCCCCAGCGGTGCGGGTGGGGCCGGACCGCCGCTTCCACCAATTCCACGGGTTCCACCAAGGGCCCCCACTGGTGGGAAATGGACGCAGGCCCGGCGTATCGCGGACGGCCAGCTTGACGTGCGTCGCAGAGACGCGGTGCACCCCTTGCCCGTAGGCCAATATCAGGCACTTGTGCGCAAGGATATTGATCAAACGCGGCACACCCGCCGTGGCCACGGCCAAACGCTCGATAGCCTCCGGGGTGAACACCTCGAGATCGGTGTGCTCAGTGGCAGCCGCCCGCGCCAGGCGGTGGCGCAGATAGTCGCCCACACTTGCGCCAGCCATGGGGCCCAAGTATTCGCTAAAGGTAATGCGCTGCAGCAGTTGCCGGATCTCGGGACGCGCCAGTTTGGTGTCCAAATCGGGCTGGCCGAGCAAGACTAGCTGAATCAATTTGCGCTTTTCGGTTTCGAGATTGGAAACCAGGCGCAGGCTCTCGAGGCTGCGCACCGGAATCGCCTGCGCCTCGTCAATACACACCACCACACGCCGCCCGGCAGCGGCATGGTTCAACAAGCAGTTGCCGATGAGGGTCATGACAGTGTGACGGTTGGTCGGGAGTTGGATATCCAGCCCCAACTCGGCCGCCAACGCGCACAGCAAATCGTCGGGCCCCATATCCGGGTTGGGAATGTAGGCGGTCACGCACTCGCTATGCAGCGTCTTGAGGAGTTGCCGGCACAACACTGTTTTGCCGCAACCCAGCTCGCCTACAACTTTCAAAAAACCCTCGCCGCTACGCAAGGCGACCAAGAGGGTGTTCAGGGTCGCTTGCGCACCGTCATGGGCAAAGTAAAAGTCGGTGTCCGGCGTGATGGAAAACGGGGCCTCACGCAGGGCAAAGTGCCCCAGATACATTACTTGGCCGAACCATCAATCTGGATGACCCGGGCGCGGGCGGCATCCATGTCATCAATCGCGGCGCGGGCGCGCCGGTTCTGCGCATCCCAGTCCGCCGCACTGCGGATGATGGTGGGCTTGATCAGCACAATCACCTCTTTCTTGCGGCCCTGGTTGGCGCGGTTCCCGAACAAGGCCCCCAATCCCGGCATGCTGGTGGTGCCCGGTATGCCCGATGCATTGCGGCTCGATTCGAGCTGCATCAAACCACCAATCGCCACAATGGCGCCGTCCTGAATGCGCACCAGGGTGTCTGTTTCATTCACCGCACTGGAGGCCAGTGGCAACTTGAAGTTACCGGCACTGCCCAGGTCGATTTGTTTGGACTTTTCAGTCACCGTGGTCAGTGCGGGGTGCACATGCAAGGTCACGTTGACGCCGTCGTCGATTTGAGGCGTCACATCCAGCGAGATTCCGGAGAAGAACGGCGTCAAGGTCACCGTCGGCAGCGTGCTAGTGGTGGCGCTGTTGCTGTTAGAGCTGGTGGAGTTGGTTCCGCCTGACACATTGGTCACGAAGAACTCATCGGTGCCCACCTTGAGTACCGCTTTTTGGTTATTGAGGGTGGCAATACGGGGGCTAGAGAGCGTCTGCACATCGCCTTGGGTTTCCAGAAAACCCAGCACCGCGCCGAACTGGGTGGTTGCAAGCGCCAAACCGAACAAACCGCCGCCGGTCGCCACGGACGGGAAGGACACTGCGCCGTTGATCGTGGTGCTGCCTTGCACAAAGGCGTTGGTGCTCGTCACCCCACTCCCGATCACGCCGGCAGCGACCTGGGTGGAGCCATTGGTATTGAAAGCCCCCCAGTTCACACCGCTCTGGTAGCCATCGCGCAACTCGACCTCTACCACTTTGGCTTCCAGCATGACTTGCCGCTCCACCGAGGCTTGCGCTGCCTTGAGGAATTTTTCCACCTGCCGCAATTCTTCAGGCATGCCGCGCACCGCCATGATGCCGGCCTGCGGGCTGGCGACCACACTGCGGCCTTCGCCGCTGCCCAGCAGGCTGCGCACGGCACCGGAGAGCTCGCCCCAAAAGTCGGACTTGGAGGTGGTCGATACCCGGCTGTTTTCCGGTTGGGCACCGGTTCCGCCGTTACCAGTTGCACCGGCGGCTGTGTTTGTCCCGCCAGACGATGACTGCGGCAAACCCGCCCCGGACGAGACCCGCAACTCGCTGCTGCCTTGGCGCTGCGAGGTCGGGTAGTTCAAAGTAAACACACGGGTCTGGAGGGTCGGAGCGTACACCGTGATACGGCGCCCTTCTATTTTGAAGTCGTAGCCATACACATCGCGGATCGCCTCCAAAGCCTCGGTCACGGTCACGCCGCGCAAGGTCACAGACAAGGTCCCTGCCACGTCAGGGTGCATCAGCATGCTGTAACGGGTGTCTGCCACGATCGCCAGGAACACCTCACGCGCCTGGGCATTGTTAACCAGCAAATCCAGACGCGGCTCGGGCGGCGGGGCCACCACGGGGGGTGCGGGCTCTGCCAGGGCTTCGCTCACTTTGGCGGGAAC
Source organism: Rhodoferax potami (assembly GCF_032193765.1). Lineage (NCBI taxonomy): Bacteria > Pseudomonadati > Pseudomonadota > Betaproteobacteria > Burkholderiales > Comamonadaceae > Rhodoferax > Rhodoferax potami. The sequence goes on from NZ_JAVBIJ010000001.1 coordinate 3,197,416, forward strand.
CACCGTTTGCGCCCGCGGTGCGGCTTCGGGTATTTCGGCCAGGATGGCAGCACTCACATCGGGCGTACGCAAGGGCCGGTCCATGCTGCCACAAGCGCCCAGAAGCGCCGCGCTCACCGTGGCACACAGAACCGAAACAGAGCGCGGAATAAAAGCGGTGGAGGATATAGCAATGGGGTTCATAGGTCGGGACTTCACGGTTGTGTGCCGGTGCATGGCGCAACAGGGGTCACGGCTTGGGCGGACTTCGGGCGGGCAGTTTTTGGTGCCGACTTGCGGGGCGATTCAGGGTCTGAAAGAGGGGCGGCACGCTCACAGGCGCCAGCCGCCTTGGCCACAGACCGCTGGATTCCGGCAAAGCGGGGCAACTTGCGGATCTTGCGGCCGTCGCGCAACCAGATTTCAGTCTCGGTGATGCGTTCCAGCGTAGCCGCACCGACCTTTTTACCGACGCCGACCAGGCGGGTGCCTACCACGAGATACGGAACCCCGTTCTGCACCATCACGCTCATATTGGGCAACGGCTCCTCTGTAGGATCCATGACAGCCCCCGGGGGCAAGGCAACGCCCGCTGCAGCAGGAGGCGCAGTCGGATCGCGCTCGGCGGCCCCAGCACTCCCCAGCCAACTTGCCAGCAAAAGGCTACCCACCCATAGACGACTTGTCATCATGGCTGCGCCTCCAAGACATAGACACGCAGGGTGAGCTCCGGCCCTTGGGGACCAACCAGCAACTGGAAGCCGCTCCAACGCAGGCGGGGCAAAGCTTGCTCGAGGCTTTTCACATACCGCGTCAATTCGCTGTAGGAGCCGGTCACTTTGAGCTCCAGGCCCCGGCGGGTAACGCCCGGGATTGTTTCAGACGCCGGGGTCGCGCCATCCGCCGATACCGTGCCGGAAGACACCAGGCGCAAGCCCGGGCTGCGCTTCAAGAACTGGGCAAGCACCGGCTCTATCGACGGCTCTCCGCTGGCACCGGAGGGTGCGAGCGCTTGGATATCGCGCTGCAGGGCATCCAGGGTCGCTTGCGACTGGGCAAGCTCAGCGCGGACATCCGCATTCAAATCGGTGGGCTTGGACACCAGCGCCAGCTCGGCCCGCAAACGGTTGACCTCGGAAGACTGCGTCACGAACTGCTGCTGCACTTGCTTCATGGCCTTCTGAGCCGGCGTGAGCCAAATTAAATCAGCCAATGCGAGCGCTACCACCAAAAGGGAAATGAACAAAAACAAACGCTCGCGCAGGCTCAGCGCATTGATGCGGGCTGACTGTGCAATCCACCAGGCTTTCATGGTTGGACTCCCGGCGCTTCGGGCTGCGCTTGGGCGCTCACCAGGTTGAAGGACCACGCCTCTCGCCCCCGGGCACCCGAGGCGCCTGCGGATGCAGCCAGCGCAGCGCCGCCCACTGACGGCGCCAGCGCCGTGCTCTGGATTTTCACGGTGCTGAGGCGCAAACCGTCCATCAGGGGGCTCTGGGCCAAACGCCCGACCCAATCGTTCAAAGAAGACGGCTCCAAGGTGAAGCCGGTCACCTCCATGCTGCCCGCATCGGCGCGCACCGCTGTGATCCAGACTGAATCGGGGATGCTGCGTGCCACCAAGGCCAACCGGTCAGAGTGGCCGAATCCGGGCTTGAATTGCCCTTGCTGCAATGCCAGCAAGGCTTGATTTTTGAGTTGAATCTCGGCTTTTTTAGCTTGTGCTTCTTGGATCAACGCTGGGGAGGGTGGCTCCGCACGGGCTTTGCTCTGGGCGATAGCGGCTTGCAGGCTTTGCATCTCCGAGGCCTGCGTCTGCAAAGCCGAAGCAAAGCCGCGCTGGGCATTCTGCAAGTTCCACACCCAGGTGGCGCACAGTGCGGCACCCAGGACCACGAACACGCCAAGGGCCAACGCCATGGTGTTCGCCTCGAACTGCTGACGGGGCTTGATCAGCGAAACGGAGCACAGGTTGATTTGTTGGGGCATGGTGTCCGGTCCTGGTGCAGTCTAGGCGTCACCGCGCAACAAAATGCCAAGCAAAGGCAAGCACAAAGGCCGGTCCGGCTCTGCCACCGTGTCCCAGCCCGCAAAGCTGCTGGCGATTTCGAGTGCACTCACGTTTTGACCGGTATCGCGGCTCAGCCACTCTGCCAACTCCGCACTGCGCTCCCCCGCAAACACCTGAAAACCCGCCAAGGGCCATTGCGTCCAGGTGCGCTCCCACAGGTCTATCGAGCGCTGCACTTCCACCAACAAACGCTGCGCACGGTCGATATCGCCCTGTTCTGCCGGGGCGGAATCTGCGCCTGTGGTCGAAAAGTTCGGGCTGTAAGATCCGCCGCCCGCATAGTCAGGCACGTATTCCTCTACCGGGGTGTAGGTATCCACCGCTACAGGCTCTGGCGCCGCAGCGGCGGTCCAGGTCATCCCCATGAAGCCTTCAGGCAGGTCCAAGCGGCGGCTGTAGAACAGTTCGCCGGCTGCGCTGATGGTCAACAACGCCTGCCTGCCGCCCGACAACAAAAGCGCACCGGTAGCTCGCGCGGGCTCCAGCAAGGTTTGCAAGTTGCGCTGCGCCATGTCCTGGACATCGATCACCCGAACATCCCAGTGCATGGCCTCGCCAAGACCCATGACATCGCGCACAAAACTGTTATTCGCCGCCACCACAAACATTTGCGATGCAGCCCGGCCCTCACCATCGCCGACCCGGAGCACATCCATTGTCAGGTCATCCAAATGCGCATCCACCATTTCCTTGACCTGGTAGCGGGCAGCAGAGCGCAACTCTTCAGGGGGCACCGACGGGGCTTCGATTTGCAGCACTTGGTACTGCTCGGGTCTCAGCATTACATCAGTGACATAGCCCTTGAGACCGAGTTGCACCAAACGCCGGGAAAATTCTTCCAGGGTATCTGTACCTTGCGGCTCCACACCGGAGCGGATGATGGTGAAATCCTTGCCAGCACCCGCCGCTAGCACGTATGCCAAGGTCTTACCCGACCAAGAAACCACCAAACGCTCTCCACTGGAGGCGCGACGCCAAGGCCAGCGCATGGTTAGCCGCCTCCGGAGAGGTAGATACTGAAAATTGTGTGCGTGGCTTCAATCATGAATCTGTTGAAAGTCGGATCCGCTTGCTCTCATTTTAATAGCTTGTCGCGCAATCATGACATCGATTTGGCCGGTTTTCCATGTCAGTTGATGAATTGCCGTTTTCAGTAGTTCTCGCGCAAGTAGATCAAGGGGCTCTTGTAAACCCCAAAAGTGGCCTTGGCGGTGGGGTTACTACCGAACCACGGTCGATTGGCGGCGGTAGCCGAACTAGATGTGCTGGAAACACAGGTACTACCGGATGCAGTGGCGCCTACATTCATGGTGAGTTGCACACTGCCGCTATTTCCTTGGCCCGGCCTGCTCAGGACTACGCCGCTGCCGGATAGCTTCCCGTTCGACAGGGTTTGCGTCGCCGTAGGTGAAATCTGTGTTTCACAGGCGGCGAGGTTACCGGAATAGCTGGACATGGCGATGCTGGAGAGATTCAGTGTGGTGCAACTGTCCCGGATGTTGGTTACATAGTATGAGCCGTTCCAATAGCGGGCTTCCAAGGGGACAGGCAAACTCATCAACTCCGAGCCATACACATTGGACATCCGCAACTGACCATAACGAATGCGAGTAGTGCCGGTCTCGTTGGTCGCACTGAAGAACGTGCTCCCATCGGGATCTGCAATTGCGGCATTGAGCTTGAAACTGTCATAGGGCCCGTCCGGCGATACCAGCAGCTTGCTAAAGGCGTAAGTGTCATTTATGACCCACTGCCCGGAACTCCAAAGTGCCGAGTTTGGCATTGTCGGAAAAGTCGGGCTGCTGAGCCTTGAGGTGGCCACTGCTGGGCCATCGTTATCCCCACTGATGGTCACAGATGCAAGGTTGGTGTAGCCGGTGGTGTAACGGCTGACTACCGGGTCGGTCGCCGATGCCGTGCCACCACTGGAGGCATGGGCCTTGATGGTGAGCAATACACCCAAGGCGTCTTCATCCATATAGGTAAAGCCGCCAGCCGCGCAACTGGGGGTGATGGTCCCGGTAAAAGAGTAATGGCTGGGAAACCAGCGGCCAAATTTGGGGGAGGCTGCACTTCCGATATTGCAGCCGTATTTGCCGCTGTTGAGCGCGTTGGAAGTACTGCCCACCACGCAATCTGCATTCACTCGATCCACACCCGTAAATGCGGAGTCCACAACGCCGTCCACCTCAAACTGGAGATTGCCAACGTCCAAGTATTTAAAGCTACTGCCACTGGCCTTTGTGCCACTCGAGGGATTAAAACTACCTGAGAAAGATCCGGTAGCCACCGTCACATTGTTGTGATCTTTGACTTTGGACGCGACAACCGCCGGTGCACTACCCACGTAACCACCACTCACATTCAACGCGGTGGCCTCCAACGCGAAGCTGGAACCTGCAACCGCACTGGGACTGCCCGTCAGGTTAGCGTTGTTCAGCGTCGGCGCCGTCACCTGCAGTTGAGTGGGGCGGATCGCGAAGTTGTCGCTGGAACATGCAGGTGCTGAGGCACCCACCCTCATACGCACGCGCACATTCGAGGCTGCGTTGGGATACGTCAGCGAGAGGTTCTTTCGTCCTTGGTTACCGCTCGCAAAAACTACATTGGTGGATGTATTCAAGCCGGATCCGGTCGGGCAGTCGACCGTAGACGCGTCTACCAAATCAACCGCCACGGTTCCGGTATAGCCAGTGTTTACCGTAGCGGAGGCGTTGAGAGCCAGAACATCTACATTGAATCCGGTTCCCGCCAATTTGGTGAACAGCCTAGATTTAGGGGCCGCACCTTGTTCTACGGCGTCAAAGCTGCAAGATGCCGATGCAAACGTCATGGTGCAAGACTCCGTGGAGCCCGCAAAGCAACGCGTCGCTCCTCCGGGGGCCGGTGACACGTTGACAGTACCCAAAGTGACAGCGCCCGCCGTGCTTCTACCAAGCTGACGTGTGGCGACCCCTCCCGAAACGGTGAAGGAATCACCATTGGTCCAGGCGCCAGTAGGCGTAAGTTGCACCTGCACGTCCCCCGGGTACAACGTTGAGCAACTGGCGTTTTGACAGGCTTTGATGGTGACGGTCTCTGGATTGCAAATCGAGCCATTGCCGTCATGCTCAATCCGAATGTGGTCAAAGGTCCCGGAGCAAGAGCGCCCGATGGTCATATCAGCACGAACTTGCGCTTCGCTGAGTTGCGTGTTGTAAAGCTTGACCTCGTCTATCAAGCCTTGGAAGTTTCTATCCGTTCGCACTGCGCAAGTACCCGTTCCTACGTCGCCTCCCACATAAAAATTGCAGTTGTTCGCGGTCAACGTACCCTTCCAAGTGCCAACATTGGCGTCGGCAACACCATTGATGTAAATGCGCTGCTGTCCTGTAATCGAATTAAAAGTAATCGCAACGTGCGTCCACTGATTGAGCGGAATCGTGGTGGCGGAAGTGATCGAGGGACCGTTCCACCACCAATAGAGTTTGCCGTTCCTATCAATGTGAAATTCGTAATTCACATCATTGGACAAAACAGAAAACAAATCTGCACCATTGGCGACCGATGGATATGCAGTCGGAAAAATCCATGCAGACGCTGAGAGCTGGGTGGTGTAGTCAAAGAGGGGGCTGCTCGCAACCTCGACTACCGCCCTTCTGTCAAATCTCGCTGCATTACAAAAGTCACCATTGACGGCGCTGAATTGAGAAGAAATCGCCGTTGCGGGGAGTACTTCATTTGTTGTGGTCGGCACGGATGTGGTTATCCGTTTCCCGTGAAGGTTTGTTCCTCCGGAGTCCAAAACCTCTCCCGCTGCACCAGTCCAACTGCCGACTGGCGCATCAAACTTGAAATGGGTAATGCTGCCAGTCAATGACAAGACAGATGCAGTCGCTGATCCACTGACGTTGCTGCTCGCCGTATTGCTCAATACGCCGCTTTGCAACAACCTGACAGCCAGCGTAAGTTGCGCAGTTTCACCCGCGGGAATGGTTGGAATCGTCCACGTCAGATTTTGGCCGCTGACTGCCACTGAACCGGTAGATACAGCGCTGGTTACATAGGCCATCGATGCAGGCAATACATCTGTCACTGTCACCGCTGACAAATCTGTCATGGCTGGATTCGACATCGTGATGCTGAACGTCACGACGGAGTTTTGTACAGCAGCAGATGCGCTGGAAACTTTGGTCAAAACCGGCAACGCTCGCAAAACCAAGGAATGCGCGGCGCCCGCATCCGCGTTGTTAGCGGCGGTGGCTATCTGCCCACCGGTTGCACCCGCTCCACTCAACGCCTTGTAATTCATCGATAACGTCACTCCGGTTGCCGGGAGGGTAGGTAAAGTTGCGACATCTACCGCCTCGGTCATTCCACTCGGTGGCGCCCAGGACGAAGAACTTGCGTATTCATGCGATGTGACCAATACGCCGCTGGGCACGTTAGGACTGACAGATGGCGCTGAATGCGTCAGTGATGCCGGAGTTGCTGCAGCAGCGCTGACCACGATCGGGCTGGCAGTATCGACACCTCCGAAAGCAGTTATGCCAACTGCAACACTTATGCCGACACCTGACACCGTCCATGTGTACGACGCGGGTTCGCTAGCACCTGCAACTTTGTAATAAGTTACCAAACGGGAACTGTTCACGGCCGCCTGTGGCGTATCCAAAATCAGGATCCACCCGGCTGGAGGGCTAACCGTTGCCGTATTGGGACTCAACGCAACACTGGCGATCAAAACGTCTTTATCCACTACGCCAGCCGGCTTGGTGACCGCAAAAGACGTTGCTACCGTCGAAATGGCCTGCGCTGCGCCTCTGTAAACAATTTGCGCGTGTACACCCGTTGGGATGAAAAGCATCAAACCCAGGCAAAGTGCAAGTAGTTGAGTGCGCGGAAACAAGATGCAAAGAAGCCTCTTTGCCTTCCCCGAAATACATTCGATAGTGAACATCACATCTCCACTGAAGCGCTGACGCTGCGCTCCACATAGTTGGCATTTCCTGATGAGCCTGCGCTGGCCCTCGACTCAAAACGGTACACCAGAATGGTGTTGACCCCGTCGATATAGCTGGCTCGCCTGCAGGTCACCGTCAGGGTAAAGCCCTCCACACTGGCCGGGGCACCGGTCATGGCCGTGGGAGTGCCACTCTGGCATGCCGTTGAGTCCGCGATTACCTTGGCCACACCGAAACCCAAACCGGCACGCGCAGCCCAATAGGCGCGTGACCCCTGCAAGTCTTGTGCAGAGCTCAGTTGCTGGGTGTTGGAAAACGTAATCATGAATCCACCGAGTGCCGCCAGTATCACCACCAGAAAAATGGCGGCAATGGCAGCAAACCCGTGTTGAACGCGCGATGTCATTGTCATGGCGTGTTGTTTATGTTGATCTGGTGAAACAGGCTCACCATCTCCCCGTCACTGGTAAGGCTGAGGGACATTTGAATCAAGCCGTTGCGTTGCAAATCGCTGCCGTTGTAAGTGAATGAACACAGGTATCTGCCAGCTGCTGAGTCGAATGGAATGTTGTTAGCCATTACTGGCGCGCTGGCTAATTGGGCCGGTGTACCGCAAAAACCCGTAGCGCTGTTGGCAAACAAGGGGGCTGTTCCAGTGGCGAGGCCAGGCGTCGCCAAGCGCCGCAGGGTCCCACCTGTGCACACATAGGCCACTACGTTCTCCTCCACCGGCACCACATGAAAGCGCTTGGCGCCAGACTCCAGCGGAAACTGCTTGGCCGCAGCTAAGTTGATGCTGGTCTCTTCTGTGCCACTGCTGATGTCTGCCGCCAGGGTGCTCACGCGAGCTACGTTGTCGCCGTTGTAGGCGTTGGCGCCGGTGATCCCTAGGTTGTAGATCGCAATCAGGTCATTGGCCTTGATTTGCTGGTCCGCGCTCCAGTCCGCATTGCGCTCCAGCATGTTGAATGCACTATCGGCTGCAGCAAAGGTCAACCCCTTGCCATCACTAGCCACCCTGTCTTGCTCGCGGTAGCGCGCACCAGTTCGGGTAGGAATGAACTCCAAGCAGCTGTCAGAACCATTGACGGTGGACGTACGAACGCTATTTGGCAGCGCTTTGTGCAAGTCTCGGGACATGCGACGTACGGCGATATCAGCCACGTCCGTCAACGCCGCCCGCCGCCCGCTGGCAAAGTAGGCCTCAATCGGCGCCCGCATGAACACCGCCACCATGGCCCCCACGATGCCGAGGATGACGATCACCATCACCAGTTCCACCAAAGTGAAGCCGTGTTGCCGCGAAGCGAAGAGAGTGCGGGCCATAGTCAGTAATTCGTCCGGTAACCGGCCAAGGTGATGGACTCTGTGCCCCTGCTCACCGTCACCGTAACTTTTCTGGCTGCAATACCAAGCACTGCGCTGCCATCGCTCACCGCAATGCGCACCGAATAGGCCGATACCGCCGCAGGCAACGCGAGGTCGGCCTCGGTCTTGCCGTCGTAGTCGTCCACGTTGTCCCAGTTGGTGCGATCGGTCTCATCGGTATTTGTACCGTCGGGGTCGGCATAGGCTTTTTGCAGCACCTCCTCCAACACCGATTCGGCCAGCGCAATGGCCTGCTTGCGCACCATCGGGTCTGCGCTGGACTTCACGGTGGTGTTCATCACCGACAAGATACCCGCCAAACCGGCACTCACCACCACAATAAAGATGATGAGCTCGATCAGCGTGAAGCCGGAATGACGGCGTGGGCTATTCATGCACATACCCCGTGGCGGCTTCAATCGTGATGGATCTACCAACGTTCTCGACCTGCAATGTCTGGGTTGCGGCTGCGGCCCCGGAACTGTTGTACACCGGCTGGCCTAGGGCATCGAAATTAAAGCTAATCGGCGTACCGCTGAAGGCAACTCCGCTGCGGGCGCTGAGTCCCGCTTCACCGGCGGGCCCCCTCAAGGCCGTCCCGCTGGGGGCTGGCGGTGAGGCCGGGTCGCAGTTGTTGATCCCGGCAGCACCCGCGATCCGCAAACTGATGGCATTGGCACTCAGGGTCACACACACGGTGCGGCGCTGGGCGATGGCCGTCTTTTGCGCATAGCGCAAATAGGCCATGGACTGATCGTGGAACCCGCGGGCAAAGAAGTCGCCCGTGTTGATCATGCGCGGCACCGCGTACACCGACAGCACCCCGAGCAACACAATCACCATGACCAGCTCCACCAGCGTGAATCCGCGCATGCGCTTGCCCCGAGACGCGGGCATCGATTCCAACGCAAAATCCAAGGAAAAAGGCGGAGACATGGATCGTTTACATTTGCTATGCTTTTAGGAGCTATTCGCGCAGGAAAAGCAAGCGCTACAGCCTTATTTAATCATTAATCGTTGACCCCGTAGCGGGGTCGCGGCGGACCCGCAAAGCTTACCCCCAACATGCCTGCTGCACCAGCCTCCAATACACCCGAAAGTACCGCCATTTCTGCGGCCACTACGCCCGCTCACCGGAAGACCCGGGGCGCCGCTTGGGCACTCGCGCTCACCATTGCGCTCGTACCGGCGCTGGGTGTTCCCGGGGAATGGGTGTTGCAGGACACACTGAAGTCTGCGCTGCTGGCCATGGGCGTGGTGTGCGCCTTGGCACTGCTGCTCATTCGAGCGCTTCAGGCCCCTCGTGAGGAAAGCACCGAGTGGTATTTCCATGGCCTGCTGGCCTTTCCAGCCGTCTTGTGCCTGTATGCACTGGGCAGCATGGCGTGGTCGCACAGCTATCTGGCGGGGGCAGAGGCTGCGCGCTGGTGCATGCTTGGCGCGCTGTTATGGACATGCCTGCAGGTGCTACGGGGCGGACACGCCAAGCTGCTGGTGTGGGGCATCCATGCGGGCGCAATCGGTGCGGCGGCGTGGGGCGCAGCGCAGTTCTGGGGAGACCTCTCCTGGTTCCCGCAAGTGGCCGCACCGGCTTCGGTGTTTGTGAATCGCAATTTCTTTGCGGAGTATCTGGTGTGCACCCTGCCGTTCTCGGCGTATGCCCTGACGCAGCTGCGTTCCCCCAAGGGGCGAACCCTCATGGCACTGTCACTGGCAGGGAACCTCGCAGCCCTGCTCATGACCGGCACCCGCTCGGCACTGATAGCAGCAGCCATCATGGTGCCTGTCACTCTGGTCGTGCTGTGGCTCTACCGGCGAGCGGCGGATAGTCCGTCTTGGTCTCGGCGAGACGTAGCGCTCACCAGCTCGATTTTGCTGCTGGGGCTTGCGGGCTTGGCGCTCATCCCGAGCAATAGCCCGACCATCGTGGCCCAAGGGTATGGCTTAACCCCGTTGGAGCGCAGTGTGTACCGTGCGGGCTCGGTGGCAAAGCCCGAAGAGTACACAGAAGGCTCGTTTTCGATACGCGCGCTCATGTGGCGTGCCAGCATCCGCATGCTGATAGATCAGCCGTGGACCGGAGTCGGTGCGGGTGCTTGGGAGGTGCATATTCCGCGCTACCAGGGTGCCAATAACTCCGTCGAAACCGACTTTTATGCCCACAACGAACCCTTGCAGTTGCTGGCCGAATACGGCCTGCCGGTCGGCGGTGGCCTTTTGGCAGGCCTGCTCGGGTACCTGCTTTTCAGCGCCCAAACCCGCTGGCAGCGCTTGGCTCACGCCCGGCCCTCGGCAGCGGAAGCCTTGTGTGCGATAGCCCTGTGCAGCCTGTTGGGGCTGTTGCTGGTGAGTAATGCGGGGTTCCCGTGGCGACTCGCCAGCACCGGGGCGCTGTTCATGGTGGGGCTGGCGGTGCTGGCCCACGCAGACCCGCGCCCCTACCTGGCCAGCGCCGCCACTTTGCGCGCAGGGTTGGTGGCAACAAGCTTGGCGGGCTTGGTGAGTCTGGTGGTGAGTGGCTTGGCATTCCGGGCCGAATTCGCCATTATTCGCAGCATCCAGACGCTCAACCTCATCCTGAAGAACCCCACCATGCCGCCTGCAGAGTGGCAACGGCTACAAACCAAGGCGTGGGACTGGCTCAAAAAAGGGGTGGAGATTCACCCCCACTACCGCAAGCTCACGGCACAAGCGGGAGACGGTTTTGCCGCCACCGGCAACTTGCAGGCAGCACTCTGGGCCCAAAACTCGATTGCGGTATCGCGCCCGTACATTCCGGATGTCCGTGCCAACCAAATCTTGCTGAATGTCGCCCTGGACCGCAACGGCCCTGCCGCCGAGGCGTTTGCCGCTCTTGCAGCCTTGCAACCGGATACCCCGCGTACGCGGGCTTTAGACATTCTGCTTATGCGGCGCGCCGGCCAGACCGCCGAGGCGGCCCACAAGCTCCGCACCTACTTTGCAGGAGGGGTGCTTCAGTACGATTTGATCCAAATGGCCATCGCGATTGGCCTTGAAACCCGGGACGAGGCCTTGACGACACAGGCCTACCAGCTGTGGGTACGCCACTGGCCGCAAGACCGCCAGGCGCAAGCAACGAGCCTGAATGCCGCTCCCGCCGCTTGGCGGGAAGATATGAGCAAACTCAACGAAACGGCTCGCCCATGAAAAAAGCCAGTGCGAAACCACACTGGCTTTACAAGGTCTGAAGCAGGTAAGCTGCTATTACCTCAGGGCGTTGTAATGGCGATAAAAGACGCGGTTACTCCGGTGCCACCGCTTGGTGTAAATGTCAGAACACAATTGTTGCTGGTACCAGACGTAGTGGTAAAAGTGGTTGTATCCGCGGTGTATTCCGCGGATGGGAAGCTTCCGCCTTGCAAGGTAGCTTTAGTAGCATCACATGAATTCACAGCCGTTCCGGTGCCGCGGGCGGAGAACGTTGCGTAGTTGATGGCGGAGCCGGAAGACAGAGCACCCGCTACGCCTTGCACCGATGCCTTGCGGGCATCCGCAGACAGATCGACAAATTTGGGGATGGCCACTGCTGCCAAGATGCCCAAGATCACGATCACCATGACCAACTCGATCAATGTGAAGCCGCGCTGTACTTGTTTCATGTTGTCCACCTTCAAAAGAAAAATGTGAGTACCAATGCTAGATCATTCTAGGGGAGGCACAAGCTCTTGTGCCTGAGGATTAAGCCGATAGTCCGTGACTTTTCTCAAGATTCCTTTGGGTTTACGCCACCCATGGGTGCCAAGCGCCCTCATTCCAAGGGCAATCCGCCCCATACATAGGCCTGAATCGGCCGCAACTGGTAGGCCGCGGCCGTGCTTTCCACCATAAACCACACGGCTTGCGCGCCTGAGGGTGCGTCCAAACCGCCGGGCTCCAAGGGCTTGTAGCCGATACACCCGCACCGCTTGTCAAACACCCAACGACCCGGCGCGACCTCTTGCAGCAGCGCGGCCGGTACTTCACCGGCATAGTTGGCGACAGGCTGCTGGAGCATCCCGAAAGGATTGGGAACCACACTGTTGGCTGCCACCGGGTCACCGGTTCGCTTGCGCTGGGGCAGCATGGATTGCACATAGTCGAGCACCAGCGCAGTCCGCAAGGCGCCCAGCGTGCTTTGCACCGCAGCCCGCTCGGTTTGCGCACGAACCTGCTGGCCATAGCGCCACAACACAGCCGTGGCAATGCCAATACACAGCGTCAAGACGCCCCACTCGACCCAGCGGCTGTTCCAACGCACGCGGGCTACCGGAGTGCGGGCAGTGGCCATGGCCTAGCCTCCGCCCTTGCCCATGGCGGCTTGCCCCATATTCCACAGAGGCAGAAACACACCCAGCGCCAGCAACAAGACCAGGGCGCCGATCACCGCCAACAGCACCGGCTCAATAGCCGCAGACAGGCCCTTGATGTTGTAGTCCGTCTCACGCTCATACATGCCGGCGATCTCGAACAACAGGTTATCGAGCTCCCCGGTTTCTTCGCCCACATTGATCATTTGCAGCACCACCGGCGTGAACACGCCCGTGGCGGCTGCGCAACGCGAGATACTTTCACCCCGCTCAATGCCGTCCCGCATCTGCTCGATCCGGGCTCCGATGAAGGCGTTGTCCACCGTTTGAGCCACGACTGTTAGCGCTTGCACCAGAGGAACGCCACTTTGACTGCTCAAGGCGAAGCTACGGGCGAAACGGGCCAGCGTCGCTTTGAGAATGATTTCGCCAATGATGGGAAGCTTGAGCTTGCGCGCATCCCATTTGTAACGCCCGCCGGGCGTTCGTAAATACGCGCGAACACCAATGGCAACCACCACCGAGGCCACGATCAGCAGCGGCCACCAATTGAGCATCCAATTTGAAAACCCGAGCAGCCCCCGGGTGATCAACGGTAACTCGGTGTTGAACCCGGCAAATACTTTGGCGAAGACCGGGATCACAAAAATATTCAAGATCACAATGGCCGCGGCCATCGCCATCAACACAAAGGTGGGGTAGCGGGTAGCTTGTTTGATGCGCTCGCGGACATCGCGCTCAAACTCCATGTGCTCATTGAGCCGGAGGAACACCTCGGTGAGGCGGCCGGTCATTTCGCCGACCCGGATCATGGAAATATAAAAGTTTCCAAACAACGCGACATGGCGCCCCAAGGCCACCGAGAGCTCACGCCCCTGGTCCAAACTGGCGCGCACATCCTTGAGCAAGTCGACCATGGCCGGCTTGGTGGCCGAGGCCTCCAGCCCCGCAAAGGCCCGCAGAATCGGCACGCCCGCCTTGTTCAGGGTGTACATTTGGCGCGAAAAAATCAGCACGTCGTCCACATCCACCGGGCGGGCTGTCAAAAAAGCCAGAGGGTCTTTTTTGTCTTTGGTATCGACTGCCTTGGACACCGCAATGTGCACCGGCGCAACGCCGATGGACATGAGCTGATCGGCCACACCGCCTTCGGTCATGGCCTCCAACTGCCCGCTTACGGATTCACCCCGGTTGTTACGTCCGCGCCAGTCGTAGATTGCCATGGTCAGCCCAACATGGCCTCATCGCCATCCGAGTCGAACCCGATGCGCAGCGCCTCGGCCAAGGAGGTTTTGCCGCTGCGCACCAACTGCAGGGCATGGAAGGCCATGGTTTGACCCTTCATGCGCTCGCGCGCCGTCTTCAGAAAAGTAGCAGGGTCGCTCTGCGTGGCAGCGTGGGTCAGGGCGGCATCCATCTCCAAGAGTTCATACACGCCTTGGCGCCCCGAATAGCCAGTGCCATTGCACTGCGAGCAACCCAAACCGCGCTTGGGCTTGAGCACCTCACCGGGCTCCAACATGGCCTCCATCCACGACTGCTCTTGCGGCGTGGGGGTGTGCGGTGCCAGGCACTCTTGGCAGTTCAAGCGCAGCAAGCGCTGGGCAATCACGGCTTGCAAGGACGTGGCGACCATGAAGGCCGGCACGCCCATATCCAGCAAGCGGAACGGGGTACCGATGGCATCCCGGGTGTGCAAGGTGGAGAGCACCAAGTGTCCCGTAATGGCGGCGCGCAAGCCGATTTCTGCAGTCTCGGCATCGCGCATTTCCCCGACCAGAATCACATCCGGATCCTGGCGCAGACAAGCCCGCAGCACGCGCGAAAATGTCAATTCAATTTTGTCGTTGACCTGCACCTGCGTGATGGCTGGCAAGCGGTATTCGACCGGGTCTTCGACCGTGATCACTTTAAGCTCTGCCGCATTGATCTCGGCCAAGGCGGCATAGAGAGTGGTGGTTTTGCCGGAGCCTGTAGGCCCGGTCACCAGCACCATGCCGGAGGAGCGGGACAGCACATCGCGAAAACGCTTGAGCATGTCGGCCGGCATACCGATGGTGTCCAGGCGGCGCATACCGGCGCCCTGGTTCAACAAGCGCATCACGGCTGACTCGCCGTAGGTGGTGGGTAGCGTGGACAGGCGCACATCGATGGTGTTGTCCTTCAGCCGGACCGAGAAGCGGCCATCTTGGGGCAAGCGCTTCTCAGAAATGTCCAAGCCGGCCATCAGTTTCAAACGTTGGGCCAGTGCGCCACCAATGCGCTTGTCGGCTTGCGTTTGGGTCTGGAGCACGCCATCGACCCGCACGCGGATCTGCAAAAAGCCTTCTTGCGGTTCAATGTGGACATCGGACGCGCCCACCTGGGTTGCGTCCTCAAACAGCGATTGGAGCAAGCGCACCACCGGTGCGCCCTCTTGGCCCACGCTGGCGGTAAGTTCACCGAAGTCCACCGCATCGCCGAGGTCTTTTTCCAGCGCGCGGGCCAGACCACTGATTTCTTCGGTGCGGCGGTACAGCCGGTCGAAGGCCAAAGCCAAATGGCTCTCGGGCACTGCCGCAATACCGATGTTGCGCTTGAGAAGGCGGGTGAGCTCGTCGTAGGCAAACAGGTCCAGCGGGTCGGCCAAGGCGACGAGCAAGACATCGCCCTTGTCCTCGAGCACCAGCGCCTTGAAGCGGCGCGCAGCCGCTTCGGGCAGCAGCTTCACCACATCAGCACGGAAAGGAAAGGTTTTGAGGTTGACGAAGGGAACACGCAGCTGCCGGGCCAAGCCGTTGGCGAGTAGCTCTTCGGTGATCACGCCCGTTTCAATCAACAGACGCCCGACCTTTTTGCCGGTCGTGCGCTGCAGGTCAAGGGTTTGCTGCAACTGCTCCTGGGAAATGAGCTTTTGCTGCACCAGCACATCGCCCAAACGCAGCTTCTCCGGGCGGCCCGAGGGCGGCCGCGGAGCGTCCGTCGCACCGGGCGAAGCCGTTGCCATATTCATGCGCTATTCCTTTTGCGGTTTGCAAAAATAATAGCATGGGGCCCCTCAGGTGTTGCTGGGAAAAGCCCCCGAATTCCGGTCAGAAGCGGCGGCCGCCGGGCTGATCCGGTTGCCGTCCAGCGTCACCGCCTGGCCGATGGTCGGGGCGGTGGACTGCTCCACGGTGCGCAAGCTGCCATCTTCCATGCGGACATCCACTTGGTAGACGGTGTCTTTCTTCAAGCGCTTTTCCACGGTGTTACCCGCCCAGCCGCCACCCAACACGCCGGCGATGGTGGCCAAGGCCTTGCCGTCGCCGCCACCGAACTGGTTACCCACCAAGCCACCCAGCACTGCACCCGCCACGGCACCGGCCCCGCTGGGGTTGGCGCTTTCACGCTGGATGGGGGTCACGCCCTCGATAACGCCGCACTGGGTGCAGACCACCTTGGAGGGCACTTTCGCGGGTGCGTGTGCCGGCGCTTGGGCGGTAGCAACCGGGGGCTCAGCCGGCGCTGGTGCAACGACCGGTGTCGCCGGCGCTTTTGCTACAGGCTGCTGCGCTATGACTTTAGCAGCGCGAGGTGCTTGATTTTCTTGGGCGGAGGTCGGTTTTGACTGCTTTTTCTCCGCATGTACCGAAGTGGATGCCGTGTCCGGCGCTACAACAGAAGGGGAAGCCGTTACCACGGGCGTAGCAGCAGCAGGGGTGCTGATGGCCAGCACTTCAATTGGGGCCTCCGCAGTAGCGGTTTTGGTTTGCTGGTGCAGCACAACCGCACCCAACGCCAAGGTGCTGACGCTCAGAGCGCCGATGGCACCCCATAGAAATTTATTACCCGTCGCAACAACCGCGGGTTGGGACACAACAGTCGACATACATCTCCTTCGTTCAGACAAACAGGCTGCACTTTTCGGCGCCTGCTCTTCAGCTAACGCTTGACAGGCCCTGAAGGTACACAGCCTGCACGACGGGGAGGTATCTGATTTGTAACGCTGGGTAAAGCTGCGCTACCGCAGCCACTATGACTGCGGTAGCGGGCAGACATGCAGAATTACAGGTTAGGCGCCAACAAGCGCTCCAGCTCGGCGCGGTCCAGTTGGCGGCGCTCGGCCAGGTCGTGCACCTGGTCGTCGCCGATCTTGCCGACGTTGAAGTAAGTGGCATCAGGGTGGCCAATATAGAAGCCGCTAACGCTGGCTGCCGGGGTCATGGCCAGGCTCTCAGTCACCGTCATGCCCACCTCGTCGCACTGCAGCAGCGCAAACATGTCTTTCTTGGCGCTGTGGTCCGGGCAGGCGGGGTAGCCGGGTGCGGGGCGGATGCCTTGGTACTTTTCGCCGATCAGGTCTTCGTTGCTCAGGGTTTCGCCAGCGGCGTAGCCCCAGAGGTCGGTGCGCACTTTTTTATGCAGGCATTCGGCAAAGGCTTCGGCCAGGCGGTCGGCAATCGACTTGAGCATGATGGCGCTGTAGTCGTCGTGCGCGGCTTCAAAGGCTTCGGCCCGCTTGTCCGCACCGATACCAGCAGTGACTGCGAACATGCCGGCGTAGTCGGCTTGGACGCCACGGGGTGCCACAAAGTCAGCCAAGCAGCGGCTCGGGCGCATAACACCATCAATCTCCTGCTTCTCGGTTTGCTGGCGCAGGCCGTACCAGGTCATGGCGACCTCCGTACGGGACTCGTCGGTGTAGAAGGCGATGTCGTCGTCGTTCACCGTGTTGGCCGGGTACAGCGCCACAACCGCATTGGCGGTCAACCAGCGGCCATCGATGATTTTTTTCAGCAAGGCCTGGCCGTCGGCCAGCACGCGCCGGGCCTGCTCGCCCACCACCTCGTCTTGCAGAATCGCCGGGTAGGGGCCGGCCAGATCCCAAGTCTGGAAGAAGGGGCCCCAGTCGATGTACTGGGCCAGCTCGCCCAAGTCAAAATTCTTGAACACGCGCCGGCCGATGAACTTGGGCACCGCGGCTTGGTGGGCCGCCCAGTCGATAGGCGTCTTGTTGGCGCGCGCGCGGGCCAGGCTCCACAGCGGCGTCTGCTTTTTGTTGGCGTGCTGCTGGCGCACGCGGTCGTAGTCAGCATTCAATTCCGCAAGGTAGCTGGGCGCACCATCGCCCAGCAGGCTTTGGGCCACGCTGACGCTGCGTGAGGCATCGGGCACATAGACCACCGGGCCTTCGTAGTTCGGCGCAATCTTCACCGCGGTGTGGACGCGACTGCAGGTGGCGCCGCCAATGAGTAGCGGGATGTTGCGGCTGCGGAAGTACTCGTCCTTCTGCATTTCGCCGGCCACATATTGCATCTCTTCCAGGCTAGGAGTGATCAAGCCGGAGAGGCCGATGATGTCTGCGCCCTCCTCTTTGGCCTTGGCCAAAATTTCGTGGCAAGGCACCATCACGCCCATGTTCACCACGTCAAAGTTATTGCACTGGAGCACCACGGTCACGATGTTTTTGCCGATGTCGTGCACGTCGCCTTTGACGGTGGCAATCACGATCTTGCCTTTGGCTTTCGCCTCGCCACCGGCTTCCACCATGGCGAGCTTTTCAGCCTCGATGTAGGGCAGCAAATGCGCCACCGCGCTCTTCATGACGCGGGCACTCTTCACCACTTGCGGCAGGAACATCTTGCCCTGACCGAACAAATCGCCCACCACGTTCATGCCGTCCATGAGCGGGCCTTCGATCACGTGCAGTGGACGGCCACCCTTGGCCAGAATTTCGCGGTAGGCCTCTTCGGTGTCGACAGTGATGAAGTCGGTAATGCCGTGCACGAGCGCGTGGCTCAGGCGCTGGGCTACCGCCACAGGGGCCTCGGGCGTGCCACGCCATTCGAGCTTTTTGCTCTCGTCTTTGGCGCCGCTCTTGGCGGTTTCAGCAATCTCCACCAAGCGCTCACCGGCATCTTCGCGGCGGTTCAGCACCACGTCTTCCACCCGCTCGCGCAGCGCGGGTTCCAGGTCGTCGTATACGCCGACCATGCCCGCGTTCACGATGCCCATGTCCATACCGGCTTTGATCGCGTGGTACAGGAACACGGTGTGGATGGCTTCGCGCACCGGGTCGTTGCCGCGGAAACTGAAGGACACGTTGGACACGCCACCGCTCACCTTGGCGCCGGGCAGGTTCTGCTTGATCCAGCGGGTGGCCTCGATGAAGTCCACCGCGTAGTTGTTGTGCTCTTCAATGCCGGTGGCAATCGCAAAGATATTGGGGTCGAAGATGATGTCCTCGGGCGGAAAGTCCACCTCGTCCACCAGCACGCGGTAGGCGCGCTCGCAGATCTCGATCTTGCGAGCATAGGTATCGGCCTGACCTTTTTCATCAAACGCCATCACCACGGCGGCAGCGCCATAGCGGCGTAGCAGCTTGGCCTGGCGCTTGAATTCATCCAAGCCTTCTTTCATGCTGATGGAGTTCACCACCGCCTTACCCTGCACGCAGCGCAGGCCCGCTTCGATCACGCTCCACTTGGAGCTGTCGATCATGATGGGCACGCGGGAAATATCCGGCTCGGAAGCGATGAGGTTCAGGAAGCGCACCATGGCGGCCTGGCTGTCCAGCATGGCCTCGTCCATGTTGATGTCGATGATCTGCGCGCCGTTTTCCACCTGCTGGCGGGCCACGGCCAAAGCTTCTTCGAACTGGCCGTTCAAGATCATGCGGGCGAATGCCTTGGAGCCGGTGACGTTGGTCCGCTCACCCACGTTCACAAACAGGCTGCTGCTGTCGATGGAGATGGGCTCCAAGCCCGAGAGCAGCATGGGTGCTACGGAATTGATAGCTGCTGGCGCAGACGATACGAGGGCTTGAGGCATAAAAGACCTAAAAATCAAAATTCAGCGGCTTACACCGCAACCCAGGCACCACTGCGCTGGGAGGCAAACAGGGCATCGATGATGCGCATGTTCTGGATGGCGTCTTCCACGCCATATTGCAAAGGTTGCCCACCGCGGATGGCGAGCGAGAAGGCATCGCCCTCCAGGCTGTACTGGTCGCAGGCGGCAAAGGTTTCGACCACTGCTTCGCGACCGCCCAGTACCTTGCCGTCGTCGATAAAGATGCGGGTTTCTTGACCTTGGGGCGCATTGAACGGGATTTCAATTTCCACCCGCTTTTCAGTACCCACCACGTGGGCCCGCTGGTAAGGCGTGGTTTGCATGGACACGGTGAAATCCAAGCGGCGGCCATTGCCGAAATCGAGCAAGGCACTGAAGCTGCGATCCACACCGAAGTCCGGGTCCATGTCCGCCAACGCCATCACGCGCACCGGCTCTGTGCCAAAAAGGAAGCGCCCGGCCACGATGGGGTAGCAACCGATATCCATCAGCGCGCCGCCGCCCTTGCTGGCATCGTTGCGGATGTTTTTTGCGTTGCGGTTGAAATACGAGAACCACACCTGCACCGCGCGCAGATCACCCAGCGCACCACTCTGCACCAGCTCGCGGGTACGCAGCCACTGGGGGTGAAAGCGCACCATGAACGCTTCCATGATGTGCACCTTGTCCGCCACCTCGCGCAACTGGGCCGCCTCATTGGCGTTCAAGGCGATGGGTTTTTCGCACAGCACATGCTTGCCCGCGCGGGCTGCCACCAGCGTCAAGGGCACATGCTGGTCGTTCGGCAAGGGGTTGTAGATGGCCTCGATCGACGGGTCCGCCAACAGCTCCTCGTAGGAGCCGTAGGCCTTGGGAACACCCAACTTGCCCGCCGCCGCCTGCGCACTCTCCAGGGAGCGCGAGGCAATGGCCTGCACATCACACCACTGGCTGCGCTGCAGCGCAGGGGTAACTTTTTCCATGCCGATCTTGGCAGTGCTGAGCACGCCCCAGCGGACTTTTTTCATGGCGATGTCTCGGCTCAAGCCGCCTCTTTGTAAAAGTACCCGCGCTGCACGCTACGGGTCGCCAAGGGCGACACCGCTTGCGCGATGGCACCGATGTGGTCCGGGGTGGTGCCGCAGCAGCCGCCGACAATGTTGACCAGGCCTTCGGCCGCAAACTCCCGTACCAAGCGGCTGGTGACATCGGGAGTTTCGTCAAAGCCTGTATCGCTCATGGGGTTGGGCAGACCGGCGTTGGGGTAGCAGCTGATGAAGGTGTCGGTCGCCACCTTGTTCAGCTCTTGGATGTAGGGGCGCATGAGTGCTGCACCGAGCGCGCAGTTCAAGCCGATGGCGAGCGGCTGCGCATGGCGCACGCTGTGCCAGAAGGCGGTGACCGTCTGGCCACTCAGGATGCGGCCGGACGCATCGGTCACCGTGCCGCTGATCAAAATGGGCAGGCGCTCGCCGCTGGCCTCAAAGTACTCATCCACCGCAAACAGCGCGGCTTTGGCGTTGAGCGTGTCGAAAATAGTCTCCACCAGAATCACGTCTGCCCCGCCTTCGACCAGCGCCTTGGTCTGGTCATAGTAGGCGGCTCGCAGTTCTTCAAACGTCACGTTACGGGCGCCGGGGTCGTTCACATCGGGGCTGATGCTGGCGGTTTTGGGTGTGGGGCCGAGGGCGCCGCACACAAAACGCGGTTTGTCGGGTGTGCTGTACTTGTCGCAGGCGGCACGGGCCAGTTGGGCGGAAACCAAATTCATCTCGATGGCCAAGTCGGCCATGTCGTAGTCCGCCTGGGCCACCGTGGTGGCGCCGAAGGTGTTGGTCTCAATCATGTCGGCGCCGGCAGCCAGATAGGCCTCGTGGATGTCGGTGATCACGTCCGGGCGTGTCAGGCTCAGCAACTCGTTGTTGCCTTTGACGTCTTTGGGGAAATCTTTGAACCGGTCGCCCTGACTACCCGGGCCGGCATACCCCTCGCCGCGGTATTGGGCTTCGCCCAGCTTGAAGCGCTGAATCATGGTGCCCATGGCGCCATCCAGAATGGCGATGCGGCTGGCCAGAATGCCGGGGAGCGATTGCGCGCGGGTATAGGTAATGGGCTTCATGGTGCGGCTCACTGTGTGGATTGAAACAAGTGAGCGCAGTTGGAGTCCCCAAGCCTGACCGGTTCCGCCGTGCGGCGGACCCCGGCTGCAGCGCCCCTTGGGTTCACGGATTTTAAACGACAACGGCAGCCCCTCTCTGGCCCCATACCCTCAAGTGCGCATCGCCATGCAGTTTCGGGTCCATGCTGTGCCGCAGCGCTGCCGGCAGGGCCACGACCATGCCCGACAATAGGGCGCGCGGTGCCTCGGCGTGCCAGCATCACGCCACACCGCCGGATTTTGTATGTTTTTGAGCTCTAGCCCTCGTTCTACTTGCGCAACCAGCTCTTATTTTGATAGCAATTTAGTGCCTCACCTGTCCATTCTTCGCGATGTTTTTGGTTACGCGGCCTTCCGCGGGCCTCAGGAATCCATCGTGGAACATGTGATCGCGGGGGGTGACGCGCTGGTGCTCATGCCTACCGGTGGCGGCAAAAGCTTGTGCTACCAGGTGCCAGCCATCGCCCGTCAGCAGGCGGGCTTGGGCGCCACGCTGGTCATTTCCCCCCTGATTGCGCTGATGCACGACCAGGTGGGTGCCCTGCATGAAGCCGGTGTGAGCGCCGCGTTTTTGAACTCCACCCTCAACAGCGACGAGGCCTACCAAATCGAGCAGCAACTGCTGCGCGGCGAGATCACCCTGCTGTACGCAGCGCCGGAGCGGGTCAGCAACGCACGCTTCTTGGCCTTGTTGGATTCGCTCTTTGAGCGCGGCAAGCTGAGCCTGTTTGCCATCGATGAAGCCCACTGTGTGAGTCAGTGGGGCCACGATTTCCGGCCCGACTATCGCAACCTCACGGTGTTGCATGAGCGCTACCCGGGGGTTCCGCGCATCGCCCTGACGGCCACGGCTGACGACCTGACCCGTGCCGACATCCTGGAGCGCTTGCAACTCGAAGAGGCACGCGCCTTCGTCAGTAGTTTCGACCGGCCCAACATCCGCTACACGATTGTCGAAAAGAAGGACTCGACCACCCAGCTGCTGCGCTTCATCGAGCGGGAACACGAGGGAGAGGCCGGCATCGTCTACTGCCAGAGCCGCAAAAAAGTGGAAGACATGGCGCAGACATTAGTGGACGCGGGCATCAAGGCCCTGCCTTATCACGCCGGGCTGGACGCCAAGGTACGCCAACTGAACCAGGACCGGTTTTTGCGCGAAGAAGGCATCGTCATGGTGGCCACGATTGCCTTTGGCATGGGCATCGACAAACCGGATGTGCGCTTTGTGGCTCACCGCGACATGCCCAAGAACATCGAAGGCTACTACCAGGAGACCGGCCGCGCCGGGCGGGATGGCCTGCCGGCAGATGCGTG
This sequence comes from Rhodoferax potami, assembly GCF_032193765.1. Classification (NCBI taxonomy): domain Bacteria; kingdom Pseudomonadati; phylum Pseudomonadota; class Betaproteobacteria; order Burkholderiales; family Comamonadaceae; genus Rhodoferax; species Rhodoferax potami. The sequence continues at coordinate 3,220,348 of NZ_JAVBIJ010000001.1, forward strand.
GATGGCCTATGGCCTGCAAGACGTGGTGAACCAGCGCCGCATGATTGACGAGAGCCCGGCCAGCGAAGAGTTCAAGCAGGTCATGCGCGGCAAGCTGGACGCCTTGCTAGGCCTGGCAGAAGCCACCGATTGCCGCCGCGTCCGATTGCTGGGTTACTTCGGCGAGAAAAGCCTGCCTTGCGGAAATTGCGATAACTGCCTGAACCCGCCTGATGTATGGGATGGCACAGATGCAGCCCGCAAACTGCTCAGCACCATCTACCGCATCCAGCAGATGAGCGGCGTGAGCTTCGGTGCAGGGCATTTGATGGACATTGTGCGGGGCAAGACGACCGAAAAAGTCACCCAATACGGCCATGAAGCCCTGAGCACCTTCGGAATCGGCAAAGACTTCAGCGAGCTCCAACTGCGTGGCGTGCTGCGCCAATTGATTGCCATGGGCGCAGTGGCGGTGGATGCGCAGGCTTTCAATACCCTGCAATTAACTGCAGAGTCGCGCGCGGTGCTTAAAGGGGAAGTGGCGGTGATGCTGCGCGAGTCAGTGTCGAGCCCTGCAGAGCGCAAACCGCGCAAGAGTGCCCGCTTGGGGGCAGTGGTCAAAGCGCCTATCAATCTGGATAGCGAAGGCTTGCTCCGCTACTCAGCCCTCAAGGCCTGGCGCGCCGAGGTTGCGCAAGAACACAATCTGCCGGCTTACGTGATTTTTCACGACGCCACGCTGGCGGCTATTGCCCAGCGCGCCCCGCAAACCATTGACGACTTGCAAGGCATCAGCGGCATCGGGGCCAAGAAGCTGGAGGCGTATGCCGACGACGTTTTAAAGGTCGTCGCACTCCAGTAAGCGCCGGTTAATGGCGGTGAAAACCGCTTTCATAGGCCACGGCGGCACCGGACAGGGTGTTTTGCAGTCGCTCGATCGCACGTTGGTGACGGGCACCGGTTTCAGCATCAGCCAGTTTGGCGCGGTGCTGTTGCACAAGCGCTTGGAACTTGGACTTGCACGCGTCGAGCGTGCCAGCGAAATTGAGTGCGATATAGGCGTGGTGTGTGGCATGCGTCTGGCGGTACTCGCCCGACCAGTAGTCAAACAACTGCCACTTATAGGTTCCTTTTTCCGGCACTTCAATCGTGTTTTTTTGCATATTCGCTGCACGTTAGGTTGCAATGGAGTGCAGTTCATGCCCCGGTTTGGTTCCAACGGCCCGGAGTAAGCGCACCCGCTTGGATATATCACGCACCAGATACGGGAGCGGTTGACACAAACTTTAAAAAAGTTTCAAACGAGTTACGAGGCTGCCGCTCGCACCGGATCGCAGGCTCAGGGCATAAAACCCATGCTGCGGCGTTCACGGACCAGCGGCTTGACTCGGTGCTCTGCAGTGAGCTGCTCCAAAAACTCTTGGGGGCTGATTTCTGTCTCCAAGATCGCCAACTGCTGCTTGACGGCCGCAAAATCGCCCAAGCTAAGCTGATCGAGCTGCTTCAGGAGTCCGCGTTGAGCCGCCGTCAACGCGGACGGCTCGTTCCCGCAGGCCTCTTGAATGAACAAGCGCTCGCGCTGCTCCGTGCTCAGGGCCAAAAACTGGATCTTGAAAGTAAATCGGCGCAAAGCGGCCTCATCCACCCTATCCATCAAGTTAGTGGTGCAAATGAAAACACCACGGTGGCGCTCCATGCCTTGCAGCATTTCATTGACTTCGCTGACTTCGTGGTTGCGTTGTGCTGAGCGCCTGTCCTGCAGAAAGCTGTCTGCCTCGTCCAAAAGCAAAACAAGACCTTCGGCCTCTGCCTCGCGGAACATGGCAGCCATGTTCTGCTCAGTCTCGCCCACATACTTGCTCATCAGGTCGCTCGCCCGCTTGATGTGCAGCGGGCGGCCCAGTTCCTGCGCAATGTGCTCGGCCAACGCCGTCTTGCCGGTACCCGGGAGTCCATAAAAGCACAGGGTTCCGTGCCCCCGCGCCGCCAACGCCTGCACAATTCGCGGCAATTCAAAGCGACATTCGATATTCAGGTAATCAAGGTCATATCGGCTGAGTGCCTGCGCGCGGCCTGGCGTAGCGGGCGGGCGGCCCAAAGCGTGGTCGGCATTCTTAAGCTGGCGGTCGATGAGCGCCTCGAGGCCGGCGACATCCCCTTGCTCCGCGTCGGTTCTGCCTAGGCGCGCGAAGCGGGCGGCGGTTCGGATTTGGGCAGGCGTCAGCCCCTTGCGGCTGGAGAGCCGCGCGACAAAAGCGTCACTGACCGGCGTCCCCTCCAGGGTTTTGCGAACAACGCCCTCCCGGGCGCCGGGGGGTGGGGACTTCAGCTCCAAATGGTAGGCAAAGCGCCTTAAAAAAGCGGGGTCGATCTGCTCAATCCGGTTGGTCACCCAAATGGTGGGTACCGCGTTGGACTCCAAAATCTGGTTGACCCACGCCTTGCCGCTTACGCTGCCACTGGCCGTGGCGGCGTGAGCATCTGCACGGGCCAGATAGCTGACGGTTTCCGTCGAAAGCGGCGGAAAAACATCCTCCACCTCATCAAACAACAGTGCGGCCTGTGCGCTACCTTTCAAAAAAACCTGGGCGATTTGCAGGGAGCGGTAGCGGTCACGGCCGCTGAGGGAGTTGCCGTCACGGTCTGCATATTCCACCTCAAACAGCTCCAAGCCTGCGTGGTGGGCCATGACTTTGGCCAGTTCCGTCTTGCCTGTCCCCGGGGGGCCGTACAGCAAAACGTTGACACCAGGCTCCTGCCGGGCGACCGCATGTTGCAAGACGCGGCACAGCACCGCGGCGTCTTCGGCCACAAAATCAAAGTCCTGCATTCGCAGCTCTGTTTTGCTCGACAGCCGGGTAAAAACTGCCATCAGTTCGGCGTGGTCGCGGTATTGCCGCATGAGCACCGGCGGGAGCTTTTCACTGACCTTCATGAGGTCTGCCAGGTCAGTGATGTTGTGCTCCGAGATCAGATTCTCGACCAGCCCGATCCGCTCCAGCCGAGAGCCAGCGCGCAAGGCCTCGCCCAGCTCCTGGGCATTGACATGGGCAACATCGGCAATGGCGGCATACGCCTCCGCGGCGTTGTTCACTTTGAACTCCACCAGGATGCTGCGCATGTCCCGTTGATAACGGGCGAGTGTCCCGTAGAGCAACAAGGCCCGCTCGGCCTTGTTGAGCTGCAACAAGCCGGCAAGTGCGTTGATGTTTTTCTCGACGAGGGTGGACTGCTTTTTCAGAGCGCCGTTCAGCCACTCGCCCGTGACGGCCAGCACGGATATCAAGTCTTTCGGCTGATCCTTGACATATTCATCCAGGAAGAAAAACAGCGTCGCTTCATCGTAGGGGCCGCACCAGACGCCGTACCTCTCCAAAAATTCCGTGGCGGACAAAGACTCGTGGCCCCGCCAAAGCTCATTACCCAAGCAGCGTCGCCCCAGAAACTCGCGGAGACGGCCCAACACAGACACCGGCCACAACAAATGGCGGCCAGCCAGACCGACGACTCCATTGAAATCGCGCCGCACATTGAACCCCGCCCCTTGCCGGGCCGCCAATGTCAGCACGAAATGGGAGCACATCAAGTCGAGAACAGGCGCGCGCTCCAACCCCGGCGACGGGATCAGGTGCCCACCTTGGGGCATAAACAACGAACGCTTGGTCATCCAACGCCTCCGGCACAGGCTTGTGCTGTGACCACGATAACGCAGTCTTTGGCAGGTGTGAAGTACCTGTGACAAGACGCTGAGCAGCATTGTTGAGCCAAATCGGGCTGCTGGCGCTAAAATCCACCCATACCAACGACACCCTGAGGATCGACCATGTCTGCACCCGTTCACTCCGATGACAACCACCCCGCCGATCCGGTGGACGAGGTAGTGCCTTTGATGCCTATCGTGCTGCCCATCGTGGGTGCCGTGTTGATGTTTCTATTGGCGTTCATTGCAGTGTCCATGGCCTGACAGGGGCGGACCCGATGGCCTCCGGCATCCAACAAGCGGCTTCGGCCGCTTTTTTATTGGGCATTGCAGCAGGCGTTTCTACGGCGACGCCACTGGATAGCAAGGCAGCAGTTTGCCCTGCCCTCTGGCAAAAGAACCTGCCCCGCCTGCAAGACGACAGTCCCCAGAACCTGTGCCAGTACAGCGGCAAAGTGGCTCTGGTCGTGAACACCGCCAGCTATTGCGGTTTTACCTCGCAGTACCAAGGCCTTGAAAAGGTATACGCCCGCTTTCAGCAGCGCGGCCTAGTGGTGATGGGCTTCCCATCGAACGATTTCGGTCAGCAAGAGCCCGGCAATAGCAAGCAGATTGCGGACCTGTGCTTCAACACCTACGGGGTGAAGTTCCCGATGTTCGCGAAGAGCGCCGTCACAGGGGTACAGGCCAATCCCCTATTCAAAGAGCTGGCGGCGCAGACGGGCCAGAGCCCGCGCTGGAACTTTCACAAGTACCTAGTGGACCGGCGCGGCAAAGTGGTGGGCAGCTTCCCTAGTGACATGTCCCCGGAAGACCCGAAGCTGATCGCCCAGATTGAAAAGGTATTGACGGCTCCCTGAGCCGGTACCGCGATTTCCACAGGGCGAGGATTTCTCGCCTTTTTTTGGGCCTCTTATTTTCGCGCATGAATCAATGCGCCTTTTGCATAAAGTTAAGCAGTAATCGCTTTGTAACTTTAGAACGAGTTCATAGAATCAGGCTCCTGATCCAAAGGCTTCAAAGCCAATGCGTCGGACGAAAGCCGGTTTCTCAAAGTTCGTGGCTGAGCGCGTGGCAGCACCTGATTTTGAAAAGACGATTTTCAAACTTAGGAGCTTTTTATGAACGCACCCGTGATGCAGGGCTTGTCCCTCAACACCCCCAGCTACGTCAAAAACCCAGCCTTGGTCGCTTGGGTGGCCGACATGGTGGCTTTGTGCAAACCCAAAGACGTGTACTGGTGCGACGGCTCTGAAGAAGAGTACCAACGCCTGTGCCAACAGTTGGTCGATGCGGGCACCTTCAAAAAACTCAACCCGCTCAAGCGCCCTAACAGTTTCCTCGCCTGCTCCGACCCGACCGACGTGGCCCGCGTGGAAGACCGCACTTACATCTGCGCAGAGAGCAAAGAAAACGCCGGCCCCACCAACAACTGGATGGCCCCTGCAGAGATGCGCAAGATTCTGCAAACCGGTCAGGCCGATGGCACACCCGCCCTGTTTGACGGCTGCATGAAAGGCCGCACCATGTATGTGGTGCCTTTCTCCATGGGCCCCTTGGGCTCGCACATTGCGCACATCGGCATCGAGTTGTCTGACAGCGCCTACGTGGCGGTTAACCAGCGCATCATGACCCGCATGGGCAAGGCGGTGTATGACGTGTTGGGCGTAGACGGCGCTTTCGTGCCCTGCGTGCACACCGTGGGCGCACCTTTGGCAGAAGGCCAGGCCGATGTGAAGTGGCCTTGCAACAAGACCAAGTACATCGTGCACTACCCCGAGACCCGCGAAATCTGGTCTTATGGCTCGGGCTACGGCGGCAACGCCCTGTTGGGCAAAAAGTGCTTTGCACTGCGTATTGCCTCCAACATGGGGCGTGACCAAGGCTGGTTGGCAGAACACATGCTCATCCTGGGCGTGACCAACCCAGAGGGCAAGAAGTACCACGTGGCAGCGGCTTTCCCTAGCGCCTGCGGTAAAACCAACTTCTCGATGCTGGTGCCGCCCACCGGATTTGAAGGCTGGAAGGTCACCACCATCGGTGACGACATCGCCTGGATCAAGCCGAATGCCGACGGCAAGTTGTATGCCATCAACCCCGAAGCAGGTTACTTCGGCGTAGCTCCCGGCACCAACTATCACACCAACCCCAACTGCATGGCCAGCTTGGACAAGAACGTGATTTTCACCAACGTCGCGCTGACCGACGATGGCGACATCTGGTGGGAAGGCATGGAAAAAGACACCGGCGGCATGCCGGACCACTTGATTGACTGGCAAGGCAAGGACTGGACTCCCGCCATCGCCAAGGAAACCGGCGCCAAAGCCGCCCACCCCAATGCCCGCTTTACGGTCGCCGCCGGCAACAACCCCGCGCTGGACAGCCAGTGGGACGATGCCAACGGTGTGGCGATTGACGCCTTCATCTTCGGTGGCCGCCGCTCCACCACCGTGCCATTGGTCACAGAGGCACGCAACTGGACCGAAGGCGTCTACATGGCCGCGACCATGGGCTCCGAGACCACCGCAGCAGCCACCGGCCAAGCAGGTATCGTGCGCCGCGACCCGTTTGCGATGTTGCCTTTCATGGGCTACAACATGAGCGACTACTTCCAACACTGGCTCAACATCGGCTCCAAGCTGGCCGGTAGCGGTGCCAAGCAGCCCAAAATCTTCACCACCAACTGGTTCCGTAAGGGTGAAGACGGCAAATTCGTCTGGCCTGGCTACGGTGAAAACATGCGCGTTCTGAAATGGATGATCGACCGCCTGGAAGGCAAGGCCGCCGGCGTCGAGACCGGTTTCGGTGTGGCCCCAGCGTACAGCGAAATCAATTGGACCGGACTGGACTTCACTCAAGTGCAGTTTGACTCCGTAACCAGCCTGAGCAAAGACGACTGGAAGGCAGAAATCGCCTTGCACACCGAACTATTCAGCCAGCTGGCCTACCATTTGCCGAAGGAACTCGAAGAGACCAAAACCCAACTGGCCCAGCGTTTAGCTGCCTGAGGGACACACCCAGAGCCAGGCGCAGCGAACACCGCTGCAGCCTGCCACACAACAAAAAAGCCACCTTGCGGTGGCTTTTTTTCGTCACGACCCGTGAGCGAGGGTCGGAATCAACACGGGATCAGGTCAGATCTGGCTCTGGCTGCGCAACCAGGCGTGTTGCAGTTCGGCCATGATGCGGGGATCGTGGTGGGCATATTCCCACATCTTTTCTTCCATGCGGCGCACTTTGTAGGACTGCACAGCCACTGCCATGAACGTGGCTAAACCTGAGGAAACTTTGCGCAGGGGAGGCGCCAGCAGAGCCAAAGCGGCAAATGCGACGGTCCACAACGCGACCCAAGCCGCCAACATATGGCCGTCGACCCAAGTGTCGATCACTTGGTCGGCAACCACCAACAAGGCGGACAGCACAGCCGCGAGCAACATGCCGGACAGAGTGCGGGAGGCTTCCACGGTTTCACGGCGTACGCGGGTGGCACGGGGCTGAGCGGTGGAATACGAAAAATAGGGGGTAGAGGTAACGGGTGTCATGGCAAACTCCTTGAAAAGGTTGATGCTCACTGGATAAAAATTTTTGAAGTGAGCGAATCATAGGGTTTCCCCTAGTGTCATTCAACTTTATGTTGGTGATGCTTGGTATTCACGGCATTTATAGTTAGCCATGCCCACCAACCGCATCAATCTCCGGACTTTTGATCTGAACCTGCTCAAGGTCTTTGATGTCGTCATGTCCGAGCGCAGCCTGACCCGGGCTGCCACCCAACTCAACCTCACCCAACCGGCAGTCAGTAACGCGCTGCGTCGCCTGCGCGAGGCGCTGAACGACGAGCTGCTGGTGCGCAACGGCCGTACCCTAGAGCCGACCGCCCGCGGGCAAGAGCTGTGGCCCGCCGTGCGCGAGACGCTGCAAAAGCTGCAGGCATCTCTCGCCCCCAGCGTGTTTGAGCCCAGCGGTGCCACCACGACCTTTGTACTCACCATGGCTGACGCGACCGCGGCGGAGCTAATGCCCGGCCTGGTCAAAGTGCTGGCCCGGGATGCCCCGGGCGTGTCGCTACGGGTGGTGCCGCTCACCACCCGCGACCCGCGCAAAGTGCTGGAAGAAGGCGGAGCAGACCTGGCCATCGGCCACTTCCCGGCGGTGCTAGCCGACCTGACCGCGCGCGCACAGGCCGGCGCTGCCGAGACTTTTTTGCACCACCGCCTGTTTGTGGGCGACTATGTGTGCGTCATGCGCAAGGACCACCCCTTGACGGTGGGCGAATTGACGCTGGATCGCTTCTGCGCGGCGTCGCACATGTTGGTGAGCTTCTCGGGGCGGGCCTTCGGCTTCATTGACGAATCGCTGGTCAGCCTCAAGCGCACGCGCCGGGTTGTGCTCACGGTGAACCAGTTTTTTACGGCGGGCAAGGTGGTGGTGCAGTCCGACCTGCTGACGGTGCTGCCGCGCCATTTTGTGAATGTGACGGGCTATGCCGATCAACTCGTGATCCGCGAGCTGCCGTTTGCCGTGCCGCCGATCCAGGTGGATGCGCTGTGGCACCAACGCCTAGACGGTGCCAGCCCCCACGCATGGCTGCGAACCCAGGTGGCAGCGCTGGGTCAAACCATTTTTTCAGCATGAAGATTCAACTGCTCTCAGACCTCCACCTGGAGGCGCACCCTCATTGGCAAGCCACGCCGCTGCCCGGCGCTGACCTGCTGGTGCTGGCCGGAGATATCGGCTCGTACCAGCCCGGGTCCCAGCTGGCGGGAGACGACTTCGGGCTGGAGCGCTTTTCGCCCCTGCACGGCTGGCCGGTGCCGGTGCTGTTTGTGCCGGGCAACCACGAGTACGACACCCTCGACTTTGACGAAGCCCACACGCGCCTGCGCGCGACCTGTGCCCGCTTAGGCGTTCAGTGGCTGGAGCGCGAGGCTCTGGTGATGCACGGCGTGCGCTTCATCGGCACCACGCTTTGGACCGACTTTGATGCGCTGGCCGCGAGTGAGCCGCCCGAGCGGCAACTCAAGGCGCGAGAAAAGGCATTCCGCGCTGCCAACTATTACCTGAAGAAAGCCCTTGTCTCCCGCCACGGTGCACCGTGGCTGGCAGAGGGCCTGCGCGAGCAGGCCATGACCTGCCAAGCTTGGTTGCGCGCGGCTCTTTCAGAGCCGCACCAGGGGCCCACGGTAGTGGTGACACACTTTGCCCCCAGCTTGAAAAGTGCCGATCCGCGCTACGGCATGGTGCCCGGCACCGCAGGCTTTTGCAATGCGCTGGACGACTTGCTCCCCGCAGCAGACCTGTGGCTGCACGGCCACTTGCACGCCCCGAGCGATTACCGCGTGGGCCGCTGCCGTGTGGTGGCCAACCCGCTTGGCTATGTGCGCAAAAACGAGCAACTGGGCTTTCGGTCAGACTTTTTAATCGAAGTCTGACACTCCCCCCGCTACCAATTCATCGGGGCAGCCGGTCGCAAATAGCTGGCAAAGCGCGGCACCCCCTGCGCAGTGAGGCCCCGGTAGCGGAACGTGACCCAACTGCCCACCGCCGGCGGGTCTGCGCGCTCGGCATCGGTGAAGCCGCTTCCGAGTTTGAAACGATGCGCTTTGGCACCTTCAGTGGCGCGCCACTCGACCCACAGCGCGCCGGTCCGGCCCTGCAAACGACCCTGCCCCGCCACATGCGAGAGCACGCGGGCTTCGGCATCTTGATACTGCTTGAGCTTGACCAAGTCTGCCGAGCGGCCCGCCTGGTACAGCGCGCTGGCCCGGTGCAACATCAAGCCCTCACCGCCCGCGCGGGTGGTATCCGCCAGCAGCGCCTGCAAGCCCGCAGCATCCGGGGCAGGGCTTTGCAGCACCGGTTGCACCCATGCCTGTTGCATGGTTTGCACTGCGGCAAGTAGCGCTGCGTAACGGGCTTCAAAGCGGCCACCCTGCGCAGGCAAGTCAAACACCATGTAACGCAGGCCACGCCAAGCGGCATCGTCGGGCGACTCTCGCCGCGCGGTGGACACCGCCTCGGCAAAGCGCCCGCGACCGGCCCACAACTCACCATCCAGCGCAAAGGCGGGCCAACCCGCGGTAAACCATGCAGGGGCTTCGATACGATGGCCGCCCCGCGTGAGCAATTGCCTGCCATCCCAATAGGCGCGCACCCCATCGTATTTTTCGCTGACCCAGGCATCGCCTCCGGCAAAGCTGGGCGTGTGCTCGGTGGCCAGCATCAAGGCGGGGCGGTTGGCCGCCTGCACCTTGCCGACCGGCAACATGGCCGCGAGCGCACTGGCGCCTAGCCATTTCAAAGAGCTACGGCGCCGGGTAAATAGCGCAATGACCATACATGCCTCCAGAGGGGGTGTTTCTTGACTTAGCGCAAATCCGCAGTCAGGAGCTGTTTTTACACTGGCCTCATAACCAGGAGATAACCATGAAGATTTTGCTCGCTGTCGATGGAAGCTCTTACAGCAAAAAAATGCTGGCCTACTTGAGCACGCATGAAGCGCTCTTGGCTCCGGGCCACGACTACACCGTATTCAACGCCCAAACCGCCTTGCCCCCACGGGCCAAAGCGGCGCTCGGCAAAAGCACCGTGGACACTTACCACGCCGAAGAAGCGGCCAAGGTGCTGTCGACGACTACCAAGTTCTTGAAACGCCATGGCATAGATGCCAAGGTGGAGTGGAAGGTTGGCCCCGCCGGCAGCCTGATCGGCAAGCTGGCAGAGGACGGGCAGTTTGACCTTTTGGTCATGGGCTCCCACGGCCACAGTGCCCTGGGCAACCTGGTCATGGGCTCGGTCGCCACCCAGGTCTTGGCCCACTGCAAAACGCCGGTCTTGCTGGTCCGCTAAGGTCCGTTGGCATTCGCGCCGCGGGCTTTACCAGCGCTGGTGCACCAAGGGTTTGGCGTACTGCTCATAGACATCCGCCAAGGCCTGCATGGTGGCGTGGCTGAGCAAGGGCATATCCGCTGCGGCGACGTTGTCGCTCACTTGGGCCGGGTTCTTGCCACCGGGAATGGTGCAGGTGACTGCCGGATTCATCTGGATCCAGCGCAAGGCCATTTGCGCCATGCTCATGCCGGCGGGCACCAGCGGCCGCATGGCCTCCACGGCCTCCAGGCCCACCCCGAAATCCAGCCCCGAGAAGGTTTCGCCCTTGTCAAAAGCCGCCCCTTCGCGGTTGAAGCCACGATGGTCATCAGCACCGAAGGTGCTTTGCGCATTCATCTTGCCGCTGAGCAAACCGCTGGACAGCGGCAAACGGGCCAGAATGCCCACACCGCGCTTTTGCGTTTGCTCGAACAGCAGCTCGGCCGGGCGCTGGCGGAACAGGTTGTAGATGATCTGCACACTCTGCACCCCGGGGTACTCGATGGCCTTGAGCGCTTCTTCCACCTTCTCGACACTCACGCCGTAGTGGCGCAGCTTGCCGGCGGCCACTAGATCGTCCAGCACGCCGAAGACTTCGGGCATGTAAAACACGTCGGTCGGCGGGCAGTGCAGTTGCAGGAGGTCGATCGCCTCGGTCTCCAGGTTTTGCAGGCTGCGCTCCACAAAGGCAGTCAGGTTGGCGCGGGTGAAACCGGCTGCCACATGGGGCACCAGCCGGCGGCCGGCTTTGGTGGCTACATAAAACGGCTCGCTGCGCTCCTTGCGCAGGCGTGCCAGCAGGCGCTCGCTGCGGCCATCGCCATACACATCGGCGGTGTCGAAGAAGTTCACCCCCAGGTCCAGCGCACGGTGCAGGGCGGCCATGGAGTCCTTGTCATCGACCTCGCCCCAGGTACCCCCAATGGCCCAGGCGCCGAAGCTCACAGTGGAAACATTCCAGCCGGTACGGCCGAGAGGACGGTATTGCATAAGGATTTCCGGTGTTGTTTGCTATGAATTCAGGAGCTGCTTGCGCACATTCAATGGGCGCAAGCAGCCTATTTGACTCTAAAGTTCAAACCCCTGGCTTGCGACCGGCTTCAAACACGCGTTGCAGCACGCAGAACACAAACAGCAGCGCCCCGATGACAATGCGGGTCCACCACGAGCTCAAGGAGCCGTCGAACATGATCAAGGTCTGGATCACGCCCAGGGTCAGCACCCCGAACAGCGTGCCCACCATGTAGCCCACCCCGCCGCTGAGCAAGGTGCCGCCTATGACCACGGCAGCAATCGCGTCCAGCTCCAGCCCCACCGCATGCAGGCCGTAGCCCGACAGCATGTAGAAGGTGAACACCACCCCGCCCAGCGCTGCGCAAAAGCCGCTCAGGGCATACACCAGCACATTGGTGCGCGCCACCGGCAGACCCATGAGCACGGACGAATGCTCGGAGCCGCCTATGGCATACACCGTGCGGCCGAACTCGGTGCCGTGCGCCACAAACACCGCAACAGCCAGCACCACCAGCGCCAGCACCGCGCTGATGGACACCATGGGACCGCCCGACCATAGGTGCAGCCGGGTTTGCGCCAGCACGGTGTAGGCCTCGTCGGTGATGCTGATGGAATCGATACTGATCAGGTAGCACAGGCCCCGCGCCAGGAACATGCCCGCCAGCGTGACGATGAAGGGCTGTAGCCGGAAGCGCTGGATCAACCAGCCCATAAAGGCGCCAAACAGCGTGCCCATGCACAGCACCAGCGGAATGGCGACCATCAGGTCCCAATGCAGGTGTTGCACCAGTTTGGCCAGCACGATGGTGCTCAGTGCCACCACCGAGCCCACCGACAGATCGATACCGCCGGACAGGATGACGAAGGTCATGCCCACCGCCACGATGACCAGGAAGGCGTTGTCGATCAACAGGTTCAGGAACACCTGGGGCGACAGAAAGCCGGTGTACGACACCGCCCCGAACACCGACATGGCAGCAAACAGCGAGATGGTGGCCGCCAGGGGAATGTATTTGCTCTGGAGTTTCATGCGTGGCTCCCTGCAGCGGGGCGCACCACCCAGCCGCGCACGGCGCGGCGGAACTCTGCGGACTGCATCAGCATGACCACAAAGACCACGGCGGCCTTGACCACGAGGTTGATCTCGGGCGGCACGCCGATGGAGTAAATGGTGGAGGTGAGCGTCTGAATGATCAGCGCGCCAATCATGCTGCCCGCTAACGAAAAGCGCCCGCCGGTGAGCAAGGTGCCACCCAGCGTGACCGCCAGAATGGCGTCCAGCTCCAGCAGGTTGCCGGCGTTGTTGCCGTCCGCACTCTTGACGTTGGAGCTGATGATCAGGCCGGCAATGCCCGCTGTCAGCCCACAAAACGCGTACACACAGATGCTGATCAACCGCTCCCGCACGCCGGCCACACGGGCCGCTGCGGGGTTGATACCGATGGCCTGAATGAACAGGCCCAGCGCGGTGCGCGTGACCGCCAGATGCATCAACAGATAGACAAAGCCCGCGATGAATAGCGCAAAGGGCAAGCCCCACAGATAGCCACTGCCAATAAAGAAATACGGCGGGTAGTAGACCGTGACGATCTGTCCGTCCGTGAGCAACTGCGCCACACCCCGGCCCGCCACCATCAGGATCAGCGTGGCAATGATGGGCTGCAGGCCAATCTTGGCCACCAGCACCCCGTTCCACAGCCCGCAAGCCAGCGCAGTAAGCAGGGCACACACGATAGCCAGCCACATGGGGAAGCGGCTCACATGCTGGGCTACACCGTCGGTGATGACCAGCTTGCCGCCCACCATCAAGGCCGCTACGGCCGCACTGATGGCCACGGTGGCGCCCACCGAGATATCAATGCCGCGTGTGGCAATGACCAGCGTCATGCCTAGAGACACCAGCATCAGCGGCGCTGCGCGGTTCAGGATGTCGATGACACTGCCGTACAGGTGGCCATCGCGCCACTGCAGCATCCAGAAGCCGGGGTTGAGGCTGGCGTTGACCATCAGGATCAGAACCAGCGTGACCACCGGCCACAGCAAAGGGTGCGTTTGCACCCGCTTCACAAGGGAAGGTGCGTTCAACGTGCTCATGCCTGCCCCGCAATCATGGCGTAGACCGCCTGGTCATTCGTGCCGGCAGGCAGCTCGCCCACCTTGGCGCGGTCGCGCAGAACCACGATGCGGTCGGAGACGCGCACCACCTCTTCCATCTCGGAGGAGATGAACAGCACCGCCATCCCCTGTTTGGCCAGTGCCAGTATCTCGTTCATGATTTCCTGCTTGGCGGCGATGTCGATGCCGCGGGTAGGTTCGTCCAATATCAACAGGCTGGGTTGCGTGGCCAGCCAGCGGGCCAAGACTGCTTTTTGCTGGTTGCCGCCGGAGAGCTGCCCGATGGGCGTGTCCACATCGGCGGTCTTGATGCCCAGGGCTTTGACATAGCCCTCGGCCAGCGTGGTTTGTTGCACCCGGCCAATCGAGGGCCACAGGCCTTGGCGGGCCTGCAAGGCCAGCACAATGTTTTCGCGCACCGAGAGCTCGGCGATGATGCCCTCGGCCTTGCGGTCTTCCGGGCACAGGCCCAGCCCCAGCTGAATGGCGGTGACGGGCGAGTCCATGCGCACCGTTTTGCCGTCGAACGTGATCTCGCCCGCATCGCTGCGGTCCAGCCCGAAGAGCAGGCGCGCCAGCTCGGTGCGCCCCGAGCCCAGCAGCCCACCCAGGCCCACCACCTCGCCCCGGCGGATGCCGAGGTCCATGGCTTTCACATGTCCACGGCGGTTGAGCGCTTTGGTTTGCAGCCACTCAGGGGCTTGTACGCGGCTGGCGTCGTTGGCAGCGTCTGCGCTGGAGGCTGCGGCGAGCTCGCGCCCCACCATGGCGGCAATCAGGGCGTTGTGGCCCAGCGCTGCCGCCGGATACTCGCCCACCAGCTCGCCGTTGCGCAAGACGGTAATGCGGTCGCACAGCGCATACACCTGGTCCAGAAAGTGGGTCACAAACAAAATGGCCATGCCCTGGTCGCGTAACTGGCGCAGCACGACGTAGAGGCGCTCTACTTCTTCATCATCAAGGCTGGAGGTGGGTTCATCCAATATCAGCACTTGGGCCGAGATGCTCAGGCCCCGGGCGATGGCCACCATTTGCTGCACAGCGACCGAGTAGCTCGCCAGCGTCTGGGTCACATCGATGTCGAGGTTCAGGCGTGCCAGCAGGGTGCGCGCATCGCGGTGCATGGCGGGCCAGTCAATGGCCCATGCGCCGGCGACCCCCTTGCGGGGGTATCGGCCCGCAAATATGTTTTCAGCGACCGACAGGTTGGCGCACAAGTTGACCTCTTGATACACCGTGCTGATGCCCAAGCGCTGGGCGTCTAGCGTGGAGGTGGCGCGGATAGAGTGGCCGTTGAGCCGCATGTCGCCTTCATCCGCTTGGTAGACGCCGGTGAGCACTTTGATCAGGGTGGATTTGCCCGCGCCGTTCTGGCCCATCAGCGCATGGACTTCACCGGCATACAGCCGCAGTCCCACGCCCGAGAGCGCCCGCACGGGTCCGAACTGTTTGGCAATGCCGGAGAGCTCCAGCACCGGTGCCACAGCCTGCGCCGTTGGTGGTGTGTGTGTCATGTTCTACGTGAAAAAAGGCCTGCAGCCGAAGCCGCAGGCCAAAACGAATGACCGAAGCGAACTAACAGGAGATCAGGGAGATCAGTACTGGCGGCTGGGGAACTCTTTGGCCGCGGTTTCCATGGGGTACACACCGTCTTTACCGATGATGCGGCGTGCCACGGTTTTGCCGGCCACGATGTCTTTGGCGGTGGCCATGACCAGCGGGCCGAGCAGCGGGCTGCATTCCACGCTGACGTTCAACTTGCCGGCAATCATGGCTTCAAAGGCACCCTTCACACCGTCCACCGAAATCACCAGGATGTCTTTGGCGGGCTTGAGGCCGGCTTCTTCGATGGCCTGGATAGCGCCGATCGCCATGTCGTCGTTGTGCGCGTAAAGCACATTGATCTTCTTACCCTCGGCCTTCAGGAAGGCCTCCATGACTTCCTTGCCCTTGGCGCGGGTGAAGTCACCGGTTTGCGAGCGGATGATCTTGATGTTGGAGTTGCCCTTAATGGCCGTCTCAAAACCCTTCTTGCGGTCGATGGCGGGGGCAGAACCCACGGTGCCTTGCAGCTCCACCACATTGATGTCGCCCTTCATGGTCTTGGCGCGGTCGGCCAGCCACTGGCCTGCCATCTCGCCTTGCTTCACAAAGTCAAAGCCGATGTGGGTGGCGTACAGGGAGGTGTCTTTGGAGTCCACCGAGCGGTCCATCAGGATCAGGGGAATCTTGGCATCCTTGATCTCTTTGAGCACCGTGTCCCAGCCGGACTCCACCACCGGGGTCAGTGCAATCACGTCCACCTTTTGGGCGATGAAGGAGCGCAAGGCCTTGATCTGGTTTTCTTGCTTCTGCTGCGCATCCGAGAACTTGAGTTCGATGCCGGCGGCTGCCGCTGCGGATTTCATGGAGTTGGTGTTGGCGGTGCGCCATTCACTTTCTGCACCGATCTGGCTGAAGCCCACCACGATCTTCTTTTGCGCAAAAGCGCTCAGGGGCACAGCGGCGGTGATCGATGCTGCGAGGGCGGATGCCAATACGGTCCGACGGTTGTTGTTCATGATGTCTCCTCTTTCCTTGTAGATGCGGGAAATCGATTTCAAAGCAGCCTCCCGCGTTCGACTACTGGGCCTCCCTTGTCAACCAGGCAACGTTTTCAAAGCGGCCCAGTTTGGGAGGAGTGAGTGTCATCATAGGATTCAAAAAGATATCAATCTAATAGATATTTAGATCTTTCAGATATCAATCGAATGATTCAGGTTTACCCTAAATTATTGTTTTTAAAGGACTTATTGATTTAGTTTTCCCAGCAGACTAAATGTGGTCACTTGTTTTATTCATTGCAATATTGCAATGTCACAAGCCTGAATTGTGATTTTCTTTTCGGCGTCTGCGGGACTAGCATGCGCCAGCCCTGCCCCTCGGCACGCCATCGAACCAGCTCCACTCCCCCCTTTCGCCATGACCTCTCTTTCTGCACCCTCCCACCCGATCCATTGGCTGCAACACGGGGGGCAGCGCTTGGGCCTGATTCCGGGTTTGGGCGGTAGCGTGGCCGCCTGGCAGCGGGACGCGGGGCAGGGTTTGGTGGATATCTGGCGCCCCTGGGCCGGTGCGGCGGACTTGTACACGACGGCGTCCTTCCCACTGGTGCCCTGGTCCAACCGCATCGGGCAAGGCGGGTTCAGCCATGCCGGTACCCACCACCCCATGCGCCCCAACCGGGCGGGCGAGCCCTACCCCATCCACGGCGATGGCTGGCTACAGCCCTGGGTGATCCACCAGCCCCGCCACGACACGCTGGAGCTGCACCTCGAATCCAGCCACTTTGATGGCAACCCCTATCACTACCGCGCCCTGCAACGTTTTGTGCTGCGGGATGACGGCATGGACCAGCTGCTGGAAGTCACCCATCTGGGCCCGGGCAGCCTGCCCTACGGTCTGGGACAGCACCCGGCATTTTTGCGCACTCCCAACGCTCGCTTGCACGCACAGGTAGAAGGCGTCTGGCTCAGCGGCGCAGACCCCATGCCCACCGGATTCACGACCCTATTCCCGGCTGGGTGGGACCCGCGGAGCGGTATGGAGGTGAGTGGCAGCCTGATTGACAACGCCTATGCCGGCTGGAGCGGCCAGGCGCATGTGGACTGGCCGGAACACGCGCTACGCCTGCATATGCGCGACCCCGCTGTCGTGGCCCGTGGCCGGAACGATGGGTTTTGCCTGCTCTACCGCCCGGCTGAAGGGCCTCACTTTTGCTTTGAGCCGGTCACCCACCCGATTGACGCGTTCCACATGGAAGGCCGCCCGGGGTTGCAGGTGCTGGAGACCGGCCAGACCTTGCGTCTAGCCGTGGAGTGGCGGTTCGAGTCGCTGGGCCAGTAGCCTCACCTGCTATACAAAATATAGCGGACAGCGCAATCACTGCCTGCGCTAGCGGCTATTTAGGCCATCAAAGCAGGTGGACAGCACCAGATCAATGATCTGTTCGTCAGTGTGTTGGCCGCCCATGCGCAAGAACTCCAGCACCGGGTCACAGGCGCGGGCGTACAGGGTGTAGAGCACGGCGATGGCCGGCAGCGCAGGGTTGATGGCGCCTTGGGCTTGTGCGGCCTCGATCCAGCCGCCCACGCGGTCGCTCACGTCCATCAAACCATCCATATAGGCTTTGTGGCTCATCAGCGTGGCGCGCAAGGTGGAGTTTTGGCTGGGGAGCGAAGGCATCTCGCCAGCCAGCTTCAACAGCATGGTCCAGCGCACCACCCCACGCAGCTTTTGCAGGGGCGACATGTCGTCGGGCAATGAATTCAAAAACGCCTGAGCCTGACCCATCAGGTGCGCCATGGCGGCGGCAGCTAGGTCTTCTTTGCTGGGAAAGTGCTTGTACAGACTGGCCTTGGCAATGCCCACACTGGCAGCCACCTCGTCCACGGTCATGGCTTCAAAGCCTTTTTCTGCCAGCAGCAGGTTGACGGAGCGGATGATCGCGTCCTCCCGCGCTTGCAGCATTTGCTTCTTGAAGGACACTTTGACAGGCGCTTTGGGCACGTCAGAAACAGGCATATCGGTCATGCTGTCTATTTTATGGCCCTCCACGTCGCAAAGTAGAGGCAGAGGTCAATTTATGACTACTTGGTTTTCTCGGTCAATTGCCGGTTGGCGGCCTCGGTTAAGGCGTGGGTCAGCCGGTCGATCACCTCAGAGTCCAGGTTCCAGCAGTGCCAGTACAAATTGACCGGCAGGCTCAAGCTGGGCGCCAGATTCACCAGGTGCCCACTCTCGAGCAGCCCCCGCACCAGCAGCTCGGGCACGATGCTCGCACCCCAACCGGCCAGCACCGCACGCACCTGCCCCTCGGAGCTGGGCACGAAGCGTTGGCTCAAAGACACGCGGCGCAGGTTCAGCGCCCGGCTCACAAATTCGGTGGGCAAGTCATCTTTGCGGTTGAAAGCCACAAAAGGGATGCTGCGGAAATTGTGCGGAGTCAGGCCCTGGGGGCAATGCGCCTGGGCGTATTCGGCACTGGCCACCGCCACATATTGCATGGCGCCCAGCGACTGCACTTTGCAGCCCCGCAGCGCCTGCTTGAGGGTGGTTACACAGCCCAGCACCTGGCCTTCACGCAGCCATTCGTGGGTGAAGTCCTGGTCATCGGTGATGATTTCCAGCGGCAATCCCGCGTGCACCAGCGGGTCCAGCGCGGGCAGAGCCCAAGTGGCGATGCTGTCGGCATTGATGGCTATGGATATGCGCTCATCCTCGCGCACCGCACCGGTGCTGGGTGCGAGGTCTTTGAGGTCGGTTTCCAGATCGGCACGCAGCAAGCGCATCTGCACCGCGTGCTTAATCAGCAATCGCCCGGCCGAGGTCGCTTTCACCGGCCGGCTGCGCACCAGCAGCACCGTACCCACCTGCGCCTCGAGTGCGCGCAGGCGCTGCGAGACGGCAGATTGGGTGATGGACAGGCGCACCGCAGCGCGTTCAAAGCCGCCTTCTTCCACGATGGCGGCAAGGCATTCCAGGGCGTCTGAATCAAAAGTACGCATGGTGTAATTTTATTAATGCAGCTAATGTTTTCGCAATCCAGTTAATTTTACTTTTACTCGGCTTCCGCTTGCCTGACACTGCGCGGATGAAAATTATTGTTCTCGGCGCAGGCACCATCGGCATTTGCACAGCGTGGCATTTGTTGGAACTCGGCCACGAAGTCACGGTGGTCGAGCGTCAAGCCGACGCCGCCTTGGAAACCAGTTTCGCCAACGGCGCGCAAATCTCGGTGAGTTACTGCGAACCCTGGGCCAACAAAGAGGCGCCGCTCAAGGCCCTCAAGTGGATGCTCAGCAAAGAAGCGCCGCTCCTGTTCCGCCCCCAGAACCCCTTCGGCCCCGGCCTGCACCAATACAGCTGGGGCTTGCAGTTTTTGGCGAACTGCAACGACGCTGCATTTGAGCGCAATGTGCAGCAGCTCGTAGCCCTGGGCGCTTACAGCCACGCCGCTTTGAAGGATGTGGTCGCCAGCACCGGCATTCAGTACAACCGCCTAGAGCGCGGCATTGCGCACTATTACTGCGACCAGAAGTCGTTTGACACGGCGGGCGACGCCGCTGCGCTGATGCGCAAGTACGGCGTGAACCGCAAAGTCATCAGCAAAGAAGAGTTCCTGAAGATCGAGCCGGCCTACCGCCAGTTCGCACACCAGATCGTGGGCGGCACCATCACCCCCAGCGACGAGTCCGGCGACTGCAAGGTGTTCACCCAGGAGCTGGCCAAGCTGTGCGCAGCCCGTGGCGCCGAGTTCTTGTATGAGTACAGCGTAGAGCAGCTCAATACCGACGGCGGCGCTATCAAATCAGTAGCTGTTCGCGCACTTTCCTCGGGCGCCAAAGGCCAAAATGTGCCCGGATCATTCAAGGTACTGAAGGCAGACCATGTGGTGGTGGCCACCGGCTCCTACACCGCGCCGCTGTTGCGCACTGTGGGTGTGAACTTGCCGATTTACCCCGGCAAAGGCTACAGCGCCACCTTCAAGATCTTGAAGCCCGAGCTGGCGCCGCTGGTCTCCACGATTGACGACGCCAAGAAGGTGGCCATCAGCCGCTTGGGCGATGAGCTGCGTGTGGCCGGCACCATCGAGGTCGGCGGCTTCGACCTGACGCTGGATTCGCCCGTGGCCAAGGCGCGCTGCCACATGCTGTCCCGCCGGATTGAAGAAGTGTTGCCCGGCGTGTGCGACACCCGCACCGAAGAACAAGGCGGCCAGCCCCAGTATTGGACCGGCCTGCGCCCTGCTACCCCCACCAACATTCCCTACATCGGCCAATCGCCGGTCAAGGGCGTGTGGGTCAATGCCGGTCACGGCACTCTGGGGTGGACGCATGGCGCGGGGTCGGGCAAGGCGATTGCGGAGCTGATCCACGGGATGAAGCCGCAGATGAACTTCAAGTTCTACGGGGCGTAGGCCTGACTTTTCCTTTCTTCGGGTGCAGGTTCACTACCTTGCTTGGCGGGAGCTAGCGGGGTAGGCGTTCTGCTCCGTGTCCCCCGGCCGCTTTGCGGCCTCCTCCTTGACCTGCGCAGAACACCTACCCCGCCAGCTCTTGCGCGAACTTGGTGTGCTGACTCAGAAGAGATCAAACCCTCTAGCGTGGGGCGGGGGTGTGCGCTGAAGCGAGGTCAAGGAGGAGGCCGCAGCGCGGCCGGGGGACACGAGCGCAAGCGCACACCCCCGCTCCACGCGGGCGCGAACACAATCGCTGCAATTACCCCCCGTGCGCCCGCGCCAAACATGCCTGAAACGCCAACGTCGCCCGGCTCGGCTGGGGTGACTTGCGCGTGATGGCAAAAAACTGGCAGGCGTAACTCAGCAAATCAGGCCGCACGGCTTGCATCAGGCCGCGGCGTACAAAGCTCTCGGCATAGTGATCGGGCAAAAACCCCAGAAACTGGCCTGAGAGGATCAGCGTCGCAATCGACTCCTGGTCAAACCCCGTGGCACGGCGCGGCAGGCGCATGCGCTGGCTCAGCTCCATGTTGGGCGAGTGGTAGCCCAGCCCCGCAAACTCGTATTTAGGCAAAGTCTCCCAGTTCAGGGCGCTCTGATCCGCGTTCCACAGCGCATGCCGAGTGCCGCAGTACAGCAGCATGTGCTCGTCAAACAAGGGGGTGTAGTCCAACACATCCGACGCGCGGTGGCCGGGGATGATGCCTACATGGAACTGCCCGTCCAGCACCCCGCGCTCGATGGCGGTGAGGGTGGCCACATGCAGGTTCAGCCCCACATCGGGGGCTTCTGCGTGGAAGTGAGCGATGGCTTCGGCAATGTGGCTCGCCGGGTTGCTGGCGGTTTTGTCGAACACCGCCACCTGCAGTTGCCCGCCCATGCGCTGGTGGATTTCGTCCACGCTGCTGCGGAATGCGTCGGTCGCAGCCAGCAACTGGGTGGTCTGGGCATAGATTTTTTCGCCCTCGGCGGTGAGCGCAAACCCGGCCCGGCCACGCCGGCACAGGGTCAGGCCGAGGCGGGTTTCCAGGTCTTTGATGTGGCGGCTCACCGTGGACGTGCCGATGTTGAGCTCCAGCTCGGCGGCAGCCATGCCTCCGCAATCGACCACCGCCTTGAAGACGCGTAGCAAGCGCAAATCCATGTCACTGATCTGGCCGAGAACGGCCTTGTTTTTAGAGGGCGAAGCTTTCATCGCCGGGCCGCCCCAAGATGAAAGGCGCCCCCTTGGGGGGCAGCGACCCACATGCAATGGGGAAGCGTGGGGGCAAAAGTTACTTTCATAGTTTGCGAAGTAAATAGTGCTATTTGTGACTTTATAAGAGTAACAGAGCCACCCACAATGCACTATCGCCCCATAAGGCTTACCCACACCACCCTCTGGAGTTCCCATGAAGCTCAATGACACCAGCAGCAACGCCACTGGCGAGGCAGTAACCAGCACATCCACCTTTCCCATGTCCCGCGAGTGGATGGAATCGCACTGGATGGCCTTTACCGGCAACCGCGATTTCAAAGCCAACCCGCGCATGATGGTGAGTGCCCAAGGCGCTTACTTCACCGACTCCAACGGCAAGAAGATTTTTGACGGCCTCTCCGGCCTTTGGTGCGCGGGCCTGGGCCACGGCCGCCGCGAGATTACCGAGGCGGTGAGCAAGCAGATCGGCACCCTGGATTTCTCGCCCGCGTTCCAGTTCGGCCACCCTTTGTCGTTTGAGTTGTCCAACAAGATTGTCGAGCTCATGCCCCAAGGCCTGGACCATGTGTTTTACACCGGCTCCGGCTCCGAGTCGGCTGACACCGCACTCAAAATGGCCCGCGCTTACTGGCGCGCCAAGGGCATGGGCACCAAAACACGCCTGATCGGCCGCGAGAAGGGTTACCACGGCGTGAACTTCGGCGGCATTTCGGTCGGCGGCCTGCCGGCCAACCGCAAGACCTTCGGCCAAGGCATTGAGGCGGACCACCTGGCCCACACCCAGCTGGCCTCCAACGCATTCAGCCACGGCCTGCCTGAAAAAGGGGGAGACATGGCGGACGAACTGCTGCGCCTGATTGCCCTGCACGACGCGTCCAACATTGCCGCGGTGATTGTGGAGCCAATGTCCGGCTCGGCCGGTGTGGTGGTGCCGCCCGTGGGCTACCTTCAGCGCCTGCGCGAAATCTGCACCCAGAACAACATCCTGCTGATTTTTGATGAAGTGATCACCGGTTTCGGCCGCCTGGGCGCTTACACCGGCGCAGGTTACTTCGGCGTGGTGCCGGACATCCTGAACGCCGCCAAGCAAATCACCAATGGCGCGCAGCCTCTGGGTGTAGTGGTGGCCAAGAAAGAGATCTACGACACCTTCATGGCAGCCGGCGGCCCCGACTACATGCTGGAATTCCCCCACGGCTACACCTACTCCGCCCACCCCGTGGCTTGCGCCGCCGGCATTGCGGCACTGGACATTCTGGTCAAGGAAAACATGGTGGAGCGCGTGGCAGCTTTGGCGCCTTACTTCGAGAAAGCGGTACACAGCCTGCGCGGCGCCAAACACATCACCGACATCCGCAACCTCGGTCTGTCGGCCGGCTTCACCCTGGCTGCCGTGCCCGGCGAGCCTGCCAAGCGCCCCTACGAGGTGGCCATGCGCTGCCTGGACAAGGGCTTCTATGTGCGATACGCCGGTGACTGCATTGCGCTGGCGCCACCCTTCATCACCACCGAGGCCGAAATCGACAGCCTGGTCAACGCCTTGGGCGAAGCCATCAACGCGACCGCCTGAAGCAAAACACCTACTCGCTATCCTTTTTATAGCTGCTTGCGTATATTCTCTGTGCGCTTGCAGCCCTTTTGACTCTTAAATCTCTCTATGTCTCAACTCCCCACAGTCGGCCACCTCATCGGCGGCAAGATCATCACCACTGGCGATCGCGCGCAAGACGTCTTCAACCCCGCCACCGGCAAAGCCGAGAAGCGCGTGCTGCTGGCCCCCAAAGCCACGGTAGAAGAAGCCATTGCTAATGCTCAAGCGGCCTTCCCCGCCTGGCGCAACACACCTCCGCTCAAGCGTGCCCGCGTGATGAGCAACCTCAAAGTCTTGCTGGAAAAGCACGCTGAAGAACTCTGCGCCCTGATCACCGCCGAACACGGCAAGGTGCTCTCTGACGCCTTGGGTGAACTGCAGCGCGGCATTGAGAACGTGGAATACGCGTCTTACGCGCCCGAGCTGCTCAAAGGCGAGCACAGCAAAAACGTGGGGCCCGCCATCGACAGCTGGTCTGAGTTCCAAGCGCTGGGCGTCACAGCTGGCATCACGCCCTTTAACTTCCCGGCCATGGTGCCTTTGTGGATGTGGCCCATGGCCGTGGCCTGCGGCAACACTTTCATCCTGAAACCCTCCGAGCGTGACCCGAGCTCCACCTTGCGCATCGCCGAGCTGGCACTCGAAGCCGGACTGCCACCGGGCGTGCTCAACGTGGTCAACGGCGACAAAGAAGCCGTGGACACGCTCTTGCGCGACCCGCGCGTGAAGGCCGTGAGCTTTGTCGGCTCCACCCCGATTGCCGAATACATCTACGCTGAAGGCTGCAAACACGGCAAACGTGTGCAAGCCCTAGGCGGCGCCAAGAACCACGCGGTAGTCATGCCCGACGCCGACGTCGCCAATGCCGTGAGTGCGCTCATGGGCGCAGCCTACGGCTCCTGCGGCGAGCGCTGCATGGCCATCCCGCTGGTGGTGGCGGTGGGTGACGCCACCGCGGACGCGGTAATTGAAGGCCTGAAGACCGAGATCGCCAAGATGAAAGTGGGCCCCGGCACCGCCCCCGGCATGGACATGGGCCCGCTGGTCACCAAGCCGCACTTCGAAAAGGTGAAGGGCTATGTGGACCAGGGCGTGAAAGAAGGCGCCACACTGGTGGTGGACGGCCGCGGCCTGAAAGTGGCCGGCCATGAAGACGGCTACTACCTCGGCCCTTGCCTGTTTGACAACGTCAAGCCGGGCATGGTGATTTACCAGGAAGAAATCTTTGGCCCTGTGTTGGGCGTGGTGCGCGTCAAAACCTTGCAAGAGGCCATGGACATGATCGACGCCCACGAATACGGCAACGGCACCTGCATCTTCACCCGTGACGGTGAAGCCGCTCGTTACTTCACCGACAACATTCTGGTCGGCATGGTGGGGGTGAACGTGCCCTTGCCGGTGCCCGTGGCTTACCACTCGTTCGGCGGCTGGAAGCGCAGCCTGTTCGGCGACCTGCACGCCTACGGACCGGACGCAGTGCGTTTCTATACCAAGCGCAAGACCATCACCCAGCGCTGGCCTAGTGCCGGTGTGCGTGAGGGTGCGGTGTTCAACTTTCCGAGCAGCCGCTGAGTCTGAAGTGCGCCCGGCCACCGCCGGGCTTGCACGCTCCACGGACCCGCCCAAAAGCAAAAAGGCTTGTCATTCGACAAGCCTTTTTTTCGGTAGAGCCATGCAGACCAGCCGCTAGCGTCCTTACTTGAAACGACGTCGCGCAATCGTCGCCATCAATCCCAAGCCAGCCAATACCAAACCGCCGGAACTGGCATCAGGCGTCACCAGCTGCATCGCGTCGGGGCCGGCAGTCTGAACTGCCCAAGCGGGTAGCGCAGCCACTGCGAGTAACAGCAGTAATTTGATCTTCATAAGGCCTCCGGAAAGATGTGTGACGAGGTCAGTATTAACCCTATGCTGCATTGCAGCAATAGTCCATTCGGACCCATCACACCCGCTCCAACACCCCCAACAAAAAGGCCTGCACAAGGCAGGCCTTCCGGAAGCAAAGGCGCTTGGTTTACGCAGATTTTTGACGGCCGCGCTTGGCAGCAACGCCCACCAGACCCAAACCAGCGAGCAACAAAGCAAAGGATTCTGGCTCAGGCACAGCACTAACAGTTCCGTTGAAAGCTACTACCGCACCTTTGGCGGTATTTGGCAATGCGGTGCTGGTACCCGTCACCTTGAGGGTGTAGGCTTGGCCGGCCAACAAGCTAAATGCGTGGTTTGCGCCATCGTTCACTAGGATAGTGCGATTGCCGCCCGCATTGCTGGAACTGAATGCCGCAAGTTGGATAGCTCCGGACCACAAGGAGGCCGACAGAGCAGAGAACTGGCTTGCGAGACCCGTTACACGCAGAACGAGCTTGTCGGTCGTTGTAGGCGTCACCACAAAGGATTCAGTGAAGGCGCCGTTGGTGGCTTCTTCGAAGGAGGCGCTGGTGCTGGCTGCCTGGCTGTTCGCAGCCGCTGCCAATACAGCTGCTGCTGCGATTGCTTGGATAGTTTTTTTCATGCGGATCCCCTGATTATTTGGATTGGCGACGGCGAGCGACAGCACCCATCAAGCCCAGACCGGCCAAGAGAAGCGCGTAAGTTTCAGGTTCCGGTACCGGAGCCAATGTCACGGTGTAAGACGCTGCTTCGCCGTAACCGGACAACTTAAACCAGTAGGTGCCGCCGGGTGTGAGGTTGAAGGTGGATTGGTAAGAAGCCACATCCAAACCGCTCAGGCTACCGGTAATAGGCAGAGGGATAGCAGAACCTTGGCCCACGGTTAAGTAGGTGTCCAAGCCCGAGCCGACATAGTCCACGGCAAAGTAACCACCCGTCACGCCAGTGAATTGGCTCGGCAGGGTGAAGGTGTACAGATCGTCAAATGTGCCTGACACCTCTACGGTGTTTTGGTAGGTGTTACCCAAAGCGCCGATGTTGAAAGTCGCGGCCTGAGCCACTGCGGCAGACGCTACGAGCGTTAGCGCTAGGGCTGCTTTTTTCACCAAAGATTTGTACACAGACTTCTCCCATCAAATTTCAGAATGAGCGAAGTGTCGGTTTTTTGCGGCACTGCAGCAATAGTGCGATCGGACTATCGGCAACATGGCTTTACGGCTTTCGCGACAATCCTTACATGCATATGTCCCCAAGCCCTCGCCTCTCCATGCTCGATCTGGTGGCCGTCCGTGAAGGCGGCACCGTCGCACAAGCCTTGCAACTCGCCTTGAAAACCGCACAGCATGCGGAGGCCTTGGGCTTTGAGCGCTACTGGTTAGCCGAACACCACAACATGCCGGGGATCGCCAGCTCAGCCACCGCCGTGCTGGTGGGGCATATTGCCGGTGGTACCCAGCGTATCCGAGTGGGCTCTGGCGGCATCATGCTGCCTAACCATGCGCCGCTGGTCGTGGCCGAAGCCTTTGGCACCCTCGCAGAGCTCTATCCCAACCGCATTGACCTCGGGCTGGGCCGCGCTCCGGGCACCGACCAGGCCACGATGCGGGCCCTGCGCCGCAACAAGGTAGAACACGAAGACGACTTCCCGCGGGACGTCGCCGAGCTGCAAACCCTGCTGGGCCCGATGCAAGCCGGCCAAAAACTGGTGGCCATGCCGGGGGCTGATACCCATGTGCCCATCTGGCTGCTCGGCTCCAGCCTGTACTCTGCGCAACTCGCAGCCCACATGGGCCTGCCCTACGCCTTCGCCTCGCACTTTGCGCCCCGCTACCTGCACCAAGCAGTGGCGATGTACCGCAATTTGTTCAGGCCCTCGGCCACACTGGCTAAACCGTATCTGATGGTAGGTGTCCCCCTGGTCGCCGCAGAAACCGACGAAGCGGCCGAATGGCTGGCCAGCAGCATTTACCAACGCGTGCTGGGCATTCTGACCGGCCAGCGCAAATCGCTACCGCCTCCAGTGCCAGGCTTTATGCAGCAATGCCCGCCCGACGCGCGGGCTGCGATTCAAGACTTCTTGGGGGAAGCCGTGATCGGCGGGCCCGAAACCGTGCGCGAGGGCCTGCACGCCATGGCGGCCGCCACCGGAGCCGATGAGCTGATGCTGGTCTGCGACATCTACGATCCGGCCCTTCGCCTGCGCTCCTTGGATATTGCCGCGCAGGCCATTGCCCAAGCGCAGGCCACGGTCAAGGGCGACGTGCTGGCAACGGTATAAATTCAGTCTCGCCGGGCACCATGGGAAAGCGCTGCGCCTCCCAGTCGGCCTGGGCTTGCACGATGCGCTCCTTGCGGCTGGACACAAAGTTCCACACCATAAAGCGGTGGCCTAGGGGCGCGCCACCCAGCACCATCAAGCGGGTGGCCTGGTCTGCGCGAACCACCGGCTCCTCGCCCTCCGTCAAGACCTGCATCTGGCCACTGGGGAGTGGTGTGCCGGCCACAGAGACTGCGGCATCCACGCTGTAGATACCCCGCTCGACCGCTGCCGCTGGCAGAGTCACAGCGGCACCAGCTTCTAGCTCCAAGGCCAGATACAAGGTCGGGGACAAAGTTTTCACCGGCGAGCTGGCGCCGAACGCACTCCCCACCAACACCCGCACCGTCACCCCGGGCAGCTGCACCACCGGAATCTCACTGGCAGGGGTGTGGACAAAGGAAGGCGCATCCTCTTCATGCTCCGCCGGTAACGCGGACCAGAGTTGGAAGCCATGGCTGTGGCGCTCTACGGCGCGCAGATCGTCGGGCGTGCGCTCGGAATGCACGATGCCCCTGCCGGCCGTCATCCAGTTGATGGCGCCCGGCTCGATGCGCTGCACCACACCGGTCGAGTCGCGGTGCATCATGGCGCCTTCGAACAAATAGGTCACTGTGGCCAAGCCAATATGGGGGTGCGGCCGCACATCGTGGTTGTCGCCCGGTTGGGCGGTGACCGGACCGAAGTGGTCAAAAAACACAAAGGGGCCAATGGCCTGGCGCTGCACCGAGGGCAGCACCCGACGCACCGTAAAGCCGCCCCCGAGGTCGTGCGCGCGTGGGGTGATGTAGGTCAAAGCTCGCTCCTTGCCGGATTGCGTGAAATAGGAGGTCCATCCTACCAACTGGGCTCTGCTACAGTGTTTACGCCTTATGAATAGCACCCTACTCCGTGATTTCCGTTTGATTGCACAGCGCTGGCAGGCTGAACATGCGCTGGTGGTGGATGAAGCAGGTGCTGCGAACCTGGAGCGCATCCGCTGGCTGGGCCCCTTGATCATCGCAATAAATGGTTTTCATGCACTGGTCTTCCTGCTCTTGGCCCTGCAAAAAGGCTCGGCCAACGACGCTCCACCCTGGGAATGGGTGCTCTGCGGTCTGCATTTCGCCATGGGGCTGACCATCTCGGCATTGACCTGGATGGCCCACCACAAGGGCTTGCGCTACCGCCGGTCACTGGCCCGCTGGATGGCGCCGCCCATGGCGCTGGTGGTGTTGGGATTTGCGGTGGCCATCGCGTGCGCCGACCAGTGGATCACCCCTAGCGTGACACCGTTCCTGATTGCCTGCCTGTGCGTCAGTGTGGGGCTCTACCTGCGGCCGGCGCCTGCTCTCGGTGTCTTTGTGCTGGCCTATATCGGGTTTTTCATCGCACTGGGCCATTTCCAGGACGAGCCACGGATGTTGCTCTCGATCCGGCTCAACGGCCTGACCGCATCCCTGATGGGCTGGGCCCTGTCGGTGCTGTTGTGGAGAAACTTCACCACCATCGCCCTGCAAAAAACCCAGGTGGCCCGGGTGAACGCCGAGCTGCAGACCAAGCAACGCGAACTCGAGCGCCTGACCCGCCAGGATGGGCTTACCGGCCTCTTCAACCGCAACACCTTTGTTGAACTCAGCAGCACCGAACTCAAGCGCGCCCTCCGGCAAGGCAGTTCCACCACGATTTTGCTGTTCGACCTCGACCACTTCAAACGCATCAATGACACCTGGGGCCACCCGGCCGGAGACGCCATGCTGCGCCACGTCGCCCAGACCAGCGTGCAATCGGTGCGCAGCACCGACTTGGTGGGGCGGCTCGGGGGGAAGAGTTCATCGTGTTGTTGCCCCACACCCATGCAGACGCGGGCCGGCGCATTGCCGAAAAAATCCGCCAGCGGCTCGAGGCCAGCCCCCTCCAGTGGAAGGGCGAGACACTGCACATCACCGCCAGCTTCGGCCTGTCCAGCACCACCGCGGCGGAAGGCCGGAGTTTTGACCACCTCTACAACGAGGCAGACAAAGCCCTTTACCTGGCCAAACAGCGCGGGCGCAACCGGGTGATTTGAAGCCCCCGCCTCGCGCGGTGGCGCCAGCCCCGGCGGGGCTTTTGCCGGTGCAGGGATAATCTGGGCCACATGGCACTTATTACTCTTCTTGACGCCCAGCTGGCATTCGGGCACGTCCCTCTCCTCGACCACGCTGATTTCTCCCTCGAAACGCAGGAGCGTGTCGGCCTTATCGGTCGCAACGGCGCCGGCAAATCGTCGATGCTCAAAATCCTCGGCGGCATGGAGCGGCCCGATGACGGCACCCTGCAAGTCCAGGGCGGCACCCGCATTGCCTATGTAGCGCAGGAGCCGGTGCTCGATGCAGATGCTACTATTTTTATAGCAGTTCGCGCAGGTCTTGAGCGCGTCATCGGCTTGATTGAGCAGTATTGCGCAGGCGAGGGCGACCTCGACGCGATGCAAAGCGAAATCGAAACGCTGGACGGCTGGAACTGGGAACAACGGGTCAACGAGACCCTGCAAAGGCTGCACCTGAACCCTGAGGCAGTGGTGAGCACCCTGTCGGGCGGAACCAAGAAGCGCGTCGCACTGGCCCAGGCGCTGGTGGCGCAGCCCGATGTGCTGCTGCTCGACGAGCCGACCAACCACTTGGACCTGGACTCGATTGAGTGGCTGGAAGGCCTGCTCAAAGAATTCAAGGGCTCCATCATCACCATCACCCACGACCGGTCGTTCCTCGACAACGTGGCGACCCGCATTGTGGAACTCGATCGTGGCAAATTGATGAGCTACCCCGGCAACTTTGCCGCCTACCTGCTACAAAAAGAAGAGCAGCTGGCACAAGAAGCCATCATCAACGCCAAAGCCGACAAGCTGCTGGCCCAGGAAGAAGTGTGGATCCGCAAGGGTGTGGAAGCCCGCCGCACCCGTGCTACCGCCCGTATCAACCGCCTGCAAGAGCTGCGCGCCACCCGCGAAGCCCGCCGCGATGTGGTCGGCAGCGTGAACATGGATGTCAACAGCGGCGACAAGAGCGGCAAGCTCGTCTCCGAAATGGTGCATGTCAGCAAAACCTTTGGCTTGGGCACCGAGCAAGAGCGCCAGATCGTGCGCGATTTCACGGCCACCATCCTGCGCGGCGACAAAATCGGCCTGCTCGGCCCCAACGGCGCGGGCAAAACGACGTTGCTCAAGCTCATTCTGGGTGAACACCAGCCCGACCCGGCACCAGCCAACGCGCCCAAACCGGAACCCGGCCACAGCCCGTGGGGTACCGTGCGTTTGGGCAGCAATGTGACCGTGGCTTACTTCGACCAGATGCGCAATGCGCTGGACATGGATGCCACGCTGGAAGACTTCATCAGCCCCGGTTCGGAATGGATCGAGATCGGCAACCAGAAAAAACACCGCAAGAGCTACCTGGGCGACTTTTTGTTCTCGCCGGCCCGGGCCACCTCGCCGGTGCGCTCCCTGTCGGGCGGCGAGCGCAACCGCTTGCTGCTGGCACGCTTGTTTGCCCGCCCCGCCAACGTACTGGTGCTGGACGAGCCGACCAACGACTTGGACATCGACACCCTGGAGCTGCTGGAAGACCTGCTGCAAAACTACGACGGCACCGTTTTCTTGGTCAGCCACGACCGGACTTTCCTCGACAACGTGGTCACCAGCACGATTGCTTACGAAGGCGACGCCAAGTGGCGCGAATACGAAGGCGGTGTGAGCGACTGGCTGATTCAGACCAAGCGCGCCAACGACATTGCGGCCGCCCTAGGCAAAACCACAGCTAAGCCCTTTAACTACGAGCGCGAGCAGCTACAAAAACAGGAGCAAGCGACCGCCAAGGTGAGCGCCACAGCGCCTGCGGCTCCGGCCCCCGCCAAAGCCCGCAAGCTGAGCTTCAAGGAGCAGCGCGAGCTCGATGCCTTGCCTGACCAGATTGCTGCCCTCGAAGCGGAACAAAAAGAGATCGCCGATGCGCTGGCCGATGGAAGCCTGTTCGCCAAGGACAACGCCCGGGCGCTGGCCCTGAGCGAGCGCAATGCCGCGATTGACGAAGCCCTGATGGCAGCGCTGGAGCGCTGGGAAGTGCTGGGCAAGCCGGCCTAAAGGCCAGCTGCCTTACACAATGCCCTGTTGCTGCAGGGTCTGGATGCGCGCAGCGTCCAGACCCAATTCACGCAGCACCTCGGTGGTGTGCTCGCCCAGCGCAGGCGGCGCATAACGCAGCTGCACCGGTGCGGCGGACAAGCGCATAGGGCTTGCCACGGTGCGGATTTCTGCCGCCCCCTTTGCCGCGCTCGTTGCTATGCTTTCAGGAGCATTACCCGCACTATTTACCTGCGCCACTACCTGTTTTTGCACCAAACCACGGGCTTGCACCTGGGGATCTGCAAACGCGCTGGCCAGGGTGTTGATCGGGCCGCAGGGTACGGCTTTGTCTTCGAGCAGTGCAATCCACTCGGCGGTGGTACGGGTACGGGTGACTTCCATCATCAGCGGGATCAGCGTGCTGCGGTTTTCAACCCGGCGGGTGTTGGTGGTGAAACGCGCGTCCTGCGCCCACTCCGGCCGGCCGGCCGCCGCACAAAAGCGGGCGAATTGCCCGTCGTTGCCGATGGCGAGCAACATCGCGCCATCCGCGGTGGGGAAGTCCTGGTAAGGCACGAGGCTGGGGTGGGCATTGCCCATGCGCTGGGGCTCGGCACCGGTGTTGATGAAACCCGCCGCTTGGTTGGCCAGAATGGCCATGCCCACATCCAGCAAGGCCATGTCGATGTGCTGGCCCTCGCCGGTGCGGTGGCGCATCTCAATCGCGGCCAGGATGGCGCTGGTGGCGTAAATGCCGGTAAACACATCGGTGATTGCCACACCCGCGCGCTGCGGGCCGCCGCCGGGCTCGCCGTCTGCCCGGCCGGTGATGCTCATCATGCCGCTCATGGCCTGGATCATCAGGTCGTAACCCGCTCGCTCGGCATAGGGCCCGGTCTGACCGAAACCGGTGATCGAGCAATAAATCAAACGCGGGTTCAAGGCCTTGAGGCTGGCGTAGTCCAGGCCGTAATGGGCCAGGCCACCGACCTTGAAGTTCTCGACCAGGATGTCGCTCTGCAACGCCATCTGCCGGATCAGGGTTTGCCCGTCGGGGTGGGCCATGTCGATGGTGATGGAACGCTTATTGCGGTTACAGGCGGTGAAATAGGTGGCGTCGGCGGTGGGCTGGCCCTCTGTATCGGGCATGAAGGGCGGCCCCCAATGGCGGGTGTCGTCACCAGCGACCGGGCGTTCGACCTTGACTACATCCGCCCCGAGGTCTGCCAGCATTTGGGTGCACCACGGACCTGCCAATACGCGGGAAAGGTCCAGAACTTTGAGGTGCGACAGTGCGCCTTGGGGGGTGTTGGGGAGGGTCATACCGGCTCGAGTGCGTGAAGTAACCCATAGTAGCCTCTGCAGCCGGTTTGACAGGCCCGATTTCACCCGTAAAATTCGCACCTGAAAACGATTTCAAATGAGAATAATGCAAGGACGCCCCGTGACCTCTCCCGAGACATTTCCCCTGCCCCGCTTTCCTTCCGATTTCCGCTGGGGCGTCGCCACCAGCTCCTACCAGATTGAGGGCGCAGCCGCCCAGGACGGGCGTGGCCCGTCCATCTGGGACACTTTTTCCAAGACCCCCGGCAAAGTGGTGAATGGCGACACTGGCGATGTGGCCTGCGACCACTACAACCGCCTCGAGTCCGACCTCGACATGATCCAGAGCCTGGGCGTGGACAGCTACCGGTTTTCGATCGCGTGGTCCCGGGTGCAGCCCTTGGGCTACGGCGCCTGGAACACCGCAGGCCTGGACTTTTACGAGCGCCTGGTCGACGGCTTGTTAAGGCGCGGCATTGCCCCCTTTGCCACCCTGTACCACTGGGACCTGCCCCAAGGCCTGCAAGACCTGCAACAAGGCTGGGAAGCCCGCGACACCGCCTACCGCTTTGCCGACTACGCCGAGCGCATGGGCCGCTTGTTGGGCGACCGCGTCGCCAGCATTGCCACCCACAACGAACCCTGGTGCACCGCCACCCTGGGTTACGACCAGGGCGTGTTCGCCCCCGGCAAGAAAGATGTGCCGGCCATGCTGCGCGTCTCGCACAACCTGCTGCTGTCGCACGGCTTGGCGCTGCAGTCCATGCGCGCCGCGGGCGTCAAAGCGCCGCTGGGCATTGTGCTGAACCAGTCGCCCACCACCGCCGCCACCGACAGCCCGGCCGACCAGACCCGCGCCCAGCGCGAGTACGACCGCTTTGTGCGCTGGTACATGGACCCGATCTTCAAGAAGGCCTACCCGCAAGGCCCGGAATTGGCGCAGCCCGACAACATCGAGGCTGGTGACTTCGACATCATTGCCCAGCCCCTGGACTTTCTGGGTATCAACTACTACACCCGCATCTGGGCCAGCACCAGCACACCACCGGTGCCGCCGCCCAACCAAGACGGCGTGTCGGACATGGGCTGGGAAAACTACGCACAAGGCCTCTCAGACCTGCTGCAAGGCATCCACCGCGACTACACCCTGCCCCCGATTTACATCACGGAAAACGGGTTCGCGGAAGCCGACAAGGTGGTCGATGGCCGTGTGATCGACCCGGGCCGCCAGGCTTACATGCAGACCCACTTGCAGGCACTGCACGAGGCGATGGTCGCGGGTGTGGATGTGCGCGGCTTCTTTTACTGGAGCCTGATGGACAACTTTGAATGGGCCTGCGGCTACGACAAACGCTTCGGGCTGGTGCACGTGGACTACGCCACCCAGCAGCGCACCCTGAAAGACAGTGCCCTGCGCTACCGCGCGTTGATCGCCAGCCAGCGCAAGCGCTGAATGAAAAAAGGCCCCTAGGGCCTTTTTTTATGTCTACTTTTCAGGCCTGCCTCAAGCCTGCCAATTGCGGGTGGTCTCGCGGACCATCAGCTCCAGCGGGGGCAACTGCACCGCCTCTGCGGGGTAGCCCATCATGTCCAGCAGCATGCGGGCCGCATAGAGGCCCACCTCATACACCGGCTGGCGCACGCTGGTGAGCGGCGGGGTCATGAAGCTGGAGGTGGGCATGTCGTCGAAGCCCACCAGCGACACGTCGTCCGGCACCCGGATACCCCGCTGGTATAGCGCAAGCCGTGCGCCGAGCGCCGTATCGTCGTTGGCGCAAAAGATCGCAGTAAACGGAACACCGCTGTCCATCAAGCGCTGCGCGGCAGCAAAGCCGCCTTTGTCCGTGAAATTACCGCGTTCCAACAAGCGCGGGTCGGGCTCCACACCGGCCTCCGTGTGGGCTTCGAGGTAACCGAGGTAGCGGCCTTGCGCATCGGCACGGTTTTCAACCCCGGCGATATGGGCAATACGGGTATGGCCCAGCGCCAGCAAATGGCGGGTGGCTAGGTAGCCTCCGAATTTCTGGTCCACATGGATGGAGCGCAAGTTGGGCCCCTCCAAGTCTCGCTCGGTAATCACCACCGGCTGTTGCTTGGCGACGTCCAGCACATCCGAGTCGGCAATGTCACTGGTCAGGATGATGACACCATCCACCCGGCGCGAGGTCAGCAGCTTGAGACTGGCTACGTCGGTTTGAGCATTCCAGTGACCGCTCACGATGATGGGGGAATGGCCGCTCGCCTCCAGCCCCACCTCGATACCTTTGAGTGCACGCGAATAAAACTGACTCTCAATCGACTGGGTGAGCACACCCACCGTCATGGTGATGCCGGTCTTCAGGCTACGGGCAAAAATGTTGGGGCGAAACTTGAGCTGGGCGATCGCCGCCTCGACGGCTTCGCGCTTGGCGGGTGCCACCTTGGCGGTGCCGTTCAATATGCGGGATACCGTACTCGGCGACACCCCGGCTACACGGGCGACCTCCAGCAGGGTCACAGGTTCGTTGCTGAACGGGGTAGCGGTATCTGGGGTGAGGGGCATGCAATATCGGGCGCGGAGGGGGTGCGCCGGAGTTTATGCGATGCCCCCGTGCCGGGCTGTGGGGTAAAACCCGCCTCAGTTGGCGAACGCCGCAATACCGGTTTGGGCACGGCCCAAGATCAGGGCGTGGATATCGTGAGTGCCTTCATAGGTGTTGACCACCTCGAGGTTCACCAAGTGGCGCGCCACGCCAAACTCGTCGCTGATGCCGTTGCCACCCATCATGTCGCGGGCCATGCGCGCAATGTCCAGCGCCTTGCCGCAGGAGTTGCGCTTGAGGATGGAGGTGATTTCCACCGCCGCCGTGCCTTCGTCCTTCATGCGGCCCAGGCGCAGGCAGCCTTGCAGGCCCAATGCGATTTCGGTTTGCATGTCAGCCAACTTTTTCTGGATCAGCTGGTTGGCAGCCAAGGGGCGACCGAACTGCTTGCGGTCCAGGGTGTACTGGCGGGAGCGGGTCCAGCAATCTTCAGCCGCACCCAGTGCACCCCAGGCAATGCCATAGCGCGCACTGTTCAAGCAGGTGAACGGGCCTTTGAGGCCGCGGATTTCCGGGAAGGCGTTTTCTTCAGGCACAAACACGCCGTCCATCGCAATCTCGCCAGTGATGCTGGCGCGCAAACCCACCTTGCCATGGATGGCGGGGGCGGACAAACCGGCCATGCCTTTTTCCAGCACAAAGCCGCGGATGGGGCCGACCGCACCGGCCTCGCTGACCTCTTTCGCCCAGACCACGAACACGTCGGCAATCGGGCTGTTGCTGATCCACATCTTGCTGCCGCTGAGCTTGTAGCCGCCGGGCACCTTTTGGGCACGGGTGGCCATGCTCTGGGGGTCGGAACCGTGGTCGGGTTCGGTCAGGCCGAAGCAACCGATCCATTCGCCGGTGGCCAGTTTGGGCAGGTACTTCTGGCGCTGGGCCTCGGTGCCGAATTCGAAGATAGGCACCATCACCAACGAGGACTGCACGCTCATCATGCTGCGGTAGCCACTATCAACCCGCTCGACTTCACGGGCGATCAGGCCATAGGCCACGTAATTCAGACCGGGGCCGCCGTATTGCTCGGGGATCGTGGGGCCCAACAGGCCCAACTCGCCCATTTCGCGAAAGATGGCGGGGTCGGTGCTGCCGTCCCGGAAGGCTTGGGTCACGCGGGGGAGCAACTTGTCCTGGCAGTACGCAGCGGCGGCATCGCGCACCATGCGCTCGTCATCAGAGAGTTGGCTATTCAGCAAAAAAGGGTCTTGCCAATTGAAGGCGGCGTGGCTCATGGAGTGCTCCGGCAAATGAAAGGAATGGCGGGATCGTAGCCCCTGCACCCTGCCTGTGCAAGCAAGCGTTTTGCACAAAGACATGCATTAAACTCATTTTTAAATCCCAAAAATCCCGATTTTTGACGCTTTGACGTGGATGTATTGCGCATGATGCATACCTATGACATAGTGCGCGCCAATTTGGAGAGTAATTCCATGAGCAACACCACGACAACAGCACCTGAGGTGCGCAAGCCGGTCACCATCTTCGGCCCGGATTTCCCGTTCGCGTTTGACGACTGGATCGCCCACCCCGAGGGGCTGGGCCAGCTACCCGCACATCGGCTCGGTGAAGAGGTGGCCATCGTTGGCGCAGGCATGGCCGGCATGGTCGCAGCCTACGAGCTGATGAAGCTGGGCCTCAAGCCGGTGATTTATGAAGCGTCCAAGATGGGCGGGCGGCTGCGCTCGCAAGTATTTGAAGGTACGCAGGATGTGGTGGCGGAACTGGGCGGCATGCGCTTCCCGGTCTCGGGCACCGCGTTCTACCACTACGTCCACCTGCTGGGCCTGGAGACGCGGGACTTCCCCAACCCCTTGACGCCCGCCTCGGGCAGCACGGTCATCGACCTGGAGGGCAACACCCACTACGCGCGCAGCCTGCAAGACCTGCCCCCTATCTTCAAGGAGGTGGCAGACGCTTGGGCGCAAGCACTGGAAGACGATGCCCGCTTCAGCGACATGCAAAACGCGATCCGCAACCGGGATGTGCCCGCTCTCAAGCGCATGTGGAATGCGCTGGTGCCGCTTTGGGATGACCGCACGTTTTACGACTTCATCGCCAACTCCAAGGCGTTTGCCAAGCTGTCCTTCCATCACCGGGAAATCTTCGGTCAGGTGGGTTTTGGCACCGGTGGATGGGACTCGGACTTCCCCAATTCCATGCTGGAAATCCTGCGGGTGGTGCTGACCAACTGCGATGACAACCAGCGGCTCATCGTCGGCGGGGCCGACCAGGTGCCTCACGGCCTGTGGCGCCACGCCCCCACCCAACTGGTGCACTGGCCGGCAGGCACTACCTTGCAAAGCCTGCACAGCGGCGCGACCCGTGCGGGGGTAGCGGCGATTGCCCGCGCGGCCGATGGCCGGCTTGCCGTCACCGACTGCTGGGGCGATACGCGGCACTACAACGCGGTGCTGACCACCTGCCAGAGCTGGCTGCTCACCACCCAGATTGCGGTCGAAGAATCTCTGTTCTCGCACAAGATGTGGATGGCGCTGGATCGCACCCGCTACATGCAATCCAGCAAGACCTTTGTCATGGTGGACCGGCCATTCTGGAAAGACAAAGACCCGGAAACCGGCCGCGACGTGATGAGCATGACGCTCACCGACCGGCTGACCCGCGGCACCTACCTGTTTGACAACGGGCCGGACAAACCTGCCGTGATTTGTCTGTCTTATGCCTGGATGGGCGACGCCCTCAAGATGCTGCCGCAAACTCCGGAAAAACGCGTCAAGCTGGCCCTGCAGGCCCTCAGGAAGATCTACCCCAAGGTAGACATTGCCAGCCACATCATCGGCGACCCGATTTGTGTGTCCTGGGAGGCTGACCCTTACTTTTTGGGAGCCTTCAAGGGCGCATTGCCGGGGCACTACCGCTACAACCAGCGCATGTACGCCCACTTCAAGCAGGACGATTTGCCGCAGCAACAACGCGGCATCTTCATTGCAGGGGATGACGTCTCCTGGACACCCGCATGGGTAGAGGGGGCAGTGCAGACATCTTTGAACGCGGTGTGGGGCATCGTGCAACATCTGGGCGGTCACACCCATGCCGCCAACCCCGGCCCCGGCGATGTGTTCGACACCCTGGGGCCGATTGCGCTCCCCGAATGACTGCTATGCGCGCGCCTCTGAAATTGGCACTGTGGCAATGTGCCCCTGCACCGCTGGACGTGCCGGGCAATCTGGAGCGACTGGAAGCTGCTGCCCGCGAGGCCGCCAGTGCAGGAGCACAACTCCTAGTGTGCCCGGAGATGTTTATCACGGGTTACGCCATCGGTGCGCCGGCTGTGCAGGCCCTGGCCCAAGTGGTAGACGGCGCTTGGGCCGATGCCGTGGCCGCCATTGCGCAGCGCCACCAACTGGCGGTGGTGTACGGCTACCCCGAGCGCGGCGCGGACGACCGGGTATTCAACGCAGCCCAATGGATCGATGCGTCAGGCCGGCGCTGCCTGAACTACCGCAAGGCCTATTTGTTCGGAGAGCTCGACCGCAGCCAGTTTGTAGCCGAAGTGCAAAGCGCCCGGACCTTCGACTTCCATGGCTGGAAGGTTGGCATGCTGATTTGCTACGACGTGGAGTTTCCCGAAGCCACCCGCGCACTCGCGCTTGCAGGCGCAGACCTGATTGTGGTTCCGACGGCCAACATGGCGGACTACGACTTCGTGGCCCGCTCGCTGGTGCCGGTGCGCGCTTATGAGAACCAGTTGTTTGTGGCTTACGCCAACTTCACCGGTCCCGAGGGCGCACTGCAGTACGGTGGCCTGAGTGTGGTGGCCGGGCCCGACGGCGCCACCCTTGCACAAGCCGAGCGCGAAGAGACGCTATTGATCGCCACTTTCGATGAAAAACGCCTCACTGCCGCTCGCAAAGCCGCACAGCATGTTCGCGACTTGACGGCTCGCCGCAACCCACCGATTTAGGCCGCCCCATGCGACGAAAAATACCTGCCACCCAGGCCCTGCTGTGTTTCGAGGCCGCGGCGCGCCACGAGAGCTTCACCCGTGCGGCGCAAGAGTTGTCGCTTACCCAAAGCGCCATTTCGCGGCAGATCACCACGCTCGAAGAGCTGGTGGGCATGGCGCTGTTCCGCCGCACACGGCATGGTGTGGCGCTGACCCCTGCGGGCACGCGCTATGCCACGCAGGTCGCATCGTGGCTGCGCGGGCTGGAGCAGGACACGCTGGACCTGATGTCCACCCGCGGCCATGGTGGCGCGGTGCAGTTGGCCAGCGTGCCCACTTTTGCAGCGCGTTGGCTCTTGCCGCGCCTGCCTGACTTTCATGCCAAGCACGCGAATACGGTCGTGCACATTGAAACCCGCACGCGCCCGTTTCTGTTCAACGACACCTCGTTCGACGCAGCCATCTTCGCGTGCACGGAGTTGCAAATCCGCCATTGGGCAGGCACGCGCTGCTACCGGCTCCTGCAAGAACAGGTAGTTGCGGTGTGCAGCCCGACTTTGCTGCGGAGCCGAAGGGCTTTGACTGCGGCAGAAGTAGCTTTGCTGCCGCTGTTGCAGCAGAGCACCCGGCCCGACAGTTGGCAAAGCTGGTTTTCGGCGCAAGGCATTGAAGCGCCCAACGCTTTTGCCGGACCGCGGTACGAGCAGTTTTCCATGGCCTCGTCGGCGGCCGCTTGCGGCATGGGTGTGGCTTTGGTGCCCCGCTTGTTGATCGAAGCCGAGCTGGCCCGGGGCGAACTGGTACTGGCCCACCCTGCGCCGCTGCCCGGTGAGCGCCATTACTACCTGGTGCTGCCGGAAAACACCGAGGCCGGCCCCGCCGTAGAGCTGTTCAGCGAATGGCTCCAATCGGTGTGCACCTCTGACGCGCACTAAGGCACAACGAGCGCAAAGCAGGCGCGGCCGGCATGTCTGCACCGTGACCGACATCGGTGTTAGCCCCAGCGCATGAGGCGCGATGACACCGCTCCCCAAACTGGGTCGCCATGCACCAGCGTGAGGTCTGATGCGCGCCAATTGGCCGATAAGCGGCCGATTGGGGCCGGTTTTATGGTGCAAACCCCTAGTTACAGCGTGGCACGTGGATTGCTAGCATGCATCTCATGACTTGACCAAACGGTCAGTTTTTTAAGGAGTTGCCAGCGTGTCCACCCCCTCTTCTTCTCCCGCCGACGTTCGTGCAGGCCGCCTCGCCACCGAGGAATACGCCAAACGCTTTGCCGACGCCACCCCGCGCTTCACGGCGTCGCAAGCATTGCTGGAAGCCGAACGCTGCCTGTATTGCTATGACGCCCCCTGCGCTACCGCCTGCCCCACCAGCATTGATGTGCCGTCTTTCATCAAGCGCATTGCCGATGGCAACCTGCGCGGGTCGGCCCAGACCATTCTGGACAGCAATCCCTTGGGCGGCATGTGCGCCCGCGTCTGCCCCACCGAAAACTTGTGCGAAGCCGTCTGCGTGCGCAACACCCAGGAAGACCGGCCCGTGGCCATCGGCCGCCTGCAGCGCCACGCCGTGGACGCGCTCATGGAAAGCGACAAGCCCCAGGTCTTTACACGCGCTCCCGCCACCGGCAAAAAAGTGGCTGTTGTAGGTGCTGGCCCTGCAGGCTTGGCCTGTGCCTACACCCTGGCCCGCCAAGGCCATGACGTGGTGGTGTTTGACGCCAAACCCAAAGCCGGTGGCTTGAACGAATACGGCTTGGCCAGCTACAAAACCCCGGATGACTTTGCCCAGCGCGAAGTCCAGTGGCTGCTGAGCATCGGTGGCATCACGATCCAGAACAACTGGAAGTTAGACACCGTGGCGCAACTCGAAGCCCTGCGCAAAGACTATGCGGCCGTGTTCCTCGGCATGGGCCTGTCCACCACCCAGCAACTGGGCGTGCCCGGCGACAGCTTGAGCGGCGTGCAGGACGCGGTGGACTTCATCGCCACCCTGCGCCAAACCGCTGACCTCTCCACCCTGCCGGTGGGCCGCCGTGTCGTGGTCATCGGCGGCGGCATGACTGCGGTGGACGCCGCGGTGCAAAGCAAGCTGCTGGGCGCCGAAGAGGTGCACATCGTCTATCGCCGCGGGCAGGAGAGCATGTCCGCATCCACCGCCGAGCAGGAATGGGCGCAGACCAACGGCGTGACCATCCACCACTGGTTGGCTCCGGTCGAAGTGATGGGCGAAACCGGCCACGCCACAGGCGTGACTTTCGCGCGACAAGCCATGGTCAATGGAAAGCTGAGCGCTACCGGTGACACCACCACCCTGGCAGCTGACATGGTGCTCAAGGCCATCGGCCAGAAGCTGGGCAACCCGGTGTTGGCCGAGAGCGGCCTGACCCTGAAGGACGGCCGCATCGCCACCGATGAAGCCGGCACCACCAACTTGAAGGGCGTGTGGGCCGGCGGCGACTGCCGTGCCGGAGGATTGGACCTGACGGTCGAAGCCGTGGAGCACGGCAAGCAATCCGCCCTCGCTATTCACGCCTTCATCACCGCCTAACTGGCGCCACGCATTCCGGAGAAACACCATGGCCAATCTAGAAACCACCTTTGCTGGCGTCAAAAGCCCCAACCCCTTCTGGCTCGCCTCTGCACCGCCTACCGACAAGGCCTACAACGTCAACCGTGCCTTCGAGGCCGGGTGGGGCGGCGTTGTCTGGAAGACATTGGGCGAAGCCGGCCCACCGGTCGTCAACGTCAACGGCCCGCGCTACGGCGCGTTGCTGTCTGCCGACCGTCGGCTCAACGGCTTCAACAACATTGAACTGATCACCGATCGCGATCTGGAACTCAACCTGCGCGAAATCACCGAAGTAAAGCGCAACTGGCAGGACCGCGCCATGGTCGTCTCGCTCATGGTGCCCTGCCAGGAAGAAAGCTGGAAGGCCATCCTACCCCGCGTGGAAGACACCGGCGCTGACGCCATTGAGCTCAACTTCGGCTGCCCGCACGGCATGAGCGAACGTGGCATGGGTGCTGCCGTAGGCCAGGTGCCCGAGTACATCCAGATGGTGACCGAATGGTGCAAGCAGTACAGCAAGCTGCCCGTCATCGTGAAGCTCACGCCCAACATCACCGACATCCGCAACCCTGCCCGTGCAGCCAAGCGCGGTGGCGCGGATGCGGTGAGCCTGATCAACACCATCAACTCCATCATGGGCGTGGACCCCTACACCCTGACCATGTCGCCCAGCACCGGCGGCAAGGGCAGCCACGGCGGCTACTGCGGCCCGGCCGTGAAGCCGATTGCGCTGAACATGGTGGCCGAGATCGCCCGCGACCCCGAAACTGCGGGCTTGCCCATCAGCGGTATTGGCGGCATCGGCACCTGGCGGGACGCGCTGGACTTTATTGCGCTGGGCTCGGGCACGGTGCAGGTGTGTACTGCGGCCATGGTGTACGGCTTCAAGATCGTGCAAGAGATGGAAAGCGGCCTCTCCAACTACATGGACGAAATGGGCTTCAAGAGTGTGGGCGAGATCGTGGGCAAAGCGGTGCCCACCGTATCCGACTGGCGCTATCTGAACCTGAACCACGTGAGCAAGGCCGTCATCAACCAGGACAGCTGCATCCAGTGCGGCCGCTGCCACATTGCCTGCGAAGACACCAGCCACCAGGCCATTACCTTCGAGAAAGACGGCAAGCGCCACTTTGAGGTGAAGGAAGACGAATGCGTGGGCTGCAACCTGTGCGTGACGGTGTGCCCGGTGCCGGACACCATCAGCATGCGCGATCTGGCAGTCGGTGAGATGGACCTGCGCACCGGCAAACCGGTGAGCGGCGTGCACGCCGACTGGACCACCCATCCCAACAACCCCATGCGGGTGGGTGCCTGAACGGACTTGTAAGGGCGGCACTTAGGCATGAAAATCGCTTTTCCCGCCCTGTTTCATTGCGCGACCAGCTATTAATTTAGGAGCAACTATGAGCACTCTGTTTATCCGTGGCGGCACTGTCGTCAATGCCGACCGTGAGTTCAAAGCGGACGTCATCACCCAGGACGGCAAGATCATCGCCGTGGGCGAGAACCTGAGCGCCCCTGCGGGCGCCACGGTGGTGGATGCGGGCGGCCAGTATGTGATGCCCGGCGGTATCGACCCCCACACCCACATGCAGCTGCCGTTCATGGGCACGGTGACCATGGACGACTTCTTTACCGGTACTGCCGCAGGCCTAGCAGGTGGCAACACCACCATCATCGACTTTGTGATTCCCGACCCACAGGAAAACATTCTGGACGCCTACAAAAAGTGGCGCGGCTGGGCCGAGAAATCAGCGTCTGATTACTCCTTCCACGTCGCCATCACCTGGTG
The DNA here is from genome assembly GCF_032193765.1 of Rhodoferax potami. Lineage (NCBI taxonomy): Bacteria > Pseudomonadati > Pseudomonadota > Betaproteobacteria > Burkholderiales > Comamonadaceae > Rhodoferax > Rhodoferax potami. Next base: position 3,264,278 of record NZ_JAVBIJ010000001.1, read on the forward strand.
GAGCGAGCAGGTGCGCAAAGACATGGGCACGTTGGTCAATGACGAGGGCGTCAACAGCTTCAAGCACTTCATGGCCTACAAAAACGCCATCATGTGCGACGACGAGACCCTGGTAAACAGCTTCAAGCGCTCCCTAGAACTGGGCGCCATGCCCACCGTGCATGCCGAGAACGGCGAGTTGGTCTACCTGCTGCAAAAAACTGTTTCTGAGATGGGCATCAAAGGACCAGAAGGCCACCCACTCTCCCGCCCACCCATGGTGGAGGCCGAAGCTGCCAACCGCGCGATTGCGATTGCCGATGTGCTGAATGTGCCCATCTACGTGGTGCACGTGAGCTGTGTGGAAGCGGCTGAGGCCATTGCCCGTGCCCGTGCCCGCGGCCAGCGCGTGTATGGCGAAGTGCTGGCTGGCCACCTGGTGCTGGACGACAGCGTCTACCGCCACCCCGACTTTGCCACCGCCGCTGCCCACGTGATGAGCCCGCCCTTCCGCCCCAAGGGCAATAGCGAGTTCTTGTGGCGCGGCCTGCAAAGCGGCAATCTGCACACCACCGCCACGGACCACTGCACCTTCTGCGCTGCGCAAAAGGCAGCCGGCAAAGACGACTTCACCAAAATCCCCAACGGCTGCGGCGGCGTGGAAGAGCGCTTGGCGGTGATCTGGGACGAAGGCGTGAACACCGGGCGCCTGACGCCTTCCGAGTTTGTGGCGGTCACGTCTGCCAACACGGCCAAGCTGTTCAACATCTACCCGCAAAAGGGCAGCGTGAGCGTGGGCGCCGATGCCGACCTGGTGATCTGGGACCCGGCAGGCACCAAGACGCTGTCGGTGAAAACCCAGTTCAGCAAGGGCGACTTCAACATCTTTGAGGGCCGCACGGTCAAGGGCATTCCAAGCCACACCGTGAGCCAGGGCGAGCTGGTCTATGTGCAAGGCGACCTGCGCGCCGTGCAGGGCAAGGGCCGCTACATCAAGCGGGCACCGTTCAGCTCCAACTTTGCGGCCAGCAAGCTGCGCGCCGATACCCTGGCCCCCACGGCCGTCAAACGCTAAAGGAAGCACCATGACCACCGACACCCAAATCGACACTGTGCTCGACCTCTCCCGCATCCGCATCAACGGCAAACGCTTGTGGGCCTCGCTGATGGAGCTGGCGCAAATTGGCGCCACGCCCAAAGGTGGCGTATGCCGCCTGACGCTTACCGACCTCGACAAGCAAGGCCGCGACCTCGTGACCCGCTGGGCGGTGGAGGCCGGCATGACAGTCACCATCGACAAGATCGGCAACGGCTTCATGCGCCGTCCCGGGCGCAACAACAGCCTGCCGCCCATCATGACCGGCAGCCACATCGACACCCAGCCCACCGGCGGCAAGTTCGATGGCAACTACGGCGTGCTGGCCGGCATCGAAGTAGTGCGCACCCTGAACGACCTGGGCATAGAAACCGAAGCGCCGATTGAAGTGGCCTTTTGGACCAACGAAGAAGGCTCGCGCTTTGTGCCGGTGATGATGGGCTCGGGCGTGTTCGCCAAAGCCTTCACGCTGGAGCATGCCTATGCCGCCACCGATACCGAAGGTAAAACCGTCAAGGGGGAGCTGGAGCGCATCGGCTACATCGGCGACCAGGAGCCGGGCGACCACCCCATCGGCGCGTATTTCGAAACCCACATCGAACAAGGCCCGGTGCTCGAGGACAACGACGTGACCATCGGCGTGGTCAGCGGCGTGCTGGGCATCCGCTGGTTTGACTGCACCGTCACCGGCATGGAAGCCCACGCCGGCCCCACCCCCATGGCGCTGCGCAAAGACGCGATGCTGGCGGCCACCCGCATCATGCAAGACGTGGTGGCAGCCGCTCACCGCCACCCGCCCCATGGCCGTGGCACCGTGGGCATGGTGCAGGTGTTCCCCAACAGCCGCAACGTGATTCCGGGCCGGGTGAAGTTCAGCATCGACCTGCGCAACAGCACCGATGCGCTGGTAGACCAGATGGCCGACGAGGTGAAAGCCTTTGCCGCCAAAGTGGCGCAAGAGCATGGCGTGGACGTGAAGATTGAAATGGTCTCCAGCTACTCGGCGATTGCCTTTCACGACGACTGCGTGGATGCCGTCGGCCGCGCCGCCAAAAACCTGGGCTACAGCCACATGCCCGCTGTGTCAGGCGCCGGGCACGACGCGGTCTACATGGCCAAGCTGGCGCCCAGCGGCATGATCTTCATCCCTTGCAAAGACGGCATCAGCCACAACGAGATTGAAGACGCCAAGCCCGAGCACATCACCGCAGGGTGCAATGTGCTGTTGCATGCGATGCTGGAGCGGGCGAAAGTGGTTTGAAGGGCTTTCGGGGGAGATATGAGGCTTATTGGCCTCTAGCCCCCGTATTCATTGCGCGAGCAGCTCCTGATTTTGTAGTGCACGGAGGCACTTACAAATCTAAATCTGCTTCAGGAAAACTGTCTTCATGCTTCACCGGCTCAGAAGGCAATGGATCGAAGGCACCGACTTCAATCCCATTTGCGCGGAATGTTTCGAGAATACGTGCATGCCTTGGCTGGAACCAGGTTTCCGCATGCCACGGGTGGCGACGCAAATACTCTTCACCCATCGCCGCCAATAACGTGAATTCAAACCGGGTGAGTTGCCCCTGTCTCGCACCATCTGCCAACCTAGACAAGGTGTCGTGATCGTATGGCTTAATTGCTTCATCTACCTGATTCAAGGATACGAATCCCAATCGAAGAAGTAGCCTTGCCGTCCAATCGTATGAATACTCGGACATTCTTCCATCCGGCCCCAACTGTCTGTTGAGATACGTTTTTAGGGAGGCAGGTGTAATCTCTACCGCATCAAGTTTGCCTTCTGTAATCAGCGTATCTGCCCTAGTAGCGAGGTCACGATCTGCATCTTGAATCGCTTGAAATTCACGATCTGCGATTTCCAACAGACCAGCCAATGACATGAATCTTCGCTTGATATCACGTGGAATCGTAGACGAAGATTTGTATTGAATGTCATGCTCAATTTCAGCCCAAGCATGCTGAAGAATGGTCCTAACTTGCACCTCAACTATTGCACCTTTGAACCTTCCGTACTCTGGTAAAGCAATCCTTGGGTCGTTGATCGTCACAAGATAGTGAACACTGTGATATCCAAAGCGCTCTTCTTCCAAAAGGCTTATTCCCTTGTCCGAGTGCTCAACAACTGAGAACTCATCACGAAGCATTACGTCAATCTCTTCGAGAGTTCTGGGAAAAAAAGCAATTATTCGAATGGCTGCCTTGTCAGTGATTTGATCCAAGGGACTTGGATACATAGGGCGATTCGGATCGTGCTTGGAAGGTTTTGCTGCCTTCTTCCCGAAACTAGCTGCATCCTTCGCACGAGCTTCAATTGATTGGGGATGAATGCCCCTCCGTTTCAATGCTTCCTCAGCAATGCGTTTCGCTACCGCAGCCAAATCAGCGTAGAAACCGGACACCCTCAAATAGTCGGAAACTGCAATCTGCTCGTGACGAGAAAAGTCAAATTTCTCTTGTGATTCTGAAGTCATCATCTACTCCCATGCATATCTATTTGGCGTGCTTTTCCGGCCAGTATATTTGTTGACATACCTCTTCAATCCAACGGAAATTCTCACTCTGCTTAGAGGCCAGTAGGAATTAACAATCTCACCAATCAATTGATTTCTCTAACAATTGGTTTTTTATTTCCTGATCCGCAAAACTAGCCTCAATCGAAGTCCGCGCCACATCCCGCGTCACTTCATCCGTCCACCCAAACGCCTGCCGACACAGCGCGTATTCCCCCACCAAACTCGCCCCCAGCAGTGCCGGGTCATCGGTGTTGAGCGACACGCGAACACCCGCCAACCGCAGCCGCTCAACGGGGTGCGCCTCTATCGACGGATACACCCCCAGCACCAGATTCGACGTGGGGCACACGCCCAGCGGGATCTTCCGGTCTGCCAGCATCTGCACCAGCGCCGGGTCTTCGATGGCGCGCACGCCGTGGTCGATGCGGTCGGCGCCCAGCAGGTCCACGGCGTCCCACACGCCTTCGGGCCCGCTGGATTCGCCCGCATGCACAGTGCGGCGCAGGCCGGCGCTGCCGGCCTTGCGGAAGGCTTCTGCAAACCGGGGGCCCGTGCGGCCCGCAGTGGCCTCGTTGCCGTCTACCGACAGGGCCACCACGCGCGGGTGGCGCAGCGTTATCAATGTGTCCACCAGCTCGATGGCCTCGTTAGCCGACTGGGTGCGCAGCAGGCTGACACACAGGCCCACGCCGGGCAGGCCGTCTTGCTCCGCCGCGCTAAAGCCCGCGTGGATGGCGTCGAGCATGGGGCCCAGGCGACCGTGCCATGCGTGCCAGTGCGTGGGGTTGAAGATGACGTCGGCATAACACGTGCCGTTGGCCGCCAGCCGCTGGCTGAGGCCGTAGCTCAGCTCCACCAAGCGGTCTTGCGTACAGGCCAAGCCGCAGGCCAGGTCCAAGAAGCCCAAAAAGTCCGCCAAGCCCGAGAACTTAAACAGGTCTTCTTGCGGCCTGGGCAAGGCCACGCCTTCGGTTTGGGCCCACTGCGCTATCAGCGCGGCTTCAAAGCAGCCTTCTAGGTGCAGGTGCACTTCGGCTTTGGGCAGGGCTTTGAGGCGCGCGGCCTCTGCGGGTGCAATGGGCGCGCTCACTGGGCGCCTGTCAAGCAGTGCGCAACGATGGCATTGGCGTCGCCGTGGCCCAAGCCGTGTTCGGCTTTGAGCCAGGCCACGATCTCCATGTGCTTCTTTCCCTGCTGTTGCTTCACCAAGTTAAACCAATGGGCCATGGGCTGGCCGTAGGTTTTTTCGATGGAGGGGAAGTAGGACGCGGGGCCTTTGACTTTCTCGGACGCTGCCATGGAAAACTCCTTGCCCTGCTTTTTACGCCGCTGGCGCCTTGAACGCAAACGCAAAGAACGCTGCGCCCCCTAGGCACACAAACGCGGCTACATAGTTCCAAGCGAACTTCTCTTTCAATACCAGCACCGCAAAGCCGACGAAGACGGTGAGTGTCACCACCTCTTGCAAAATCTTGAGCTGAAAGCCGGAGAACTCACCATAGCCCAATCGGTTGGCCGGCACCGCTAGGCAGTACTCGAAAAAGGCAATGCCCCAAGAGACAAGAATGACACGCCACAGCGGCCAGTCGTGCCCGAACTTGAGGTGGCCGTACCAGGCAAACGTCATGAAGATATTGGACGCAACGAGGAGAAGAAAAGTGCTCATGCGGCATTGTCTCTGAGGCACGGCAAGCATCCCTGCGCAGACATGTTTTGCGGTTCACGAATATCATGGAATCCACACTCCCCTCCATCACCCCGGAACCCCACATGACCGACTCCTCCCCCTACGTGCCGCCCAAGGTTTGGACTTGGGACAAAGACAATGGCGGCGCGTTCGCCAACATCAACCGGCCGATTGCCGGCCCCACGCATGACAAAGAATTGCCCGTGGGCAAGCACCCACTGCAGTTGTATTCGCTGGGCACCCCCAATGGCGTGAAAGTGACCATCCTGCTCGAAGAGCTGCTGGCGCTGGGCCACACCGGTGCCGAGTACGACGCGTGGCTGATCAACATCCGCGACGGCGACCAGTTCGGCTCCGGCTTTGTGGACGTGAACCCCAATTCCAAAATTCCGGCCTTGCTGGACCGCAGCGGGCCTGAGCCTTTGCGCGTGTTTGAGTCGGGCTCCATCCTGCTGTATCTCGCAGAGAAGTTCGGCGCCTTTTTACCCAAAGACATTGCGGGCCGCACCGAGACCCTGAACTGGCTCTTCTGGCAGATGGGCAGTGCGCCTTACCTGGGTGGCGGCTTCGGGCACTTTTATGCCTACGCGCCCACCAAAATTGAATACGCGATTGACCGCTTTGCCATGGAAGTGAAGCGCGAACTCGACGTGCTAGACCGGCGCCTGGCCGATAACGAGTACCTGGCGGGCAGCGAGTACACCATTGCCGATATGGCCGTCTTCCCCTGGTACGGCGGGCTGGTCAAGGGTTGGGCCTATGGCGCTGCCGAGTTCTTGAGCGTGCACGAATACCAACACGTGCAACGCTGGGCAAACCAGCTCTACGCCCGCCCGGCCGTCAAGCGCGGCCGTATGGTGAACAAGGTGACCGGCGAACCCGCAGAACAAGTGCGCGAGCGCCACGACGCCAGCGACTTCGACGGCAAGACCTTGGCCTGAAGCCACTGGGTGTGCGCACTTTGGTGTTGAGTTTGCAGATAGGCCGGTGGAGTTTGGCCGGTTCATGAGCCGCCCTACCTGCCCCCACTGTTTGCGCCCGCAAGCCACCTGCCTGTGCCATTTGGCCGTGGCCACAGCGAGCGCTTGCGAGCTGCTGATCCTGCAGCACCCGCTGGAAGTACACCACGCCAAAAACAGCGCGCGCCTGCTGCACCTGAGCGTGCCGGGCAGCCGCATCGTGGTGGGAGAAGCGTTTGACGAGGTCGCACTGCAAGCCCTGCTACCCGGGCCGCGCACCACGGTGCTGCTGTACCCGCCCACCGCGTATGAGGGGCATGCGGTACCCGCCCTGCTGGAGCCCTCGCAACTGCAGCACCCCGAGACGCTGCGCTTGGTGGTGCTGGACGCCACCTGGCGCAAGAGCCGCAAGATGCTGCACTTGAGCCCGGGCCTGCAGCGCCTACCGCGCCTGGCCTTGGACGAGGTGCCGGCCGGCCGCTACGCGATCCGCAAGGCGCATGCGCCGGGCCAGCTCTCGACCCTGGAGGCTACCTGCGCGGCGTTGGCGCAGCTGGAGCGCAACGCGGAGCGATGGCAATCGCTGCTGGCCGCCTTTGATGCGTTCGTGGCCGGGCAGATGGTTTATATAAAAAAATAGCTGCTAGCGCTCATGGAATGTGCGCTAGCAGCTATTTATTTGATAGCAATCAGCCTTTACGGACGAACTTGAAAATCAGAATCCAGAAGACAAGAATCAAAGACGCCACCGGGAACTGCAACTCGGTGGGCATGAAGTAAATCACCATCACGCCCGGTATCCAGACGCACCACATGGCAATCAGCACCGGCAGGTACTGGTGGGCCAGAAAGTCGGCAGAGAACAAATGGCGCAGCGTCTTGCGGGAGAAGCCGCCCTCGCGCCAAGCGAACAGCGCAACGATCACAAAGTTGGACACCGGCGAATACACAAACTGGTCAAACAGCATCTTCTTGACCAGCGTGAGCGCATCGCTCTGCTCGCCAAACAGATGCACCTGCACGCCGTACAGCACATCCACCGTGAGTCCGATGCTGCCAAACACCAGCGCGGCGTAGAGCACGTCGCGGGTGGTCTTGCGGGTCCAGGTCTGGCGGCCCAGTGCCACGCTCAAGCCCTCGGGCACCAGCACTGCAAACACCACGTAAGACACGAATGCAAACGCAAGGCCCCAGGCCTCTTTGACATCGCCCCAACGGGCCAGGCCCTGCTGGAAGGCGGGCACGGTGGCGTAGGCCAGCAGCAGCACAGCCAGGCCGCACCACAGCAGCACGCCGGGCAGCGCGTTGGCGCGGATAGCCGCGCGGACTTGTTGCAGGGCAGAGGGTGACTGCAGGGTTGTCATGCGGCGGCGGCGTCCGCCAGCGCCAACTCTGCCATCTTCACCGCGCCTTCAAAGCTGCGGGCGCCACCGATAAACAGGTTCAGGTGGCAAAACACGCTGTCAGCCACGCCGTTCACTGCGGCCAACTCGCCATCGCGCAGGCCGGCCCAGCTGGCAGGCAGGTCCATGCGGGCGGTGAACGAGCCGGCTTCGACCGGCACGGTTTTGATCTGGTACTGGTCGCCATCGGAGTCGGGGTAAATCACGAACACCACCTCGGGCATTTCATTCAGCACCACATGCGTCCAAGGCATGCCGCCCTCTTGCAAGTGCAGCACCCGGCCGCCCAACAGGCGCGGCGCCTGGCGCACCGTGTCCATAGCGCGCAGCTGGGCCACTTTTTTGCTGATGGCGTGGTCGAGGAACTTGCGGGTGATGGCAATCGCTTCGCGGAATCGGGTTTCCAACAGCTGGGCCTTGGCCGCATGGTCCAAGCCCTTTTCTTCGAGCCAATGGGTGTTGAGCTGGGCGATCAGGCTGGAGAGGCCGAAGATGCCGGGCGACACGTCGCCCTGCCCGGTGTCCACAATGTCGAGGTACTGCACCAGCGAGTGGTCGATGGAGCGCACGATCTGCTCGATCGCTGCCGCATCCAGCGCGTGGCCCTGAGCTGCGCACCAAGCCTGTACATAGGCGGTGCCGTACTGGGACCACACCAAACCCGCGCTGGCATAGCCCACGCCGGGTACGGTGTTGCCATCCACCAATTGGGCCGGGCGGGCGCCATCGAATCCGCGTTGGTGGTGGTCGAAGCGGCCCTTGGCGGCATCCCACACGCCCCCCACATCGACCGCGAAATCAGCCGCATCGATCAACTCTTGTTTACGGGTGCGAACCAGGCGGTGCGAGGGAAACACCCCCATCAAAATGCCCACGCCGAATACGTCGTCGGCATGAAAGGTGCCACTATGGGTGGCGATTACGGTGGTGGAGGTTTCAGTCATCCGCCGATTTTAGGGACTTACCCTGATCGGCGTTGCAGCCAGCCCAAGCCCTCGCGGGTGGCGCCCGGCACCACTCCACGCCGGGGACGGTATTCACAGCCCACCCAGCCGTCCCAGCCAAACGCGGCAGACACTTCGTCGATCACGTCCAGCAGATACGGGTAATTCAACTCCCCCACATCGGGCTCGTGGCGGCCGGGCACACCGGCAATCTGAAAGTGACCGACGCGCCCGGTGGGCAAGTATTCGCGGATCTTGGTGGCGACATCGCCTTCCATGATCTGGCAGTGGTACAGGTCGAACTGCACTTGCAGGTTGGGCGCCCCTACCGCCAGCACGATCGCGTGGGCCTGGGCCTGTGTTTGCAACAGGTAACCCGGAAAGTCGCGGGTGTTGATCGGCTCCACCAGCACCGCACGGCCCGCCGATGCCGCCTGCGCGGCGGCCCATTGCAAGTTGCGCAGGTAGGTCGCGTGGCAGGCGGCGGGGTCTGCACCGGGCGGCAACACACCGGCGAGCACGTGAATGCGGGGGCAATCGAGGGCATGGGCATAGTCCAGCGCGCGGGCGAAACCGGCTTGGAACTCGGCCTCCCGCCCGGGCAGTGCGGCAATGCCGCGTTCACCGGCATCCCAATCACCGGGCGGTGCATTGAGCAGCACCTGTTGCAGGCCATGGGTTTGCAAGCGTGCCGCCAGCTCTTTCACGGCAAAGGCGTATGGAAACAAAAACTCTACCCCCGTGAAACCGTCGGCCGCAGCAGCGGCAAATCGGTCGAGAAAGGGGTGCTCGTTGTAGAGCAGCGAAAGGTTGGCGGCAAAGCGGGGCATAGCTGTGAAAGTGTACCGGCCGACCGGGGGATGCCGGGGTCACGCCAAGCGGCTAGGATGGCGGCCAGAACAACCTTCTTTTCTACAAGGACAAAACCATGGAATTTTTGAGCGACCCGAACGTCTGGATTGCCTTTGCCATGCTGACAGCACTGGAAATCGTGCTGGGCATTGACAACATCATCTTCATCTCGATTCTGGTCGGGCGCCTGCCACCCCACATGCGGGACAAGGCACGCCGCCTCGGCCTGGGCTTTGCGATGGTGTCGCGCCTGTTGCTGCTGTTTTCGCTGAGCTGGGTCATGGGCCTGACCGAAGACTTGTTCAGCGTGGCCGGCAAGGGCTTCAGCGGCCGGGACTTGGTGTTGCTCGCCGGCGGGCTCTTTTTGCTCTACAAAGCCTCGCACGAGATTTTTGTGGAAGTAGAAGCGCGCGACGAACACGCCCCCGCCGCCACCGAAGACGCGGTCATGAAGGCGGCCGGCACCAAACTGTTCTGGTCCATCATCGGCCAGATTGCCATCATTGATATTGTGTTTTCGCTGGACTCGGTGATTACCGCAGTCGGCATGGTCGACCAGATCAGCGTGATGGTCGCCGCAGTGGTGGTGTCGGTCGGGGTGATGCTGGTAGCTGCCAAGCCGATCGGTGAGTTTGTGGACCGCCACCCGTCGGTCAAGGTGCTGGCCTTGGCGTTCCTCGTCATGGTGGGCATGGCGCTCACCGCAGAAGCGTTTGACCAGGAAATCCCCAAGGGCTATATCTACGCTGCCATGGCTTTCTCGCTGGCGGTGGAAGCCTTGAACATCCGGGCCCGCGGCAAGCGCAAGGCCCAGACGGGTTCTTAAACTTCGACCTGAGCGGCCTCCGGCGTCTGAATAGGGCCGGTGCCGCTAAAGCGTTCGAGCAGCAGATAAAGCACCGGCGTGATGAACAAGGTGATGGCCTGCGAAAAAATCAGGCCGCCCACCACTGCCAAGCCCAAGGGCTGACGCAGCTCGGCGCCGGCGCCGATTCCCAGTGCAATCGGCAAAGCCCCCATGAGCGCGGCCAAGGTGGTCATCATGATGGGGCGGAAGCGCAAGATACAAGCCTCGCGAATCGCCTCTGCCGGAGTCATGCCCATATGACGCTGCGCATCGAGCGCAAAGTCGATCATCATGATCGCGTTTTTCTTCACAATCCCGATGAGCAAGACCAAGCCGATGGTGGCAATCAGGGTCAAGTCCTGACCGAAAAACATCAGCGTCGCCAGCGCGCCGGTGGCGGCTGAAGGCAGGCCGGCCAGGATGGTGATGGGGTGGATATAGCTCTCGTACAGCACCCCCAGCAAGACGTAAATCACGAGCAGCGCCGCAATGATCAGGATCGCTTGGCTGCCTTGCGAGTTTTTGAACACCGCAGCATCGCCGCCGTAGCTGCTGATGATGGAGCTCGGCATCTGGATGGCCTCGCGGGCCGCATCGATCTTGGCAGTGGCATCGCCCAGCGCGGCACCGGGCGCCAGGTTGAACGACACGGTCACCGCTTGCAGTTGGCCCACGTGGTTGATCGAGGTTGGGCCTACCGAGCGCTCCACGGTAGTGAAGCTGCTCAGCGGCACCAGCCCGCCGTTGCTGGAGCGCACGTAAATGCCGTTGATGGCAGATTCGTCCTGCTTGGCCTCGGGGGCAACTTCCATGATGACTTGGTAGCTGTCGGTTGGCAGGTAGATGGTGGACACCTGGCGCTCACCGAACGCACTGAACAGGGCGGTTCGGATGCTGTCGACCGACACGCCCAAAGAGTTGGCGCGGTCGCGGTCGATTTTGAGTTGGGCTTGCAAACCGCGCAGCTGGGAGTCGCTGGTCACGTCGCGGAACATCGGGTCAGAGCGCAGCTTTTCTTGCAGCTTCTGGGCCCAAGTGCTGAGCTCGTCGGCCCGGATGCTTTGCAGGATGTACTGGTACTGCGCCTTGCTCTGGCGACCGCCAAGCTGCAAGTTTTGGGTGGGGCGCATGAACACGTTGATACCGGCCACGCCCCGCAATTTCTTGCGCAGACCTTCGACCACTTTTTTCATCGGCTCGCGTTCAGATTGGGGCTTGAGTGTCACAAACATGCGACCGGTGTTTTGCGCACCGCCTCCCCCGTTGAACGAGCTGACCACCGCCACATTCGGGTCTTTGCGGATGATTTCAGCCGCACGCTCTTGCAGGGCCACCATGGCGGTGAACGAGGTGTCTTCCGCGGCCTCGGTCGTGACCTGGATTTGACCGATGTCTTCCTCCGGGAAAAATCCTTTCGGGATCACCTGTAGCAGCCAGGCAGTGGCAACGAAGGTAGACAGCGCAATGGCCAAAATCACCCAGCGGTGGGCCAAGGCCAGGTCCAGCATGCGGGTGTAGCCGGCCAAGGTGGCGTTGAAGGCACGCTCAAAGCTGCGCACAACGACACCGGGGCGCTTCATGTGCGCCTCATCTTTCAGAAAGCGGCTGGCCAGCATGGGCACCAAGGTCAGCGACACAAACGCCGACACCACAATCGACAGGCCCACCACGACCGCAAATTCGTGGAACAACAGGCCGATCACGCCGGGCATGAAAAAGATGGGAATGAACACCGCGATCAGCGAGACCGAGATCGAAATAATGGTGAAGCCCACTTCGCGCGCACCGCGCAGGGCGGCCTGAAACGCGTTCTCACCCTTTTCCACGTGGCGGATGATATTCTCGAGCACCACAATGGCATCGTCCACCACCAGGCCGACAGCGAGCGTCAGGCCCAAGAGCGAGATGTTGTCGAGGCTGTAGTTCAGGCCCCAGAGCAACGCCACCGCACCGACCAGCGACACGGGCAACGACAAGGCCGGAATGACCGTGGCCACAAAGCGGCGCAAGAACAAAAAGATCACCAGCACCACCAGAATAATGGTGCCGATCAGGGTGAGCGTGACGTCGTGCAAGGCTTCCCGCACCGACAACGAGCGGTCGTTCACCGGCGTCATCTTCACCGAGGCCGGCATCTGGGTTTGCAGGGCAGGCAATGCCGCGCGGATGGAGTCCACCACCTGCACCGTATTGGCGCCCGGCTGGCGTTGTACCGCCAAGGTAATAGAGGGCTCGCCATTCAGGGTGGCCCAGCTACGGAGTGTTTCCAGGCTGTCTTCTACCTTGGCCACATCGCGCAGACGCACCGGGTTGCCGCCCTTGGTGCTCACAATCAGATCGGCAAATTCGGACGCATTGCGCAGTTGCTTGTTAGCCTGGAGCACCAGCGTCTGCTTGGGGCCTTCGAGGGTACCCACCGGTGTATTCACGTTGGCCGCTCTCAGAGCCGCGCTGATTTCATCCAGCCCGATGTTGCGGGCAGCCAGCGCCTGCGGCTGCACCCGCACCCGCACCGCATAGCGCTTGGAGCCAAACACGTTGACCTGCGCCACACCGCTCACGGTAGAGAGGGTCGGCACGATCAGGTGCTCGGCGTAGTCCTGCAACTCGGCTGGCGACAGCGAGGGGGACTGCAAAGCCACCAGCAAGACCGGGGCGTCCGCAGGGTTCACCTTGCGGTACGACGGCGGGTTGGTCATGTCAGAGGGCAAGGCACGCTGCGCGCGCAGCAAGGCGGCTTGCACGTCGACAGCCGCCGCATCGATATTGCGGGACTCTTCAAACTCCAGCGTAAGCGAGGTACTGCCCAGCGTGCTGGTGGAGCTGATGGTTTTGAGGCCCGGTACCGTCTGGAATTGTTTTTCAAGCGGCAGCGCCACCGATGTGGCCATGGTCTCCGGGCTCGCACCGGCGAGAGACGCCGAGACGTTGATCACCGGCGTGTCGTAACTCGGCAAGGCCGCTACCGTAATGCTGCGAAACCCGATCACCCCCGCCATCACGATGGCGAGGTTGAGTAGCACCGTCATCACCGGACGGCGGATGAAATGTTCAGAGATGTTCATGGTGTGGCGGGCTTGGCTGCGTCACTGGCGGCGGGCTTGGCATCCGGGGCTTTGGCGTCTGAAGATTTGGCGTCGCCGTCTTTGGGCTTGCCTTTGCCCTCTGGGCTCTCTTTGGCACGCTCCACCACTGGCACATTGGGCCGCAGGTTTTGTTTGCCTTCTTGCACCACCGCATCACCGGCTTTGATACCAGTCACTGCGGCGTCGCCCGCTTCGGAATACACCAGCTTGATCGGTTTGAGCACCGCTTTGCCGTCCTCCACCACATACACAATCGTGCCGCGTGCGCCTTGCACGATGGAGGCGACAGGAATCACCACCGCATCGGGAATGCTGGCAATGGTTTGGTGCACTTCGGCAAATGCGCCGGGCCAGAGCTTGTTGTCGGCGTTGGCGAACACTGCCTTGGCTTTCACGGCCCCCGAGCTCGCGTCGACGGCGCTGTCCACAAACTGCAACTTGCCCTTGAAGGTGCCGCCGCCATCAGCGAGCGTGGCTTTGACCGAGGCGCCCTCCTTCAGTGCGGCGAGTGCGTCGCTCAGGTTGCGCTGGGGAATGCTGAACTGGATGCCCACCGGGTCCAACTGGGTGATGGTGACCAGACTGGTCACGTTCACCTGCACTGCGCTACCCACAAAGACATTGACCGCACCGGCACGGCCGGACGCCGGCGCCACGATGCGGGAATACGACAAGGCGACTTTGGCCGCATCCAGCGCGGCCTGGTCGGCCACCACGGTGGCGTTCACACTGTCGACCAGCGCTTGGGCGGTATCGACCGATCCTTGGGAGATAAAGTTTTGCGCAAACAACTGCTTGGCGCGCTCAAACTGGCGCTTGGCATCGGCCAGCGACACATTGTCTTTGGCCAACTGCGCGGCAGCCTTGGCCACATTGGCCTCGTCGCTGCGGGCGTCCAGGGTGAACAGCAACTGCCCGGCCTTGACGAACTGCCCTTCTTTGAAATGCACGCTTTTGATGGTGCTGTTCATCTGGGTGCGCACATCGACCACATTGAGTGGCACCACGGTGCCACTGGCCTTGAGGGTGACGTTGAGGTCTTTTTTCTGGGCCTTCACAGTAGTCACCGACGCCGGGCCACCGGCCGGTGCGCTGGCTGCGGCACTCGCCGGTGCGGCAGCCGGGCCGGCTGCGCCGGAGGCGGCGGTTGCGGGAGCGGTAGAAGCAGTCTCGGACTTGCCGGAGCAACCCCACATCAACAAGGGCAGGGCGGAGCACGCCAGCACAACTTTGGCACGATGAAATTTCATGGGCAGGGCAACAACAAGGGGGCAGGTTGGAGGGAGAACAGCACAAACGCGGGCGTTCGGCCTTCATTTTTAATCATAGGTTGCTAAGACGCGAACTCACCGGATTAAATCCGACCAGGATGCAAAGCATCTGTAAAGTTTGCGCCCGCCACGCAGGCATGCCAGTCTATGACTGCTGCGTGGCAAAACCAAGACAGGTTTTCCCTCGCCGCTCCGGGCGATTAACGCGTCCGGGCCTTGAAGGTGTCTGCCCAGATCTGCCCTAACCATGGGCCTGCGCTCACGAGCACGATGCCCACCAACACCGGAATCGCACCGACCAGAAAGCCCGCCTCAATCGGCTCATCGAGCAACCAGGCACCGAACAACATGCCGAACAAGGGCGTCATGAACGAGAACACGCCCAACCGCGACGCCAGGTAGTGGCGTAACAACCAGAACCAGGCCAGAAAGCTGGCAAACGACACCACCACCGCGTGAAACGCAAGGCTGGCCCACACGCGAGGTGTGAAGTTCACCTCTGCCTGCCCCGACATCCAGGCCGCGCACAGCAACACCCCGAATGCCATCACCAATTGGTATTGCAAAGTTTTGGAAGGCTGGGCTTTGGCAAGGCTGGAACAGCGCACCACCACGGTCGTAGCTGCCCAGGCAATAGCGGCGAGCACCCCCAAGAAGTCGCCCCACAAGGTGCTGCCCGTTGCAGCGGCACCGGTGGCAGCCCCGTGCCCACGGCCCAGGAAGGTCATGGCAATACCGGCGAATGCAATCGCGATACCGCTCCACTGCAAACCACTCAGGCGCTCTGCCGGAATCCGCCAGTGCAAACCCAGCGCGGCAAAAATCGGAGCGGTGTACAAAAACACGACCATGTGCGACGCACTGGTATGGCGCAGGCCCTCGGCCACCAGCAAAAACTCGGTGGCAAAAAAAACACCGACCGCCAAGCCCGGCACCAGCGTTCCATCACGCAGCGACATGGACTCGCCACGCCACCACATCACCAAACCCACCAGCAAGGCGGCCACGCCGGACCGCAGGGCAATTTGCATGACCGGTGCAATATCCGCCGCGGTGGCTTTGAGCACCACCTGCTGCATGCCCCAAGTGGCACACAAGACCATCATCAACAGGACGGCGGACCCATCCACCGGTTTGCGCGTATCCATAACTCTCCCATACCAAACAATCGATCGATTATTCAGCTGACGGCTTTCATTGATATAGTGAAAACATGACAAGCCATACGCCATAGCGGACAAGCATGCCCATCCTGCGTCCCAAGCTAGACATCCCCCTCACCAGCCCCACCCTACCGGCACCGGTCATGTTCCGCAGCGCCTATGTGCCGGACCACGGGCTCTACCCCGAGCACCAGCACGCCTGGGGCGAGTTTGTGTATTCCTTCAGCGGCGTGATGGAGGTGAAAGTGCAAGGCCACCATTTCCTGGCGCCGCCGCAATACGGCATCTGGCTGCCACCCCACCTGGAACATGTGGGCCTGAACCGCAAAGCGGCACACCACTGCTCTTTGTATGTGTCTACCGCCTTGTGCCGCCCCTTGCCAAGCGAGCCCTGCGCACTCACGGTGAGCCCCTTGGTGCGCGCCATGCTGGAACATCTGCGCTTGCAGCCAGCCGGCAGTGCGGTGTCGGGGCCTGAAGCCCGCTTGCTCAAAGTGCTGCTCGACCAGCTCACCCTCGCACCGCGGGCAGGCAGCTACCTGCCCGGCTCTGACGATCCGGCGCTGGGCGCCGTGCTACGGCTGCTGCAAGCCCACCCTGGCGACAACCGCTCGCTCCCCGAGCTGGCCCATGCAGTCCACAGCACCGAGCGCACCCTGATGCGCCGCTGCCAGCGCGACTTGGGCATGCCGTTTGCCGAGTGGCGCCAGCGCCTGCGGGTGGTGCGGGCCATGCCCCTGCTGGAGGCGGGCCAGACAGTGGAGACGATTGCGCTGGATCTGGGCTACGGCAGTGCGTCGGCCTTCATTGCCATGTTCAAGAAGCTGATGGGCACCACGCCGGATGAGCTCCGCCGCGGCACCCTGAGCGCCGCCTAGAGCGTAGCGGGTGCTCCGCCAAAACGGCTCTCCGCCTGTTTGCGGAATTCCGAGGGCGTCATGCCCTTGAGCTCCAGAAACCGGCGGTTGAAATTGGCTACGTTGTTGAAACCCACGTCGTAGCAAATATTGGTGACGTAGCGGTCTGAGGTCATCAGCAGCTGGCAGGCGCGGTTGATGCGCACCCGGTTCACAAAGTCGGTATAGGTATTGCCGGTCGCACGCCGGAAGAAACGCGAAAACCGGCTCTCACTCATGGCCAGCTCTGCCGCCACCTCGGCTGCCGACTGGGAGTGCGACGGGTTCTCGGTGATGCGGTTGACGAGGGTGTTGATCTGGTCGAGCTCAGTGTCGTTTTCCGCGCCCCGCATTTGCACGTTGGAGAGCAGGCGATAGTCCCCCCAGCGGGACAGATCGGTCATGTATTCACAGAACGCGGCCAAGCGCTTGAGCCCGCGTGAACCGCGCACCGCATGCCAGTGCGTTTGGGCACGGTCCGAGAGGCCAAAAAACTCGATACCGTGGCGGGCGCGCTCCAATAGGGGCAGCACCTCCTGCAGCTCGGGGATGGACTGGCAGGCCTGTGCCAGCGGCTCATGCCGGAACTGGATCACCAAATCGCGCATCGCAACACCTTCGTCGGGCACGTCCAGAGAAATCCAGTTGTGCGGGAGGCGGGGCCCGCACAGCACCAGATGGCCCGGCTCAAACGGGCCGATCCAGTCCCCGACAAACGCCTTACCGGAGCTCTGGGTGATCAGGTGCAACTCATATTCATCATGGCAATGCCAACGCGCCAAGGGGGTCGGATAGCCGTGACCCAGGCAGCGGATGAATCCGACCTCGTCGGTAGGCTCATAGCCCAGCGACGGGTTGCGGTTGTAGTCAGCCTCCAGCTCCGGAGCCCGGTGCCGACTGACGGGATAGCCCGATAGAGGGTGCGAGTGTGGGGTAGCAGCCATAGCGACTTGAGCAATAAACGGGAATGCCTCACGTTACCAGCAATTACGCCGGCCCTGCACCCAAGTGGTTCTGGACAAACAGCTGCACCCGGGCATAGCCCACCCGCAGCGCATCGAGCAAGCGCGGTGTCGAGGCCAGCGGGCCCCACAGCACCGTATCAGCGGCAAAAGCCGCCACCGGGTCGGCCGCCTCACAAATCGCGTGGGCTGCCGCCGGGTCCATCGCCTGGTCCTGGTAGGTGTAGGCGATCTTGCCCTCATGCCAGCGCTGCAGATAGGCCAGAAAGAGTGCGGGCAACATGATCACACTGGCAATCGACTCGCCGCGCGCCAAGCGCTCACGAATGGTGGGCACGATGAAGCCGGGGATCTTGGAATACCCGTCCATGGCCACCCGCTGGTTGGTGTCGCAAATGGCCGGGTTTCCGAAGCGGTCCAGGACCACGTCGCGGTAAGCGCGCAGGTCCAGCGGGCTGGGGTTTTCGGGCGTATCCAGCACCGGGATGGTGTCGTCGGTCACATAGTCATACGCGATGCGGCGGATCACCGCATCGTGAGTACCCTCATGGATGTACTGGTAGCCCACCAGAGTGCCGGCCCAGGCGATACAGCTGTGGGTGGCATTGAGCAAACGGATCTTGGCTTCTTCATAGGCGTCCACCGACTGCACCATCTCCACGCCCACCTGCTCCCAGGCAGGGCGGCCGGCAATGAAGTTGTCTTCAATCACCCACTGGATAAAGCTCTCCCCCATGATGGCGGCTTGGTCGTCCCAGCCGGTGGCAGCCTTGACGCGCTGGGCCACATCCGGCGTGGGGCGCGGAGTAATGCGGTCCACCATCGCGTTAGGGCTGCTGGTGTTTTGCTCCACCCAGGCCTTGAGCGCGGTGTCGCCAAGTGCGTCAATGAACTGCAGCAAGCCAGCACGTGAGCGCTCGCCGTTGTGGCGCAGGTTGTCGCAGTTCATCAGGGTCACGGCACCGGCGCCACTGTGCATGCGGGCCCGCAAGATGCTGACCAGGCCGCCGTAAATGGTGTGGCCGGCGCGGCCTGCCTTGACGGCTTCAAGGTCGGCGCGCAAGTCGGCAAAGGTCGCCCAGTCCAGCTGGTTTTTCGCGTCCAAGTAGTAACCGGCTTCGGTCACGGTGAACGAGATGATGCGGGTGGCTGCCTCAGCGCCTGCTGCGATCAAGGGGGCGAGGTCATCTTGATAAGGAATGACTCTTTGAATGGATTCAATGCGGGTGTAGCTGCGCTCGCCTTGGGGCGTGACAGTTTCTAGCGTGTACGCGCCGCCTTGGACCTGCAGAGCCTCCATGGTGGCCAGCATGTCCGGGCGCAAATTGCCGCCGGTGATGGACCATTCGGTATCGCCACGCTGTCGCAGTTCGTGGATGTAAAGCGCCTGGTGTGCGCGGTGGAACGAGCCCAGTCCGAGGTGAAGAATCGTGGTCATGGTCAGGCGTGAAAAAAATGAATCGGGGGTCGCTTAGAGATCGCTTAGAGATCAAACTGGGTGGGCATCATCACCACGTCGCGGATGGTCATGCCGCGGGGGCGGGTCAGCATGAAGATCACCACGTCAGCGACCTCGGAGGCTTCGAGCAGACTGCCTTTGGCCTTGGCTTCTGCCAGCTTGTCGGCAGGCCAATCGGACAGCAAAGAGGTAATGACCGGCCCCGGCGAAATGGAGCCGACGCGCAATCCGTGTTTGAACACCTGGCGGCGCACCGTCTGCACAAAGCAGTCGATAGCCCACTTGGACGACGCATACACCGGCTCCCAGGGGGTAGGAAAGTGCGCGGCGAGTGAGCTGGTCACGATGATGTCGCCCGAGCCCCGCGCAATCATGTGGGGCAGCACGTTGTGCACGTTCTTCATCACCACATTCACGTTCAAGTTGAGCATGCGGTCGATAGCGTCCGGGTCGTTGTCGACCAGGTCGCCGCCCACATACAGGCCGGCGTTGGCGTGGAACACATCCAGGCGCCCTTCCAGTGCCAGCACTTGGGTGAGCAAGCTGGCGCACTGGTCGCGGTCCAGCAGGTCCAGCACCAGGGGCACCGCTTGGGGGCCCAGGGTGGCGCAGGCTTTGTCCAGCGCGTTGCGGTCACGGTCAATCAGCACCACGCGGGCACCGGCTTGAACCATGGCGTTCGCGCTGGCAAAACCGATACCTGATGCGGCACCGGTGACCGCGGCCACTTGGCCGTGAAGGGGTTGCTGTGGGTGAGGTGTCATGACGGCGGACATCAAAGTGCGCCCGCGGCTACAACACGGCCATTGGCATCAAACAAGTGGGCCGCGTCGGCATCGATCTGCACGCCTACGTCGCCGCCCACATGCAGCTCGGTGCGGGTGTTCAGGCGGGCCACCAGTTGGGCGCCACTCTGGGTGGTCACGTAAATCAGGGTCTCGGCACCCAGCGCTTCAATTAACTCTACCTTGGCTTGTATGGCACCCTCGCCGGCCGGCACCAGCGTGATGCTCTCAGGCCGCAGGCCAATAGAACCGAGCGCAGGCACCTGCACACCGGCCACGGTAGTCACCGAGGGCAGCTTGGCGGCTTCGACCACGTTCATTTGCGGGGTGCCGATGAACTGCGCCACAAACTGGTTGGCCGGGCGGTCGTACAGCTCCAGTGGTGTGCCCACCTGCTCAATGTTGCCGTCGCGCAGCACAACCACGCGGTCGGCCAGGGTCATGGCTTCCACCTGGTCGTGCGTTACGTAAATGGTGGTGGCACCCAGGTCGCGGTGCAGCTTGGCAATCTCGATACGGGTCTGGCCGCGCAGGGCTGCATCGAGGTTGGAGAGCGGCTCGTCAAACAAAAACACCTTGGGTGCCCGCACGATGGCGCGGCCGATGGCCACACGCTGGCGCTGCCCGCCGGACAACTCTTTGGGTGTGCGCTGCAGGTAGTTGGTGAGGTTCAGAATCTTGGCGGCGCGGTCCACCTTGTCTTTGATGATGGCGGGGTCCACATTGGCCAGCTTCAAGGCAAAGCTCATGTTCTCGAACACGCTCATGTGCGGGTAGAGCGCATAGCTCTGGAACACCATGGCCAAGTCGCGCTTGCTAGAGGGCTGGTGCGTGATGTCGCGGCCGTCGAGCTGCAGGCTGCCGCCATCGATGGTTTCCAGGCCGGCAATCAGACGCAAGAGCGTGGACTTGCCGCAGCCGGACGGGCCCACAAACACCACGAATTCGCCTTGCTTGATGGCCAGGTCAATGCCCTTGATGACACGGTGTTCGCCGAACAGCTTTTCAACGCCGCTGAGTTGGAGGTAAGACATGAAAGAGGTCTCCTGATCTTTAT
The DNA here is from genome assembly GCF_032193765.1 of Rhodoferax potami. Taxonomy (NCBI): domain Bacteria; kingdom Pseudomonadati; phylum Pseudomonadota; class Betaproteobacteria; order Burkholderiales; family Comamonadaceae; genus Rhodoferax; species Rhodoferax potami. The sequence goes on from NZ_JAVBIJ010000001.1 coordinate 3,285,243, forward strand.
TTGTTACTTGACGGCGCCGAAGGTCAGGCCTTGGACCAATTGCTTCTGGCTGAACCAGCCGAAGACCACGATGGGGCCGATGGCCATGAAAGAGGCAGCCGACAACTTGGCCCAGAACAGGCCTTCCGGACTGGAGTAGCTGGCAATCAAGGTGGCCAGCGTGCCGGCCTTGGCAGCGCTCAGGTTGAGCGACCAGAAGGCCTCGTTCCAGCTCAGCACCAGCGTCAGCAAACCGGTAGACGCCAGACCACCCATGGTCAGGGGCAGTAGCACGTAGCGGAACTCGCTCCATAGCGTGGCGCCATCCATGCGGGAGGCTTCCAGAATCTCGTTGGGAATCTCCTTCAGGTAGGAATACAGCATCCACACCATGATGGGCAAGTTGGACAGCGTGAACACAATCACCAGCCCCGTGCGGGTGTCCAACAAGCCACTGGTTTGCGCCATCACATACACCGGCACCAGGGCGCCCACGGCGGGCATCATTTTGGTCGAAAGCATCCACATCAGGATGTCTTTGGTGTACTTGCCCTTGAAGAAGGCCATCGCATACGCCGCAGGAAAAGCCAGCATCAAGCCCAGAATGGTGGAGGCCACACTGGTGATCAGCGAGTTGGTGGCGTAGAGCATGTAGTCGCTGCGCTCCTGCACGATCTGAAAGTTCTCCAAGGTCGGGGTGAACAACACCAGCGGCGGCACCGAGATGGCTTGCAGCTCCGTCTTGAAGGCAGTCAGCACCAGCCAACCCAAGGGGAAAAACAAGAGCAGCGTGACCAACCAGGCCACCACCGTGCGCAGCCAATGCAGCCAGGGGAAAGATTTAGCGTGTGTCATCTGCAACTCACTTATCGAGGTTCTTGCCGACCATGCGGATCAGGAATACGGCGGCGATATTGGCCAGCACCACGGCAAACAAAGCGCCTGCGGAGGCCACACCGGCATCAAAGTTCAACAGCGCCTGCTTGAAGATCAGGAAGGCCACGTTGGTACTTGCGTCGCCCGGGCCACCACCGGTGGTGGTGTAGATCTCAGCAAACACGCTGAGCAAGAAGATCATTTCGATCATCACCACCACTGCCACCGAGCGGGCCATGTGGGGCAAGTAGAGGTAGCGCAGTTGCTGCAGGTAATTGGCGCCGTCCATGCGGGAGGCCTCGAGCTGCTCGCGGTTCATGCTCTGGAGCGAGGTAATAAAAATCAGCGTTGCAAACGGAAGCCATTGCCACGACACGATGATGATCACGCTGAGCAGCGGCAAGTCGGTCAACCAGTCCACCGGCGTGCCGCCGAAGAAGAGCCACACCTGGGCCAGCACCCCGTAAATCGGGTTCATCATCATGTGCTTCCACAGCAAAGCGTTCACCGTGGGCATGACAAAGAAGGGCGAGATCAACAAAATGCGCACCAGGCCGCGGCCGGGGAACGGATCGTCAATCAGCAGCGCAATCAGGCTACCCAACACCACCGTAATCAGGATCACGCTGCCCAGCAGCAGCAAGGTGTTGAGCACCGCCGTGCCGAACGAAGGGTCGGTCACGAAATATTCAAAGTTCTCCAAACCAATGAAGCCGGTCTGGTCGGGCTGCATCAGGTTGTAACGGATGACCGAAAAATAAATGGTCATCACCAGGGGCACGATCATCCACAGAAAGAGGGTGATCACTGCCGGCGCCATGAGTGCGCGGGGGATAAATCGGTTCATGAAGATGTCTCTCAGTGAGAGTGGCCGGTCCACACAGGCGCAGACAGCGGCGGAAAACGCGACATAAAAGGGCGCGCAGGTTCCCCCGCGCGCCTAAAGTCAACCTACCGGAGAGATGCTTACTTGTAGTAGCCAGCCTTCTTCATTTCGCGCTCTGCCGCGACTTGAGAAGCCTTCAGGGCTGCGTCTACCGACTTCTTGCCAGCCAGTGCGGCACTCATTTCCTGACCCACGGTGGCGCCGATGGCCTGGAACTCAGGAATCGCCGCAAACTGCACGCCGACATACGGGCTCTTGGGCAAAGTGCTGTCGTTCGGGTTGGCAGAGTCAATCGCCGCCTTTTCAGCCGCTGCAAACTTGGCTGCCTTCATGAACTCGGCGTTGGCATAGGTGCTCTTGCGGGTACCGGTGGGCACATGGGCCCAGCCATTGGTCTTGGCCACCAGCTCGATGTATTCCTTGGAAGTTGCCCAGGTCACAAACTTGGTAGCAGCGTCCACTTTCTTGGAGCCTGCAGGAATGGCCAGTGCCCATGCCCACAACCAGTTGGCCCCCTTGGGAGTCACTGCAGTCGGTGCTTGCGCAAATGCCACCTTGTCAGCCACTTTGGACTGCTTGGGGTCGGTGATAAAAGACGCCGCAATGGTCGCGTCGATCCACATGCCGCACTTGCCCTCGTTGTACAGCGCCAGAATTTCGTTGAAGCTGTTGGCAGACGAGCCGGGAGGGCCGTAGTTCTTGAGCAGGTCGACGTAGAAGTTGATGGAGTCCTTCCAAGGCTTGCTCTCCAACTGGGGTTTCCAGCTGGTGTCAAACCACTGGCCGCCGTTGGTGTTTACCAGCGTGGTCAAGAACGCCATGTTGTCGCCCCAGCCCGGCTTGCCGCGCAGGCAGATGCCGTACACGCCATTCTTGGGGTCGTGGATCTTGGCGGCCAAGGCCTTGATGTCGGTCCAGGTGGGCTTGTCTGCCACTTTGATGCCGGCCTTGTCAGCGAGGTCCTTGCGGTACATCAGCATCGAGGATTCGCCGTAGAAAGGCACCGCAAACATCTTGCCGTCCACGCTCAAACCGTTGCGCATGGCGGGCAGGATGTCGTCCGCGTCGTACTTGGCGTCAGTCTTGAGTTCTTGCAGCCAGCCCTTTTTGCCCCAAATCGGGGTTTCGTACATGCCGATGGTCATCACATCAAACTGGCCGCCTTTGGTGGCGATGTCGGTGGTCACGCGCTGGCGCAGCACGCCTTCTTCCAGGGTCACCCACTTGAGCTTGATATCGGGGTTGGCGGTTTCGAAGTTCTTGCTGAGCTTCTGCATTTCGACCATGTGGCCGTTGTTCACAGTCGCAACGACCAACTCTGTCTGCGCAAACGCAGCACTGGCTACCAAGCCGAAGGCCAAAGCTAAAGACGCTTTGAGTTTCATGTAACTGTCTCCTGTTGTTAATTTCGGGGGTTCAGCCAATGCCTAGCGTGCATCGACAGGTCTGAATAGTAGAAGTTGGCCCTTAGGGAGGTTGATACTCTGGGCACAAATAGCGGTATTTTGATGCAGTGAGTTACTAGGGTTTTCCCACACAGATGCGATAACGTATCGGTCTGGCGAAATTTTTGCGAACTTCGGGCAGAGAAGCCCGGCACCCACCGCGGCGCGTGTAACGGAGTACAGCCCCGCCGTTAGCGCCCCGCAAACCCACCCTAAGGATGTTTTGGTTATTTAGAACTGAAAATTCCGTAGTTCCAGTTTTAACGCGGGGCTTCCAGAATCTCCCTTATCGCATTAACGCGTTGATTTCTGGAGTTGATATGCCCTTTGCATCTATTGCTACTGCGCCACGCAGCGCCCCCCTCTCCCGCCGCGGCTTCGGCACGCTAGTACTCGCTGGCGCCATCGCAGCATCCACAGGCCAGGCCTTTGCGCAACAAAGCATCACCCTGCTCAACGTGTCGTATGACCCGACCCGCGAGCTCTATGTCGAGTTCAACGCCGCGTTTGCCAAGTACTGGAAAGCCAAAACCGGCCAGACGGTGACCGTCAAACAAAGCCACGGCGGCTCGGGCAAGCAGGCACGCTCCATCATTGACGGGCTGGACGCAGACGTCGCCACCCTCGCCCTGGCCGGTGACACCGACGCGGTGGCCCGCAACGGTGGCTGGATCAACGCCGACTGGCAAAAGCGCCTGCCGCTCAACGCATCGCCCTACACCTCCACCATCGTATTGGCGGTGCGCGAGGGCAACCCCAAAGGCATCAAGGACTGGGATGATTTGATCCGCCCCGATGTGAAAGTCATCACCCCCAACCCCAAGACCAGTGGCGGCGCCCGCTGGAACTACCTGGCCGCCTGGGAGTTTGCCAAGCGCAAGTTCGGCAGCGATGCCAAGGCCAAAGAGTTCGTCGCCAAGCTGTACGGCAACGTGCCGATTCTGGACACCGGCGCCCGTGGCTCCACCATCAGTTTTGCCCAGCGCAACCAGGGCGATGTGCTGATCGCCTGGGAGAACGAGGCCTACTTGCTGGAGAAAGAGTTCGGCGCCAAGTTTGATGTGGTGGCACCTAGCCTTTCTATCCTGGCGGAGCCTGCAGTCGCCGTGGTCGACAAGAACGTGGACAAAAAAGGCACCCGTGCTGTGGCCGAGGAATACCTGAAGTACCTGTACAGCGAAGAAGGCCAAGACCTTGCCGGCAAACACTTCTACCGCCCTGCCGTCTCCACCAAAGCGCAAGCCAAATACGCCAAGCAGTTCCCCAAGATCAACCTATTCACCATCGACCAGGCCTTCGGTGGCTGGGACAAGGCCGACAAAGCCCACTTTGCCGACGGCGCCAGCTTTGACCAGATCTACGCCAAAAAGTAACCAAATAGGCTGCTAGCGCAGTATTTGATTGCGCTAGTAGCTATTAAATCAATAGCAACATCTATTTGCGCGCCAGCCAGACGCCAAACACCGTAAGCCCCATGCCCGCCAGCGCCAAACCGGTCAACGTCTCGCCAAACAGCGCCCAGGCCACCAGCGCGGTGCAGGGCGGCACCAGGTAAAACAGGCTGGCCACATTGACGGCGCTGCCGCTACGGATCAGCACATTGAGCAAGGTCACTGCACCCAGCGACAAGACCAGCACCAGCCAGGCCAGTGCGAACACAAAAGAGCCGGTCCACTCAATGTGCATGGTCTCGGTGGCGGCTGCTGCCAAACCCGTCAGCACCAGACTGGGAATGAACTGAATGAGCGAGCCGGTGCGCAAATCAAACGAAGGGCAGTAGCGCTTTTGGTACAGCGTGCCGGCCGTGATGGCCAGCAAGGCCACAGCCACCGGGAATAGCAGCGTCCACAGCGTAGCCAGCCCCGCACCGGCGGCCACCTTGTGCGCCACCACCAGCGCCACGCCCGCAAAGCCTGCTGCCAGGCCGGCCCATTGCGTGGCGCGCACTTTTTCGCGCAGCAGCCAGCCGGCACCCAACGCAGTTAACAAGGGCTGCAACCCAACCACAATGGCCGCCACACCGGCAGGCAGGCCATGGCCGATGGCAATGAACACACCACCCAGGTACACCGCATGCACCAGCACGCCGGTCACGGCAATGTGCCCACACTCGCGCAATGTGGATGGCCAGGGCGCCCGCGTGTGCCACACAACCAAACCCATGAGCACCAGCACCGCGGCGTAGCGCACGGTCAGAAAAGTGAGTGGCTCCACATACGGCAAACCAAACTTGGCACCGATGAAACCGGTACTCCACAAGGCCACAAACAAGAGCGGATACAGGGCAGCTAAAGGGGAAGCAGAAGAGGTGGAGCGCGAAGTCATGCAGCGATCTTAAAGACCCACCTTGCGGAGCGAGACACGCGCATTGGCTGCGCATAAGCAAACAACAAAGTATTCGTTAGGAATCAGGGGCCGCTTGCGCAGAATGGCCCCTCGCAAGTTTTGAAGGTGAATCCATGTCTACAGTGTTGATTGTTCCCGGATGGCGTGATTCAGGCCCCGGCCATTGGCAAACGCTGTGGGCCGAACAACTGCCGGGCGCGGTGCGGGTGCACCAGGACGACTGGATCACCCCCAGACGTTCGGCATGGATAGCGTCCATTACGCGCCATATTCTGGAGATCGATGGCCCCGTGGTCATTGCCGCGCACAGCCTGGGCTGCATTGCCACCAGCCACTTGCCTCCGGAAGCGGCGGAGCGCATTGTGGGCGCCCTGCTGGTAGCGCCGGCCGACCCCGAACGGCGTGGCATTCTGGCGGACTTTGCCCCTGCTCCCTACCAGCCCCTGCCCTACCGCAGCATTGTGGTGGCCAGCACCAATGACCCGTTTTGCCCGGTGCGCACTGCTGGCGCCTATGCACGGGCTTGGAAAAGCGAATTTGTGCGCCTGCCCGACGCCGGCCACATCAACGTAGAGGCCGGCTTCGGCCCCTGGCCGCTGGGCAGTGCACTGCTGCAGAGCTTGCTGCTGGTCGAGACTAGTGCCTGAAAGGCTTCAGGAAAGAGGACTCTGAACCCTGGGCATGCCCCATTACCAGCAACTCTTTGGCGCGGGATGCGGCCACATAAAACAGGTTGCGCTCGTCCTGGGTCGTGTTGTCAAAAGTCTTCTTATTGCAGTCCGGGATGAACACGATACGGAACTCCAAGCCCTTGGCATCCTCAATGGTGGAGAGCCTGAGCTGGCGGTGTGCTGCACTGGGCTTTCTGAGCGTGTGGTCAAACATGTTCATGGCGCCCAAGAAGGCGTCAATCGACGTGTATTGGTTGGCAACCTTGCCCAGGCTGTCCAGTGCATAGCGCACCTCTTCAAAGTCCGCCTCAGACACATAGATCTTCTGGCCGATGCGGTTGAAATCCAGCGCGCTCATGAAGTCTGTGATTTTCGAAGCTTCATTGCTCGCCGCAATTTCCAGGGCTGCGTGGATGGAGTGCTGGGTGTCTGGATCGGCGGCACCCAGTAAATCCGGAAACACAAACTGCCTGAAATTGTCTTCCGTGGCCGAATGGATGACCGCATCTGTCGCGTCTTGCGCATCAAGCACCGAAAGGTTGGCGCCCATGAATTCCCAAACGGCTTGCTTGGCCTCCAGGAGCGCGGGCGCAATGAATTTGCTCTGGTGGTCGACCGCGATCGCCAAGAGCATCCGCACAAATGCAATCTCCGGGCGCTGGAGGAAAGGCCGGAAGCCCACGGTCTGGTAGGTCATTCCTTTCAACAGCAACTCATGCTCAATGCCGACCGAGGCGCCCGGATGCCGCAGCAACACCGCAAAGTCGTCGCCCAGGGTGTTGGGGTCGACCTTGTGCTGCTGAATAAGCTGCGTGATCAGGTCTGCATTGGCCTTCGGACCATCGGCCAGCCGCAGGATGGCGTTCGAGGTGTGGCCCGGATCGGTGTTGTATTCCTTACGGGCGAATACCCCCAAGGGGCGGGCGATGGAGGGGCCGAACCGGCGGGTCACCGTCAACGGGAATGTGGCCACCTCGCCCAGCTCGCGGCTGAGGTCGGGCCCCAGGAAATACGAGTCCGCCCCGTTCTTGGCATGGATGACCTGATCCCTGTCACCCACGCCGAGGAAGGTGGCCCCCGGGTTGTGTTCCAGCAAGGCGCGGATGACGGTGAAGATCGCCCAACCACAGTCGTGCATTTCATCGAGCACGATGGCTTCGATGCCCAGGCTGAGGGTGTGCCTGTCCCACGACCACGGTGCGTTTTCTGACAACAACCACCGCGCCATGTCGTAGGTCGCGTCCCCCGGGTACCGGAATGTGACTCTCTCACCTTCCGGGTTGGCGAAGCCGGTTCTGTCCCGCTCGTACTGGAGGAAAACAGCAAGCGGGGTGTAGTCCATGCCCAGCTCGGCAGCCACCGCAGGGGTGCACCGGAAATCTTCTCCATAGCGGGGGACGGCCAAGGTGCCTTTGAGCACCGCAAACTCTTCCAGCAGATGCTCCACCGATAGCGCGCCGGTACCCTGAATTGAAAAGTCGTTGGCAAACCTCTCTTGCGATGCCTCGCGGGCACGCAGGACCGCCTGCAGCACATAGGGCCGGACCTGTACTGCCCGCTCAAAGGTTTTTACCGGGTGTGCCCGCACGCCATCCTGAACCTCGGCTTCCACCCGTTTGAGACGGGTGGCACACAACGCATCCACCGTTCCCACACGCACCTTGGACGCCACCGCGTCGGCCATACCGATGCGGTAAAACGCCTCTGTATACGCTCGCACCCCAGGGGTGCTGTAGGCCAATGCAACGATCTTGGCGGGGTCCACCCCGCGCTCCACCAGCTTTTGAATGCGCATGGCCGCCGTCGTGGTCTTTGCCGAGCCGGCGTTGGCTTCAATGAGGATGCGTGGTGCGACTGTGTTGATGATGTCGATCTGCTCTTTGCTTGGAACTAACAAAATCCAACTCCCTTGATGTGTCGCAGCATCGGCAAATGGTAGCGCCATGCCGCTAGGCGACGCGCCCTTGCCGGCAGAAGGCGCGCCGGGACGCGCTACAGTCCTGCCAATCCGCAGGACACGCATGAACTGGTTTACCGCTCTCTCCACCCGCCTCTTTCGCCCCAAACCCCGCACCGCCGAGCAGCGCGCGCGCGACCTGCTGCGCGCCGTGGATGCGGGGGGCCTGCCGCTGAATGTGGCGGTGGTGAACCACATTGCCCGCGAATTGGGTCTGGATGTGTCACGCAAGGCGCGCATGCCCGAGACGATTGAGCGCATCCGCAAAGTCATGGCGGGGCGCTAAAACCATGCTCAAGCTCGGATTCAACTTTCTGGTGGTGGTGTTGCTGGTGCTGGTGGTGGTGTTCACCTGGCGCACCAAGCGGCGCGAAAAATGGGAACGTGCCGGCCAGTGCTACAGCTGCGGCGCGGTGCCCCACACCACCGACAAGCATGGCCGCATCTGCAACGACTGTGTGCAGACCCGCACCATCCAGCGTTGGCTGGGCGGCTTCATGGCCCTGGTGATCGCGGCGATTGCCGCTTGGGTGCACTGGCAGAGCGGCGCTTGATTGCTCCTGTTTTCATAGCTGCCTGCGCAATATTCACAAGGACTTCAGGCCAATTTAGCACTCCATGCAGCCAGCAATGGAACTTAGGGGGCCTGCGGCGTATCATCTACCTATGCGTGTTGTCCTCCTCATTCTGTTGATCGCCCTGGCGCCTCTGCGCGGCATGGCCAATGAGCTGATGGCGACCCGCATGGCCGCTGCGCTGACGGCCAGCGTAGCAACCACCGCGCACCACGGCACACCGGCTGCTGCGCAAGCAAGTGGCCACCACTGCGACGACATGGCCACCAGCGCCATGCCCGAACAAACGGCCGCCGCAACAGAGGCCGCATCCACGCACCACGCCAGCCCGTCCGCCACCATGGCATCGCACGATGGCTGCGAAAACTGCGCCCTGTGCCAGATGTGTGCCGCTACCGCCATGCCGGCTGATTTGCAGGTCGCGCTATCGGTATTCGGCCCGCAAATGCCCATGCCTGCGCACGCCGATCGCTTTGCCAGCGCCCCCGCGGCATTGGCTCAAAAACCACCCATTTCCTGATTCCAAGGCCCGTAGTGGGTCTGTAGTCCGCTCACCGGTTGCCGCGCGCATCCTGCGGGCGGGGTGTTTTCACCTTGAATCAGGAAATCAACCATGTTCTCTCTCCGTTCGCTACGGCGGGCCGCCTGCGCTACTGGCTTGGGCTCCGCCCTTGTGCTGGTGGCCCACGCGCAGGCCCAGCCCGCAGCCCCCACCCTGACTGAGCCTGCACGCACGCTGCAAGCCAGTAACGCCGCCAGCCCCGTGCCCGCGCTGCCCTACCGCTCGGTATTTGCCGACCTGCCCAAGGGCGTCGAAGAAGGCAGCGGCGATTGGAAGGCCGCCAACAAGGCAGTCGGCCAGTTCCCGCGTGGCCATATCGACCTGCTGCAGTGGGAAAAAGCCCGCGCCGCCAAACCGAAGGAGCAGCCATGAGCCGCATCCACCTGCCGCTGCGCGCACTCCCTTTGGCCCTGGCGCTGCTGTTCACCCACGCCCACGCCGCGCCACTGGATGGCGGCGTGCAAGGCCTGCAAGCCGAGGTGCAAAGCCGCCTGAGCGCCTTGCTGGGCCCGGTAGGCGCGCCATTGCGCATCGCCAGCCCGACCTTTGCCGGCACCGATGAGCTGACCACGCTGCTCCAAGCCCCGCTGGATGGACCGACTGCCATGCGCATCGCGCTGCTCCACAACCCCGAGTTGCAGATGGCGCTGGGGGCGGAGGGCAGCAACATCACCGACATCCAAAGCACTGGGTTTCCGCCACGACTACGCGCCCGCGACGAAGCCACCCGCCTGGCCCTGCGCGCCTACAAGGCCTGGGTGAACGCGGTGGCCGCAGAACGCAGCGCCCAGCTGCTGCGCGAGGCCAAGACCACGACCGAAACCGCTGACGAACTCACCCGCCGCATGGTGCGCGCCGGCAATGTGAGCCGCCTGACACAAGCCCAAAGCCAGGCCACGCTGTCTGAGACGGCGGTGGCGCTGGCGCGGGGCGAGCAAGCGGCATTTGCCGCGCGCGAACAGCTCATCCGGGTGCTGGGCCTGTGGGGTGCGCAAACCGGCTTTACCCTGGCAACCACCCTGCCCTCATTACCCGCCAGCCCCACAGACACCACCGATCTGGAAGCCCGCGCCCTAGCCGCCCGCAGCAGCCTGCAAGCCGAGCGCCTGAGCTGGCAGCGCAAACAAGCCAGCACCGTGCCGTCCAGCATTGACGAGCGTTGGGATGCCTTGGGCGACGCGGCCAAGGTGCGCGTGCAAGCGGTGCTGGTACGCAGCGAGGCGCGTGAAGCCGCCTACAACCTGCGCACCCAATGGGACATGGCCCACCACCTGCAAACCGAAGTGGTGCCGCTGCGCCAGTTCATTCACGACGAGCTGACCCTGCGCTACAACGGCATGCTGACGAGCGTGTTTGAGGTCATGGCCGACAGCCGCACCCGCACGCTCAGCGGTCTGGCCGCTGCGGAAGCGCTACGCGACTACTGGCTGGCATTTGCCGATGTGCAGGCGGTGCAGGCCGGCGTGTCGCCCGAAGGCAGCGCCCCCGCCCGCACCGGTGCCGCAGCCGGCCCCGACGCCAAAGCGGCGCACTGAGCGCCCCGCCCCCATTCAAGGATCTGTATGAACCGACGTAACTTTTTCAACGGTGCTGCTGCCACCGCCATGGGTGCGGTGGCCGCCGCCTCGGTCAGCCGCGTGGCCATGGCCGCGCTGCCTGAGCCGGTGCTGCAAACATCGCCCGCCACCATGCCGCCCCTGGTGCCCGGCACCGGCCGGCCCTACAACCCGGTGGTCACCCTCAACGGCTGGACCCTGCCCTGGCGCATGAACCAGGGTGTGAAGGAATTCCACTTGGTGGCCGAGCCGGTCGTGCGCGAAATGGCGCCCGGCTTCAAGGCCAATATGTGGGGCTACAACGGCCAGAGCCCCGGCCCCACGATCGAGGTGGTGGAAGGCGACCGGGTACGCGTGTTTGTGACCAACAAATTGCCCGAGCACACCAGCGTGCACTGGCACGGCCAGCGCCTGCCCAACGGCATGGACGGCGTGTCAGGCCTGAACCAAGCGCCGATACCCGTGGGCAAGACCTTTGTGTACGAGTTTGTGGCGCGCCGCCCCGGCACCTTTATGTACCACCCGCATGCGGACGAGATGACGCAAATGGCCATGGGCATGATGGGCTTCTGGGTCACCCACCCCAAAACCAAAAATCCACTGATCAGCGAGGTGGACCGCGACTTTTGCTTTCTGCTCAATGCCTACGACATTGACCCCGGCAGCATGACCCCCAAAATCATGACCATGCTGGACTTCAACCTCTGGAGCTGGAACAGTCGCATCTTCCCGGGCATTGACACGCTGAACGTGCGCAAGATGGACAAGGTGCGCATCCGGGTGGGCAACCTCACCATGACCAACCACCCGATCCACCTGCACGGCCACGAGTTCATGGTGACCGGCAGCGACGGCGGGCCTTGGCCGGTGGCCGCGCGGGTGCCCGAAATCACCACCGACATCGCGGTGGGGCAGATGCGGCAGTTTGAGTTTCTGGCCGACGAAGAAGGCGACTGGGCCTTCCACTGCCACAAGAGCCACCACACCATGAATGCCATGGGCCACAACGTGCCCACCATGATCGGCGTGGACCACCGTGGGCTGGTCGGCAAACTGCAAAAGGCCATGCCTGACTACATGGTGATGGGCGAGCGCGGCATGGCCGACATGAGCGAAATGGAAATGGCCCTGCCCGACAACACCGCCCCCATGATGACGGGTAGCGGCCCCTATGGCGGGGTGGAGATGGGCGGCATGTTCAGCATCCTCAAGGTGCGCAAAGACCAGAAACCGGGGGATTACAAAGACCCCGGTTGGTATGCACAGCCTCCCGGCACCCGCGCCTTTGAGTGGACCGGCGCTCTGCCCGAGCCCGCACGCTTTCAGGCCGAAGGCAAGGGAAGCATGCCGCTGGCCCAGCCGCCCCATCACGACACCCAGGTCCAGGTGCGCAAGCCCATGGGCACCATGAACCACTGAGCCTTTTTCACTTCAAGCAACGAGTACCCATCATGAAAAATACTATTAAATTCATAGCTACTTGCGCACTATTGGCGTGCGCTACCGGCTCTTTTGCTGCTGGAAGCCATGCCGGAGGCCACGGTACCGAGGCCATCGGCAAGCCCGGCGTTGCCGCCAAGGTGAGCCGCACGGTGCAAATCGACATGACCGACAACATGCGCTTCACGCCCTCCACCGTGACGGTGCGCAAAGGCGAGACCGTCCGCTTTGTCGTCAAAAACTCCGGGCAGCTCAAACACGAGTTCAACCTGGGTACCGAGAAGGACCTGAAAGAGCATTACGAAATGATGAAGAAATTCCCCGAAATGGAACACGACGAACCCAACATCGCCAGCGTGGCGCCCGGCAAAACGGGCGAAGTGATCTGGCAGTTCACCCAAGCGGGCACGGTGAACTTTGCTTGCCTGCACCCCGGTCACTATGAGGCCGGCATGAAAGGCGCTGTGAAAGTGGGGGCAGCCAAATGATGAACACACGCCGAACGGTAATCGCGACCCTGGGCGCCCTGTTGGCCGCACCTGCGTGGGCCGCCAAGCCACCGGCAACCCCCATGGAGGTCTGGAAGGACCCTAACTGCGGCTGCTGCAAAGATTGGGTGAAACACCTGGAACAAGCCGGCTTTGCCGTGCGGGTGTACGACACGGGCAACGAGGCCAAGCGCGCAGCGCTCGGCATGCCGCAGACCTTGGGCTCTTGCCACACCGGCGTGGTCGGTGGCTATGTCATTGAGGGCCATGTGCCGGCCAAAGACATCCAACGCCTGCTGCGCGAGAAGCCCAAGGCGCTGGGCCTGTCAGTGCCGGGCATGCCCATCGGTTCGCCGGGCATGGACGGCGCGATTTACAAGGGCCGCAAAGACCCGTTCGATGTGCTGCTGGTGGCCGCGAATGGCAGCAGCACCGTGTTCCAGAGTTACCGCTGAAAGGACTGCACCATGACTTTCTCTCAACTGGCACATTGGGTCGGCATCAGCCTTGCCACGCTGGTCTGCGCAGCGTCCGTGTTTGCCCAAGAAACCGCCGGGCTGGCCCAGGGCGAGGTCCGCAAGGTCGACAAGGCGGCCGCCAAGATCACCATCAAGCATGGCGACATTCCCTCCATCGAGATGCCGCCCATGACCATGGTGTTCGGCGTCAAAGACGCGGCCTTGCTGGAAAACGCCAAGGCGGGTGACAAAATCCGCTTCGATGTCATCCTGGAGGGCGGCAAGTACATCGTCACCCGACTCGAAGCCGACCGATAAGTCCCATGAAGCTTCTACTGCACCGCCTCACCCCTCGTGGCATCAGCGCCGCCTTGCTGGCGGCTCTGCTCTTCGGGGCCGGCACGCCGCTGGCCAAATGGCTGATGGGCGATGTGCAGCCTTGGATGCTGGCGGGCTTGCTCTACCTCGGCTCCGGGTTGGGCTTGGGCCTGTTCCGCAGGCTCAGTGGTGCGGCACCGGTGCAGCTCGCCCCCGGCGAGTGGCGCTGGCTGTTGGGTGCGATTGCCAGCGGGGGCGTGGTGGGCCCGATGTTGCTGATGGTGGGCTTAAGCGGCATGCCGGCGTCAGGCGCCTCTTTGCTGCTCAATGCTGAAGGTGTGTTCACCGCCGTGCTGGCATGGGTGGCTTTCCGCGAGAACGTGGACCGGCGCATTGCACTCGGTATGGCCGCCATTGCCGCCGGTGCGCTGGTGCTGAGCTGGCCCTCGCAGCCCGGGTTTGCGGGTGCGTGGCCGGCGCTGTGCATTCTGGGGGCCTGCCTGGCCTGGGCGCTGGACAACAACCTCACGCGCAAGGTGTCGCTGCACGATGCGAGCTGGATTGCCTGCGTCAAAGGTCTGGTGGCGGGCAGTGTGAATTTGTTACTCGCGCTCTTGCTGGGCAACGCTTTGCCGACATTACCGGCACTCGGCGGCGCCATGCTGGTGGGCCTGCTGGCTTACGGCGTGAGCCTAGTGCTGTTTGTGGTGGGCCTGCGGGAGCTGGGCACGGCGCGCACCGGCGCGTATTTTTCGCTGGCTCCGTTCTTTGGTGCGGCTCTGGGTCTGGCCACTGGCGAGCCGCTGACCTGGCAGCTCGCAGTGGCGGCTGCGCTCATGGGCCTCGGGCTGTGGCTGCACCTGACCGAACACCATGCCCACCCCCATGTGCATGAAGCCTTGGACCACAGCCATCCGCATAGCCACGACCTGCACCACCAGCACGATCACCCCGACCTACCCGGACTGGTGCTCGCCCCCGGCGAGGTGCACACCCATGCGCACTACCACGCGCCGCTGCATCACAGCCACCCGCATTACCCGGACGCGCACCACCAACACGCGCACCCATGAGGCGGCAAATCACCCGTCTCGAAGCCGACCAATAGTGGCATAGACAGTCCGGCTCAGGAAAGGTGGCCCTGTTGATTCACCGGAGCGATTGCAGTAGCTGATTTGAGCCAGAGGGTGACCTTGGTTCCTGTGCCCGGACTGCTTTGCAGCTCGACCCGCCCGCCATGGATCTCCACAATTTCTTTCACGAGAGAAAGGCCTAGCCCGGTCCCCGGGATATTGCCTGAGGCATCTGCACGATAAAAGCGCTCAAACGCGTGTTCACACTGCTCTGGCGTCATGCCTATGCCTTGGTCTTGTACAACGATGCCTACTAGGGGTGACACTTGCCCAGCAGAACCTTGCACTACCGATACCCGCACTTCGCCACCAGCCGGGGAGTATTTGATAGCGTTGGATAAAACGTTTTCCAAGGCCTGGCGCATTTTGGCGGGGTCATAGTCGGCACACAGACTAGCATCCGGCAGTTCCACTACTAGCGTGTGGCTGCCCTGCGGCACGGCCACTGCCGCACACGCTTGTTCGATGAGCGGCGCAAGGGCTTGAACGCTCAGCTCAAAGTCCAACCCGGCTCGGGCCTCGATGCGGGCCAAATCAAGCAGTTCAGTCACCATGCTGATGAGGCGCTTGGATTGCCGGTAAATCACATCGAGCATGCTGCGTTGGGCTTCCTCCGGGTATTTGCGCCTCAACAGAAGCTCTACAAACCCGAAGATGCTCACCATGGGGGTGCGCAGTTCGTGAGCAGCCGTCGTCAAGAATTCGCTCTTCATGCGCGCGACCTCTGACTCTGCGGTGATGTCCCGGAAGTAGAGCACCATCTGTCCGCGTTCATTCACACGATGCTCACGCCGCAATAATCGACGTACCGGGCGGACCAGCATGATGTTGAGCACGCGTTGTGTATTGTGAGCGGTGGCACTTTGGTAGTCTGCGGGCGTTTCACACTGTGACACTAAAGCAGCATCAAAGGCGGCGCATGTTTGACCGGGCTCTATGGCCATGTTGCTCATAGAGCCAAATGCTGGGTTGGCGTAAGCCAACTCGCCACGCTCAGTAAACACGACCAACCCGTCGCTGCTCAAAGCAAAAATGGCGTCTAGGCGCTCATTGCGTTCGAGGATGTCGTGATATTGCCGCTGCAGTTGTTGGGAGGCGCCATTGAGTGCCCGCTGCAACTGGGCCACCTCACGGCTTCGGGCCGGTACTACCAAAGAGGCACCGAAATTCTGAGCCATGCCACTTGCGAAGGCCGCACATTGCGCAACCGGCCGAAGACGTGTGCGCAGAAATACAAACAGGGCCACAGACGTAAAAGCAGACGTCAGCAATGCAGAGACGACTGTCTGCTGCCGCACCAGTGCGCGGGCCTGCGCCTCGCCCTGCCTGTCCACAGTGACGCGCGTCCAACCCGCCAACGTACCCACCTGAATCGGCGCCCAAACCTGAATTTGCCCTCTGTCATCATCGCCCACCAATTGAACCTTGATGACCGGCTCGGCGGGGGGTGCTTGCGGGCCCAAGTCAAAGTTCAACTTTGGCTCACGCTCAGGCGTTACGTCAACCACAGCGCGCGGCCTGCCCTGGGGATCAAAAACGGCCAGCTGCATCAAGTAAGGCGAGTTGCGCATATTGATCAACAGTGCCTCAAGCGCTCCGCTGTCGCGCGTGATCACCGCTGTTTCAGCCGCTGTGGCAAGGGTAGTGGCCAGTGTTTGGGCTTGGGCCTCGGCAGCGCTGCGATTGACTTGGGCAATCCGCGACTCGTACCACAGCCCATAGGACAGAAGCGAAATCAAAGTCACCACCACCGTCAACCATGACACTTGCGCCAGCAAAGACCGCGGTATTTTTTCCTGCGCAAACACTTGGAAACCTAGCTGCTGCATGCGATCACAAACAAGGTTTTACTTGGGCTGCACCACGAAGCGGTCCAGACGGAGTGCTTCGAGCGGCGCATAGTCCTTTGCGTAGTCCGCCGCTACGAGGGCCTCCAGCGAGACACCGTCGAGCAACTTGCTTCCTGCCTCGGTTTTTGCCATTTTTAGGAGTGCATTGCGCACCGCGGTTCGAACAGAAGCATTCACACGTGGATGCACGGCGACTGGATGTGAGGCCGTTGCCGGGGTTTCGTACAGAACTCGGAGCTTGTCCCGGACTTCGGCGGGTTCGCGATCGAGAGTGGAGCGTATGCCGCCTGCAGCGGGGTTGTCACCCCGGATCACGGCACGGTAAGCATTCACATGGGTTTGAACGTAGACCGGCTCCGTAGGAATCTTGAAACGCTCGCCCAGAAGGGCGCGCATATACAACGATGCCCCAAAAGCGTTCGGTGCAGGATAGGCGATGGCGCTGCCCCTGAGTTCGGACAACTCACGGATGCTGTTGTCTTTACGGACCACAAGAATGCCCGACAAGGCTTCGCTACTTCGTACCAGCGGAATGTATCCACCCGCGCGGTGAGCCATGACCGCGTGATAAGGATTCATGTAGACAAAGTCGGGTTCAGCGGCGAGAAATGACGCCTCAAACTTGGGAATGTTTTCGGAGGTTTTTAGCTCGAATTTATGCCCTGTTTCAGCTTCCAGCGCATCGAGAAGCGGACGCCAGGAGCGGAAGACTTCCACCACTGGAAACTGGGGAACCACTGCAAAGCTGTAGGTTTCTGCGCGTACTCCCGTGACCGATGAGAACCACGCTACCAGCAGGCCAAGGAGATAACCGGGAAGGTTCCGATGGATATGCAGCACCTTGAGACTCCTTTTGGGGAATGGACAAACGCCAGTTCAGGGGATTTCAGTATGACATGGGCTGCTTTCACAAGACCTATTGGTAACCCTTTGCAGCACAGCCACCAGGCGCGGCCTACGGTGCACGCCACTGGGTCAGCCGCGGTCGGCCAGATACAACGCAAAAAACACCAATAGCGCCACAAACACACCAGCGATGTGCCACACCATTCCCGCCAGAAACGGAGTGACCCACACCATGCTTCGCAGGCCTACGCTGTAAAGCACACCCGCATAGCGTAGGTGCATTCGCCCCGTGTCCATCCAGCGGGCGCGCATTGGTGAGCCTACAGGCATGGCGCACACAAAGCCGGTGTGGTGGTAGTAGCGGATGGACAAGGTGGTGCTCACCAAGGTCAGCACCAACAACAGCATGACCGTGATTTCCCCCGCCAATGCGGGCGTCAACACGGGGCTGCCGCCGCTTTCCGACAAAGTGCGTAAAGCCGGTGCAGCCAGCCCCAGTGCGCCCATGAGCCCGAGTGCCGCAGTGGACGCTGTCATGGTGGCGGTCATGACGGAGTTGCGCAGGGTTTGTACCGCCAGTATTTCGGAGCCGGGCTGCGCGGACATGGCATCCAGCCAGTCCTGCCGCAACTGGCCGTGGGTGCGCCAAGCCACGGTGCGTGCCAGGAGTGCGAGGTAGAGCGTGTAGGCCACCATGATGGCAACCATGACGCCCCACGCCCACCAAGCGGGTTGCAAGGTAGTCATTGCTTAGAGCGCGTTGAGCGGAATGCGCAAGTAAGACACCCCGTTGCTGTCGGCGGGCGGCAGGTCACCCGCGCGGATGTTGATTTGCACCGAGGGCAGGATCAGGTTAGGCATCGCCAGCCCGGCGTCGCGGGTGGTGCGCATGGCCACGAAGTCTTGCTCGCTCACACCGTCGCGGATATGGATGTTGCCCGCACGTTGCTGGCCCACGGTGCTTTCCCACGCGGCTTCGCGGCCGGCGGGCGGGTAGTCGTGGCACATGTAGAGGCGGGTGTCTTCGGGCATGGCGAGCAAGGTGCGCACACTGCGGTACAAGGTGTTGGCATTGCCGCCGGGAAAGTCGCAGCGGGCGGTGCCCACATCGGGCATGAACAAGGTGTCGCCCACGAACACGGCGTCGGGTTCTTTACCGCCATTCACCTTAAAGGCCATGCACGCGGGGGTGTGGCCGGGCACGGCCATGGCCTGCGCGCTGAGTTCGCCAATGGTGAAGGTTTCGTCCGGCGCAAACAGATGATCAAACTGGCTACCGTCCGGGTGGAATTCGGGCTCGAGGTTAAAGATGCCCTTGAACACGTTTTGCACATGGGTGATAGCGGCACCGATGGCAATGCGGCCGCCCAAGTGCTTGCGCAGATAGTGCGCGGCAGACAGGTGGTCGGCATGGGCATGGGTTTCCAGAATCCACTGCACGCTCAAACCCTGCTCTTTCACAAACGCCATCAGGGCGTCTGCCGAGGTGGTGCTGGTGCGGCCGGCCTTGGCGTCGTAGTCGAGCACTGAGTCAACGATGGCACATTGGCCACCGGTGTGGTCATAGACCACATAGCTCACGGTCCAGGTGGCGGGGTCAAAGAAGGATTTGATGTTCGGGGTAGCGCCCGTCAAGGTCGCGGGGCTAGCAGTGGAAGCGGTCATCGAGAACTCCTTGTAAAGGTCGTTATTTCAATTGCGATGACGATAGTTTATTGACTTATATTTTGTTTGTCAATAAACTATCGTCATCGAATGTGAAAGGAGCCTGTTCATGCTGGCAGAGACGACAAACCCCAACCCTCCCACCTTGGACCTCGACCAACTGCGCCGCTCTGCGGACGCAGCCTGCCGCCTGATGAAGGTCATGTCCAACCCCGACCGCCTGCTGCTGCTGTGCCAACTCAGCCAGGGCGAAAAGCGGGTCGGCGAACTCGAAGAGCTGGTGGGCATTGCCCAGCCCACCCTGTCGCAGCAACTCGGCGTGTTGCGGGAAGAAGGCCTGGTCACCACCCGGCGCGAAGGCAAATCCATTTACTACGGCATCGACAGCCCCCAGGCCATGGCGGTCATGGGCGTTCTCTACAACCAGTTCTGCCAAGCCACTGAAGGCCAGTAAACCAACAACCACTCAGAAAGACACACCATGCAAATCGATTGGAACCATTTCACCCCCTGGGCCTCGCTGATCGGCGGCCTCTTGCTGGGGCTCTCCGCCAGCCTCTTCATTTTGGTGAACGGGCGCATTCTGGGCATCAGCGGCATCGTGGGCGGCCTGCTCACACCACGCGCAGGAGACACCTCTTGGCGGCTGGCATTTGTGTTGGGCTTGGTCATCGCGCCCTCGGTCTACACCCTGTTTGCCGGACCGGTACTAGCCACGGTAGATGCCGGCTGGTCCACGCTGATCGTCGCCGGCCTGCTGGTGGGCGTGGGCACCCGCTATGGCGCGGGCTGCACCAGCGGCCACGGCGTGTGCGGCTTGTCGCGCTTGTCACCCCGTTCGCTGGTCGCCACCCTGTCCTTCATGGGCGCGGGTTTCGCCGTCGTGTTTGTCATTCGCCACTTGTTGGCCTGAGTTGAATCGTTGAATCTGGAGCCACTGATATGAAAAACGCTGTTCACCCCCACCGCCTGGCCGAATTCGGCGTAGGCCTGTTGTTCGGCATCGGCCTGATCCTGGCCGGCATGACCGACCCGTCCAAGGTCTTGGGCTTTTTGGACTTGGCTGGCTTGTGGGACCCCTCGCTCGCCTTCGTCATGGGCGGCGCGATTCTGGTGAGCCTGGGTGCGTTTACCCTGGCCAAGAAACGCACCTCCAGCTTTTTGGGTGGTGCCATGCGCTTGCCCACCAGCCGCGACATCGACAAACGCCTGGTCACCGGCAGCCTGCTTTTTGGCGCCGGCTGGGGCTTGGCAGGCTTCTGCCCCGGGCCTGCGCTGGTGTCTCTGGGCACCGGCAACCCCAAGGCCGTAGTGTTTGTGGTGGCCATGTTGGCCGGTATGGCGCTGTTTGAAGTGCTGGAACGCCGCCCCGCTAAACTCGCGCTGAAAGGATAAAACGCCATGAGCCTCCCCGTACGTTCCGTCACCCCCGAGTTTTATGTGGCCGCGCAACTGGCGCCCACAGACATGGCTGCCGCAGCCGCCATGGGCTTCAAAACCGTGATTTGCAACCGCCCAGACATGGAAGGCGGCGCCGAGCAACCGGCCAGTAGCAGCATGCAAGCTGCGGCCGTTGCTGCTGGTTTGCACTATGTGTACCTGCCGGTAGTGCCTGGCTCCATCACCCCCGAACAGGCGGTTGCCATGAAGCAGGCACTGGACGCTGCCCAACAGCCGGTGCTGGCGTTTTGCCGCTCTGGCGCCCGCTCTACCCAGCTGTTCATGCTGGCGCAGCAAACCGCTGCCTGAACACTCCCCCTGTAAAGCACAAAAGGGCTACCGGTTTGACCGGTAGCCCTTTTTGCTATTGTTTTGGTAGCTGCTGGCGCACACGTTGTGCGCGCTAGCAGCAGTTTTTGCTTAGCGTCCGCTGTTGAATGACAGGGACTGGCCCAAGGCAAATACCGAGTTCGGCGCCGTCGTGCGAATCACCGACTGGGGCTTGAGCTTTTGCAACACGCCCTTTTTGGTGATCTTGCGCTCTTTGACCGCAAAACCCTTGGAGCGCTGCTCGTCCGCCAAGCTGCGCAGGGTGATGGTACGCATGTGCGCCACCACGGTGCCTTGCAGCGCAGCCCACAAATCGCGGGTCATGTCCTGTGCGCTCTGCGAGGTTTCACGGCTGGACTCCTCTTTCTCTTCGATAGCGCCAATGATGTCAGCCACGGTGATGCTGTCACCCCGGAAGCCCAGGGAATAACCGCCGCCGGGGCCACGGGTGCTCTCCACCAGACCGTGCTGGCGCAATTTGGCGAACACCTGCTCGAGATAAGACAGCGAAATACGGTGACGCAGCGCGATGTCCTGCAAGGGCACCGGTTGACCGCTTTCGCGCAGGGCCAAGTCAATCATGGCAGTGATGGCAAAACGTCCGCGGGTACTGAGTCGCATACAAGGTCTCCTTTGGTGAACGACTGATAGACCTGTACTGTAGAGATGGTTATGCTTCGCGTAAATTCGAATTTTGTAAATTTTTAATTCGTTTTTTTCGCAGTAATTCAGTTTGTATCCAAGAAGGCGACCATGAACTTCAAGCACCTCCACTACTTTTGGGTCACCGCCAAGGCGGGCGGCATCATGCGCGCAGGCGAACAACTGCACACCACGCCCCAAACGCTGTCGGGCCAGATCAAGCTGCTGGAAGAGTGGCTAGGCCGCAAACTCTTCCAGAAAAGCGGCCGCAACCTGGAGCTGACCGAAGACGGCCGCCTCGCCTTGGGCTACGCAGACCAGATTTTTTCGCTGGGTGCCGAACTCGAAAACGTGGTGCGCCTGCCCCGGGGCGTTCACAAAGTGCTGGACTTCAAGGTCGGCGTGGCGGACTCGGTCACCAAATCCCTGGCCTACCGCCTGCTGGAGCCGGCCCTCAACCTCGAAGATCCGGTGCGCATGATTTGCAGCGAGGGCAAGTTCCCCGACCTACTGGCCAAGCTCGCCTTGAACCAGCTCGACCTGGTGATTGCGGATGAGCCCATGTCCAAGCGCATGAGTGTCAAAGCCTTTAACCACGAGCTGGGCAGCACCCCGATGAGCTTTTTTGCGCCCCGGCCTTGCGCAAGACGCTCAAGGGCGACTTCCCGGAGTGCCTGAACAACGCGCCCATGCTGATCCAAGGGGCACAAGCCTCGATCCGCCAGCAATGGGAGGGTTGGCTCAGCCGCCACCAGCTGCACCCACGCACCATCGGCGAATTTGACGACGGTGCGCTCATGAACGCCTTCGGGCGCAAGGGCCGCGGCATCTTCATGGCCCCATCGGTCATGGAGGCAGACATCGTCGAGCAGTTCGGGGTGGAAGTGATCGGCCGTAGCGACGAGCTGGTGGAAGAGTTCTTTGCGGTGTCGGTGGAGCGGCGTATTACCCACCCCTGTGTGGTCGCGATCACCAAAACGGCGCGGGGGCAATTGTTCAGTTAACGCTCGCAAAGCCTATGGGCGTAGACAATGTGCACCTGACCCCATCACTTATGAAAGCCCCCTGATGTACGACCTGTCCAAACTTCTGCACCTGATTGCTGCCATCGTCTGGATGGGGGGCATGACCTTCATGCTGATTGCGCTGCGCCCTGCCACCCTGGCGGTCATGGACGCGCAGCCCCGCGCCCGGTTGATGGACCAGGTCTGGCAACGGTTTTTTGCCGCGGTACTGATTGCCATCGTGGTGCTGCTGGCAACCGGCGGTTATATGTTTGGCGGCGCCATGAAGGCCGCCCGTGAAGCCACAGGCCATGCCGTGGTGCCCTTGGGCTGGACGATCATGACCACGCTGGGCAGCCTGATGTTTTTGATCTTCGGGCACATTTACTTTGCGGGCTTCAAGAAGTTCCGCCGCGCCGTGGCCGGCATGCAGTGGCCCGTCGCTGCCAAAGCGGCCGAGCAAATTCACTTGCTGGTCGTCATTAACTTTGTGCTCGGCTGGGCTGCTATTGCCGCCGTGAAGCTGCTGTAACTCACTTTTCTCGGTCTATTTATGTCGCATCAGCGCCCCTGCCCCACACCGGCAACCCCCTTTAAGGCGACTACGCCCCTCCGCTCCGCCCTGTGCGCGGCCGCACTGCTCGCAACTGCCTTGGGTGCTACACCGGCCCAGGCCGACACCGCCAGCGAAGGCCTGCCGCTGTGGGAGTTGGGTGTGTTTGCCGGCGCGGTGTCCACCCCGGCCTACCCTGCATCGGTAGAGCGCAGTGGCCTCGGGCTGGTGCTGCCGGTGCTGGTGTACCGCGGGGAAATCTTCCGGGCTGAGCGTGGCAGCGTAGGTGCCCGCTTGGTGCACACCGAGGACACCGAGTTCGACATTGGCTTTGCAGCCTCCTTGCCTGCCAGCTCCAACGATATTGCCGCCCGCAAGGGCATGCCCGACCTGGGCACACTGGTCGAGTTCGGTCCCCGCCTGAAGACCGTGCTGGCCCGCCCTGACAGCCAGAGCCAAGTGCGGCTGGAGCTGCCATTGCGCAGCGTGATCGAAGTCCAGGGCGGCCTGCGCACCCAAGGTTTTGCAGCGGAGCCGGAGCTGATCTGGGAGACGCGTGCGCCCGGATCGGCGTGGCGGTTTTCGACCAGTGCCAGCCTGATCTTTGGGGATGCACGGCTCAACCGCTACTTTTATGGGGTACCGGCCGACCTGGCCACGGCCCAGCGCCCCGCCTATGACGCGCAAAGCGGGCTGATTGCCTCCCGCTTTTCTGTCAGCGCCTCGCGCGCGCTGGGGCCGGATCTGCGGGTGTTCGGTTTTGTGCGTGCCGAAAACTATGCCGGCAACGCCAATACCAGCAGCCCGCTGCATCTGCGCAGCACCGGCACCTCGGCCGGCATTGGCCTGAACTGGACGCTCAGGCGCTCCGAAGCCCGGGCTTACTAATAACCAAGTTGCGGGGCTAAGGCCCTGCACTTAGATGTAATTGCGCATAAACAAACAACGAACTATTCGTTGTGGTTTGCACCTCTCGTCTTCAGAATCGGGCTGTTACCGACTCGTCAGCCGCACACACGCGGCCAACCCACCTTCTGGAGCCGATATGAATTTCAAACAAAAAACCTCGTTGGCGCTCGCTGCCATTGCACTGACTGCTAGCAATTTTGCAGCAGCACAAACCACTTTGCTCAACGTGTCGTATGACGTGGCGCGCGAGTTCTACAAAGACGTGAACACCGCGTTCATTGCCAACTACAAGAAAACCACCGGCAAAGACATCAAGATCGACCAGTCCCACGCAGGCTCCAGCGCCCAGGCACGCGCCGTGAACGATGGCTTGGAAGCCGACGTGGTCACCATGAACACCACCACCGACGTGGACTTTCTGGCCGGCACCGGTGTCGTGGCCAAAGACTGGGCCAAGAAATTCCCGAACAACGCCGCCCCCACCAGCTCCACCATGCTGTTCCTGGTGCGCAATGGCAACCCCAAGGGCATCAAGGATTGGGATGACCTGATCAAGCCCGGCGTGCAGGTGGTGGTGGTGAACCCCAAAACCGGCGGTAACGGCCGCATGGCCTATTTGGCCGCATGGGGCCAAGTGCGCAAAAAGGGCGGCACCGATGCCCAAGCCCAAGACTTTGTGAGCAAGCTGTATAAAAACGTGCCGATCCTGGCCAAGGGCGGCCGCGATGCGACCAGCGTCTTCTTGCAACGCAACATCGGCGACGTGCTGATCACTTTTGAATCCGAAGTCGTGTCGGTGGACAAAGAGTTCGGCGCCGGCAAGGTCGATGCGATTCACCCCGGCATTTCCATCGTGGCCGAGAACCCGGTCGCCGTGGTCGAACGCACCGTAGCCAAGAAAGGCACTGCCGAGCAGGCCCGCGCTTACCTGAACTTCTTGTACACCGATGAAGGCCAGGAAATCGCAGCCAAGCACGCCATCCGCCCCAGCAACCCGACCATCCTGAAGAAGTACGCCAGCACCTTCAAGCCGATCACGCTGTTCCGTGCGGAAGAATTCTTTGGCTCGTTTGCTGAAGCGCAAAAAGTGCACTTCAACGACGGCGGCCAGTTCGACAAGCTCTACACCGTCAAGTAAATGACTGCTGCTGTTCTGCAGGCGCCGCTTAATAAGCGGGCGCCCAAACGGGTGCTGCCCGGTTTCCGGCTGACGCTGGGCTACACCTTGTTTTATCTGGCGCTGATCGTGCTGTTGCCGCTCTCCGCGCTGATCTTCAAAACCTTCACCCTCACGTTAGACCAGTTCTGGGCAGCCGTGGCCAGCCCGCGGGTGGTGGCCTCGTACCAGCTCACCTTTGGGGCATCGTTTATTGCGGCACTGGTGAATGCCGTGTTCGGCCTGCTGATCGCCTGGGTACTGGTGCGCTACCAGTTCCCCGGCAAAAAAATCATTGACGCCTTGGTCGACCTGCCCTTTGCCCTGCCCACTGCAGTGGCGGGCATTTCGCTCACCGCACTGCTGGCCGGCAACGGCTGGATCGGTAGCTTGCTGGAGCCCCATGGCATCCAGCTGGCGTTCAACCGCAATGGCGTCGTGATTGCCCTGATCTTCATCGGCCTGCCTTTTGTGGTGCGCACGGTGCAGCCGGTGCTGGAAGACGCAGAAAAAGAACTTGAAGAAGCCGCTACCTGCCTAGGTGCCACACGCTGGCAGACCTTCAGGCACGTGATCTTTCCGACCATCGCGCCCGCTTTGCTCACCGGCTTTGCCATGGCCTTTGCCCGCGGTGTGGGTGAGTACGGCTCGGTCATTTTTATTGCCGGCAACATGCCCATGATTTCTGAAATCACCCCGCTCATCATCATCAGCAAGCTCGAGCAATACGACTACGCGGGCGCCACTGCGGTCGCCACCGTCATGCTGCTGGCTTCGTTTGTCATGCTCATGGTGATCAACAGCCTGCAAGCCTGGCAGCGCAAACGTGCGGGAGCCTGACCATGAGTAGCACACGCACGATCCGCCGCGCCAAAGCCGGCACTACCGAACCCGCATGGGTGAAGTGGTCGCTCATCGCTGTGGCGCTGGGCTTTATCTTTTTGTTTCTGGTCTTGCCACTGGCCGCGGTGTTCACCGAGGCCTTGCGCAAAGGCGGCGAAGAGTTCCTGCTGGCCCTGAAAGAGCCGGACGCCTGGAGCGCCATCCGCCTGACCCTGCTGATCGCCGCCATTACGGTGCCGATGAATCTGGTGTTCGGTGTGGCCGCCGCTTGGTGTATTGCCAAATACGAGTTCAAGGGCAAGGCCTTTTTGACCACGCTGGTGGACCTGCCGTTCTCGGTGTCGCCCGTCGTTGCAGGCCTGATCTATGTGCTGATGTTCGGAGCGCACGGCTGGTTCGGCCCGTGGCTCATGGCCCATGACATCAAGATCGTGTTTGCCGTGCCCGGCATTGTGTTGGCCACCATCTTTGTGACGGTCCCTTTCATTGCCCGGGAGTTGATCCCGCTGATGCAGGCCCAGGGTACTGACGAAGAGCAGGCTGCCCAAGTGCTGGGCGCCAGCGGCTTGCAGACCTTCTGGCATGTGACGCTGCCCAACATCAAGTGGGGCCTGATTTATGGCGTCATCTTGTGTAACGCACGCGCCATGGGCGAGTTTGGCGCGGTGTCGGTGGTGTCCGGGCACATCCGTGGCCAGACCAACACCATGCCACTGCACGTCGAGATTCTGTACAACGAATACCAGTCGGTAGCCGCCTTCGCCATTGCCTCGTTGCTGGCCCTGCTGGCGCTGGTCACCCTGGTCATCAAGTCCTTTGTGGAGTGGAAGTTTGAGCGCGACCAGAAGGCCGCTGCAGACTTGCCCCCTGAAAAACCGCTGGCCTGAGCGCCCGCCTTTTTGAGTAAAACATCATGAGTATTGCAATTCGCAACGTCAGCAAAGACTTCGGCACCTTCAAGGCGCTGCAGGACGTGAACCTGGACATCGAGTCCGGCGAACTCGTTGCCCTGCTCGGCCCATCCGGCTGCGGCAAGACCACGCTGCTGCGCATCATCGCCGGCTTGGAAACGGCTGACCACGGCAACATCCTTTTCAGCGGCGAAGACACCACTGACGTGCATGTGCGTGAGCGCAACGTGGGCTTTGTGTTCCAGCACTACGCCCTGTTCCGCCACATGAGCGTGTTTGACAACGTGGCTTTCGGCCTGCGCATGAAGCCGCGCGCCCTGCGCCCGTCTGAAGCCGTCATCAAGCAAAAGGTGCACGACCTGCTGGGCCTGGTGCAACTGGACTGGCTGGCCGACCGCTACCCCGCGCAACTCTCCGGTGGTCAGCGCCAGCGTATTGCGCTGGCCCGCGCCTTGGCAGTGGAGCCCAAAGTGCTGCTGCTGGACGAACCCTTTGGCGCGCTGGATGCCAAGGTGCGCAAGGAACTGCGCCGCTGGCTGCGCCGCCTGCACGACGACTTGCATGTGACCAGCATCTTCGTGACCCACGACCAGGAAGAGGCACTGGAAGTGGCCGACCGCGTGGTGTTGATGAACAGCGGCAAAGTCGAGCAGATCGGCTCGCCCCAGCAGGTATGGGACCACCCCGCCAGCCCGTTTGTCTATGGCTTTTTGGGCGATGTGAACCTATTCCACGGACGTGCCCACGAAGGCGAAATGCTGATCGGCGAAGACCACCACGGCGTGCGCCTGGCCAGCCCTGAGCACAGCGAAGCGCAAAACGCCAAAGCCTTTGCCTATGTGCGTCCGCACGACCTTGATGTGCAGCCCTACAAGGCAGGCCAGCCGGTAAGCGGCATCGTTGCCAAGCTGGTGCGCGCCATCGTGGTCGGCCCGATTGCCCGCTTGGAGCTGCTGCCCGAAGACCGCAGCGCAGCGGGCAGCGGCGACATCATCGAAGCCCAGATCGGCGCGCAGGAGTACAAAGCGCTGGAACTCAAAGACGGCGACACCGTGGTGCTGACACCGCGCAAGGCACGGGTGTTTACGGCTTAAGGCGAGATGATTAGCGCGAAAGCGCTATAAAAACAAGAGCTGCTAGCGCAAATTCCATGAGCGCTAGCAGCTCTTTTTACTTGTAACACCGGTGTGTACCGGCGAAGACTCAGACCTTGATGAAGTCGCTGGCCGACAAAGCGCCAAATGGCAGTTCTGACAAGCGCCCGCCGGTGGCCGGCGTGCCAAGGAGTGCGCACAGGCCTAGCGCGTGGTCAACAAGTAAACAACCGCCAACACCAACATCGTGACGGCACCCGCAGTGAGGTAAGACACCAGCGCCAGTCTACGGCGATGGAGCTCCACGCGTTGCACCAAGACGGTGTTCTGGTCGGCCAGTTGTTTGATCAGACCGGTGGCAGATAGCAACTCCTCCCGCACTTCTCCGACCGAGGCCTGCAACACCTGGACATCCGCACGCAAGCGCTGGAGTGAATCGTCCGGCACAACGCCCCCCGTAGCGCCGGCACCGGCTTGGGGAGCCACCTCAGCGTCGCTCTTTTTTCTGCGGGTGACCGCGCTCCACAATTTGGTGGCACCCTCTGCGACTTTGGGCGCAGCGTCGATCACTTGGCCCCAAGGGACGTTGGAAAGCACAGTGATGATGGTTCCTGCGGCCATGAAAATCTCCTCCTGGGGGGTTAAAGGACCCTGCGTGTCCCCTTCATTTTGCGGGATGCCCCGTTTTCACCGGAAGCGGTAGGGGCACCGGGCCCTGGCAGTTACTACTAAAAACATAGCAACTCCCGAAGACTGCATATGGGCTAGCATCAGATTTGGCTTGAAATCACAAGCCGCAGCCCCGCAGAATAAACGACACCAGGTGCTGGGTTGCACGCTCAAAGTCTTGCTCACCGAGCGTCTCTTGGTCCATCACCGCGCAGACCTGCACATCAAAGTCAGCATAGGTCTGGGTGGCGGCCCAGATGGTGAAGAAGAGGTGCATGCCGTCCACCGGGGCGATGCGCCCGGCGTCCACCCATGCTTGCACCACCGCGGCTTTTTCCAGGGTGAGCTGGCGCAGGTCGGTCGCCAGCAGCTCTTTGACCACGGGCGCGCCGTGCAGCAATTCATTGGCCCACACTTTGGAGCCGTCAGGCCGCTGGGCGGAGAGCTCCATTTTGGCGCGTATGTATTGCTCCAGCGCGGTGCGCGGGTCGGCGTCTTCGGTGATGCCATGCGTGGGTACCAGCCAGTCGCTCAAAATTTGGGCCAGTACGGCGCGGTACAGCACTTCTTTGCTGCCGAAGTAGTAGTGCAGGTTGGCCTTGGGCAGGCCACTGGCCTCGGCAATCGCGGCCATGGTGGCGCCACCAAAACCGGCACGGGCAAACACTTTTTCGGCGGCGGACAAAATAAGGGCCTCATTCGCCCGGCGAATGAGGCCCTTGGGAGCTTCGGCAACGTGGGTCATGTCGCCGAACTATAAACGCCCCCACGCTCCGCCGCTGCGCGGGTCGCTGCCCCCCGAGGTGGCGCGTTACGCCTTGGGGCGGCCCGGCGGCGAAACGTCATCACTTCTGCGCAGCTTCATAGATGGCGTGCGAATACGCAGCCTTACCCGGGTCTTTCTTGATCACCGGGTCGCTGCCACCGGCCAGCAACACCTTGACGGTGCGCTCGTAAGCGGCAGGCTCGAGGTAACCAATCTTCTTGGTACCGGCATTGGTGATCAGCTTGGCCACGTTTTCCATCTGGCGCTTCTGCACCTTCACGCTAGCGCTGCCGGAGGTGTCTGCAGCCACCACGGCTTTGGCAGCACCTTCAGGGTCTTTGACCGCAGCGTCCCAGCCCTTGAGTGTGGCTTTGAGGAATTTACCCATCTTGGCCACGAAGGCGGGGTCTTTCAGGTTGCCTTCGAGCACGTACAAGCCGTCTTCCAGCGTGGCGACGCCTTCTTTTTCATAGAAGAAGGTGACCAGGTCTTTCTCTTTCACACCTGCGTCCACCACTTGCCAGTACTCGTTGTAAATCATGGTGGAGATACAGGCGGCCTGGTTTTGCAGCAGCGGGTCGACGTTGAAGCCTTGCTTCAGGATCTTGATGTCGGAGTCGGTCTTCAAGCCGAGCTTGCCCATCCAGTTGAGGAAGGGGTATTCGTTGCCGCCGTACCAGACGCCCAGGGTCTTGCCCTTGAAGTCTTTGGGGCTCGCTACACCGCTGGCCTTTTTACAGGTCAGCATCAGGCCGGACTGGTTGAACACCTGGGCCACGTTCACCAAGGGCACACCGGCTTCACGCGCGGCCAAGGCCGAGGGCATCCAGTCGACCACGATGTCGGCTTGTTTACCGGCAATCACCTGGGTGGGGGCGATATCCGGGCCACCGGGTTTGATGGTCACGTCCAGGCCGGCGTCTTTGTAGAAGCCCTTGGCCGCAGCCATGTAGTAGCCGGCAAACTGGGCCTGGGGCACCCACTTGAGCTGCACAGTCACCTTGTCGGCAGCGTGGGCGGCAAAGCCTGCAGCAGCCAGCGCCAGAGCCAGCAGGCTCTTGGCGCATTGGGAAGAACACATCATGGAAAGCTCCTTCTACGGGTTAATGAAAAATCGCAACACAGACCAAGCGCGGGCTCACCCTTCGCGCACCGAGGGATGCCAGAACGCCGCCCGGCGCTCCAATGCAACTAGCAAGGCGTAGGCCACCGATCCGGTTACCGCCGCCACCACAATCGCGCCCCAGACCAGCGGCATGTTCATGCGCGCAGCCTCAGTGCTGATGCGAAAACCCAGGCCCGCCGTGGGCGAACCAAAAAACTCCGCCACGATGGCGCCGATGAGCGCCAAGGTGGCATTCACCTTGAGCGCGCCAAAGATGAAAGGCAGCGCGGCCGGCAAGCGCAACGCGAGCAAGGTGCGCGGGTAGCTGGCGGCATAGCTGTACATCAGCTCGCGCTCCAGCTTGCCGGCGGCCTGCAAGCCCGCCAAGGTGGACACCAGCATGGGGAAGAAGGTCATGAGCACCACCACCGCAGCTTTGGAGGGCCAGTCAAACCCGAACCACATCACAGCAATCGGCGCAACACCCACGAGCGGAATGGCGCTGGTGAGTGAGGCCACCGGCAGCAGGCCGCGCTGCAAAAACGGCATGCGGTCAATCGCCACCGCCACACAAAAGCCCAAGCCGCAGCCCAGCGCCCAACCGATGAGCACCGCCTTGCCCACGGTTTGCACAAAGTCGCCCCAGAGTTTGGGCGCATGGTCCCAAAGGGCCCCCAGCACCAGGCTGGGTGCGGGCAGCAACACGCGGGGTACATCCAGCGCGCGCACCAAAATCTCCCAGAACAGCACCACCCAGGCACCAAACAGGGCCGCGGTGGCCATGCCCACCCAGCTGCGACCCTGGATGGCTGCCATGCGGTAGACGCTGTAACCCGCCACCAGGGCCAACAGCACGATGCCGGGCCAGAACCATGGAGCAACGCCGGTAGCGACGGTTTCGATTGCGGCTGTATCGCTCATTTCGCCCCCCGGCTACGCAACACCAAACGCTCCACACCAGCGACGATGCCGGTGAGCGCTAGACCCAACAGGGCGGACATCACCAACGCCGACCAGATTTGCGTGGTCTGGCCGTAATACGAGCCTGTGAGCAAGCGGGCACCCAAGCCGGCCTGCGCACCGGTGGGCAACTCCGCCACCATGGCGCCGACTAGGCCCGCCGCCACGCCCACCCGCAGTGCTGGAAACAAGAAAGGCAGAGCCGCCGGCAAACGCAGCAACCACAGCGATTGCCAGCGCGAGGCGGCGTAGGTGTACATCATCTCGGTTTCTATTTTTTGCGGTGAGCGCAGCCCCTGCACCATGGCTACCGTGACCGGGAAAAAGCACAGGTACATCGCAATAAATGCTTTAGGCGCAGTGCCTGCAAAACCGAGGCTACCCAGCACCACCAAAACAATGGGCGCAATTGCCAGCACCGGCACGGTTTGCGAGGCCACGATCCAGGGCAGCAAGGCTTTGTCCAGCGTGCGGCTGTGCACGATGAGCACCGACAGCAGCAAGCCCAAAGCCGTGCCCATGGCAAAGCCCAGCAAGGTCGACTGGCCGGTGACGATGACGTGATAGATCAGGTTGCGGGGCGAATCGATGGGCCATTCGGTGAGGCTCTCATAAAAGTCGGCAGCCACCTGGTGGGGCGCGGGCACGAGGGGGCGCTCCATGGTCATGGTCGCTTCAAACAACTCCATCTGGGTGTAGCCAGCCTCTTCGTCCAGCACACGCTCGATGGCGCCTTGCGCGTTCATGCCCCAGGCCGCGCCGTACCAAGCCAGCACGACGGCCAGCAGCACCACCATGACCGGCAGCCAGTCGTGCGCGATGCGTTGGGTCAGGGTTTTAGTGGTGGCCATCGGCTAAGGCCTCGCGCACTTCGTGGGCCAGCTCCATAAAAGCAGGCGTATCCCGCAAGCCCAGGTGGCGCTCATCGGGCAAGGGGGAATCAATCACCTTGACGATGCGCCCGGGGCGCGGAGACATCACCACAATTTTGGTGGACAGATAGACCGCCTCCGAAATGCTGTGGGTCACAAACACCACGGTGCGCCGCTCGCGCTGCCAGAGCTGCTGCAACTGTTCGTTGAGCCGGTCGCGGGTGATCTCATCCAGCGCACCAAAGGGCTCGTCCATCATCAGGATCTTGGGCTCGAAGGACAGCGCGCGCGCAATCGACACGCGCTGCTGCATGCCACCGGAGAGCTGCCACGGGTATTTGCCCTCAAAGCCTTTGAGACCCACGCGCTCCAAGTGCTCGAGGGCAATGGCTTTGGCCTCTGCCCTGCCTTTGCCCTGAATTTGAAGCGGCAGGGTTACGTTGGCCAGCACATTGCGCCAAGGGAACAGCGCGGGTGCCTGGAACACATAACCATAGGCACGGGCCAGCCGGGCGTCATGCGGGCTCACACCATTGACCAGCACCTCGCCGGAGCTGATGTGCTCGAGATCTGCAATCACCCGCATCAGCGTGGTTTTGCCACAACCGGACGGGCCGATCAGGGAGACAAACTCGCCGGCACGTATGTCCAGATCGATGTTGGACAGCGCGTGAACCGGTGTATCTGCCGTCTGGTAGATGACGCTGGCATTGCGGACAGCCACCGCGGTGCGGGCAGCGGAGTCAGAGGTGGCCCGGGGGCCTGATGCTTCGGAATGGTTCATTGGCACACAGTAGCAGGAGTCATGGCTGCACCAAGGATGGGCACAGCCGCCGATTCAACCGTCACAAGTTAACCAAACGGTCAAGTTATAGACCCATCCTAGCCAGTTCCGTGCCAAACCTATTACGGGGTTTGTACGGGGCCTGTGTTTCAAACCTTGTCCGGGGGAGCGCCTATGGGCTGCAGGCGGCCGAGCTTGTGGGCCAGCTCGATGGCCGAGCTCACCCCCATTTTTTCGAAGATGTTGGCGCGGTGAAACTCCACCGTGCGCGGAGTGATGCCCAAATGATCCGCAATGTTCTTGTTGTAGTGCCCCAGAATGAGCTGGTCCAGCACCTCGCGCTCACGGGGGCTCAGCGAAGCCAGTGCATAACGCAGGCGGTGCGCCTCCTGGTTGGCGTTGCCGTGTGCCGCTGCAGCGGCCAGGGCCTGTTCGACACGGTCGACCAGCACATTGTCTTGAAACGGTTTTTCCAGAAAGTCCCAGGCCCCGTTTTTCACGGCGGCAACCGCCGTGCCCACATCGCCATTGCCCGTCAAAAACAACACGGGCCAGGGGCAGGCCAATGCCTTGAGTTGCTCAAACACCTGGAGGCCGGTCATGGGCACCATCCTGATGTCGAGCAGTACCACAGCCTGCTCCCACACACCGGCGCGGGCTTTGACCGAGTCGATAAACGGTGGGCCACTGTCCCAAGTGGTGGCTTTGTGACCCCGCGAGTCAAACAACCATGCCAAGCCCTCGCGCATGTCGGCGTCGTCATCAACGATGTAAATGGCTGCAGTGCTCACAGGTGCCTTTCTGGGGGGCCTATTGTGCCGCCAGCGGCAAACTGACCGTGAACCGTGCGCCCCCTAGCTCCGGTGCACGGTCTACGACGATGCGCCCATGGTGGGCCTCGACGATCGAGCGGCAAATCGGCAAGCCCATGCCCATGCCGCCTTCTTTGCTGCTGTAAAACGCATCAAAAATGTGCGCTTGGTTTTCATCGGGCACCCCCGGCCCGTTGTCCGAAACGCTGAGCTGCGCCCACGCCCCCTCCACCAGCAACGCCACATGCACTTGCGGCGTATCCGAGTGCGCTTGGGCAGCCTCTTGGGCGTTGGTGAGCAGGTTGTTGAGCAGGTGCTCGATCAGCAGCTCATCCGCCTTGACCCACACCGGTGCGAGCTCGGGCATGGCGTGGGGTGCCATGCTCTGGAGTACCGGCACCAGATCGAGCCGCTGTAAGGAAATTTCGCGCCGCCGGGCGATGGCGTTGACCCGCTGAATGATGCGGCCGGCGCGCTCCGCGAGACCGGCGATACGTTGCACCACAGGCGCCGTCTCGTCAGGGCTGATGCGTCCGTCTTTCAACCGATTCAGCAAGCCTGTGGCAAAACTGCTGAGGGCACCCAGCGGCTGGTTGAGTTCATGGGCCAGGGTCGACGCCACCTCGCCCACGGCCACCAGACGGCCTGTGGCCTCCAGACGCTCCTGCTGCTGCAAGGCAACGGCTTGCGCCCGCTTGCGCTCGCTGATATCCAGGACCGAGCTCATCCAGCCGATGTGCGCACCGGTGTCGGTGTGCAATGGGGCTTCGTGGATCAGCACATCCAACAAATGGCCATCCCGGTGCTGAAACTGCACCTCGACACCATCGATCTGCGTGCCATGGGCCAGGATGTCGCGATGCACTTGCTCAATATGACTGTCATTGCCCTTGGGCCAATACGGCATGGGTGCCGAGACGCCCACCAGCGCCTCCGCCGGGTAGCCCACCAGGCGGCAAAAGGCCTCGTTGACATACAGCACACGGCCCGCCATGTCCCATGCCCGCAGGCCAATGGTGACCGAGTTCTCCATGGCGGTGCGCAGGGCCACCTCGGCCTGCAAACGCGCCTGCACTTGCTGGCGCTTCTGGATATCGCGCCGCAGGGCCCACAGGCTCACCAGCATGCCGCCCAAAAACACCATGGCCACCAACAAAAAAATACGCGGCACGGTAGCGGGTTGCCCCTGGATCGGTGTGACCTCCAGGTACACATCGGTACCCGCGAGATTCATGGCAGCACGGAATGGTTTGAAGGAAGAGGGCTCTGCCGGCACCGCTCCCTCGTCAAGTACCAGGCGCACTTGGTGCGAGCGGGCAAACCACTCCGGCACCAAGCCATAAACAGCGGTGTCGAGTGACAAAGCAGCCACGTAATTGCCGACAAAATAGCCCCGCTCAAAATACGGCACCGCCAGCCATACCACGGGCAGCAAAGCGCCATCGGCCGCCCGCATCGGGCCCCCATAAGCGGAGCGGCGCAGCCCTCGCGCGGTGTCATTCATGGTGGCGAGTGCCTGTGCATTCAGGGGATGGCGAGACTCATCCACTTGCCACAAACCCGGCGGGGCGTTCAGGGGAGCGCCTACCCAGCCTTGGGCCAGCAAAACGCCGGGCTCGCGCCACAGCAAGCCCCCTTGCACATCCGCCGACTGGCGCGCAGCGACCCGCAGGTCTTCTTCGAGGCGGCGGAAGTGAAACTGCACACTCTGCTCCAGCCACTGTGCGTCTGCAGCCCTGCGCCGGGTGTCCTCTTCCGATTCAAAGTGCTGGAGGTACAGCACCAACGCAATCACCGAACCCACCACCAAGGCCAGGAAACCCGACAGCCACACCCCGGGCCAGCGGCTACGGCTCCCTGTGCCTGTGCCGCTTTCGCGCAAGGCAGCAAAGTTCAAAGCAGCGGACGGGTTGCGCTCAGGCATGGTGAAGGTGAAATCAAAGGCACTCGCATAATAGCGGCCATGCCCTCGAGCCCCTCCCCCGCGCTGACACGGCGCCACTGGTTTGCAGCTGGCTGCAGCCATTGGCGCGGCCAATACGGCGCCCAAGGTTTGGGGGGCGCCTTCGATCACGGTACGACTGTCCCATGTCGTGGCGCGGGACACGCCCAAAGGCATGGCGCTGGAACGGTTCCGCGCCCTGACCGAAGAGCGCAGCCAAGGGCGCTTGCGGGTTCAGATTTACCCCCAGGGCCAGCTTTATGGCGACCATGACGAAATGCAAGCCCTGCAGCTCGGTGCGGTTGACATGGTGGCGCCCTCCTTGTCCAAGTTCGGCCCCATCGGCTTCCCGGAGTTCGAGTTGTTCGACCTGCCCTTTTTGTTCGACACCCTGGAGGCGGTACGCCGCCTCACGCGTGGCAAAGTGGGCAAGACTTTGCTGGACAGTTTGCAACGACAGCGGCTATCCGGCTTGGGGTTTTTTGACAACGGCTTCAAGCACATGAGTGCGAACCGGCCGTTGCTGGAGCCCCGCGACTTTGTCGGTCTGCGCATGCGGGTGCAGGCCTCCCGGGTGATCGCACAGCAAATGCGCGCTTGGGGCGCATGGCCTGTGACCCTGCCCTTCAGCGAAACCCGACGAGCCTTGGAGACCGGGGTGGTCGACGGCACCGAGAACCCGGTGTCCAACTTCTGGACCCAGGGCATGCAAGCGGTACAGAGCGACTTGAGCCTCACGACCCATGGCTACCTAGGCTACGCGGTCGTCACCCACCAGCGCTTCTGGGAGAACCTCCCGGCAGGCGATCGCCGCATCATGCAAGGCGCGCTCGAAGACGCGCTGGTATTCGGCAATGAAATTGCAGACGCACAAAACGACAAAGCACTCGCAGCGCTGCACCTGACGGGCGCAGCCCACATCCATAACCCGACCCCTGCGCAAACCCGGCTCCTCAAGAACGCATCAAAGCCGGTGCACGCCGAGCTGGCGGCCCGTATCGGGCAGGACTGGTTGCGCACCGTGCAAAACGCCCTCCCCAAAGGGGCCTAGGGTTACTACTGAAGGGTTTTCCCGAGCTGTTGAACGCCACAGTTACCGGGTCAGACACCACTGGATAACCTTCGCCCCGCAGAGTCGGGTTGCAGCTTCGGCCGCTACGCCCGCGATCTCGTTTTCCCCAAAAACAAAGAAGGCACTCACTTGAAAATCCAAAGTCAAAAAGACTTCTACTCCGGCCTGATGTTCACCATCGTGGGCGGCAGTTTTGCGCTGGGCGCAAGCTCCTACCAGCTGGGTACCGGCGCCCGCATGGGCCCGGGCTACTTCCCCCTGATCCTGGGCGTTCTGCTCGCAGTGCTGGGCTGCGCGATTGCTGTGAAGAGCATGATCACCCCCACGCCAGACGGCGACAAGGTCGGCAAATTCGCCTGGAAGCCGCTGTTCTTCATCATCAGCGCCAACCTCGTGTTTGGAGCCTGCATCGGCGGACTGCCAGTCATTGGCTTGAAACCTCTGGGCCTGATCGTGGGCATCTACCTACTCACCTACATCGCCAGCCACGCCGGTGATGAACACAAGTTCAAGGAAGTCGCTGTGTTGGCCACCATCCTGGCGCTCCTGAGCTACGTCGCCTTCATCGTTCTCCTCAAACTGCAGTTCCCGGTCTGGCCTGCTTACTTCACCGCCTAAGCCACGACTGAACCATCGACAGGAACTGCACACCATGGAACTCTTTGACAACCTCGCCCTCGGCTTTGGCGTGGCCTTCACCGGCCAAAACCTGATTTATGCCTTCATCGGCTGTTTGCTTGGTACTTTGATCGGCGTTTTGCCCGGCATCGGACCCTTGGCGACTATCGCCA
The DNA here is from genome assembly GCF_032193765.1 of Rhodoferax potami. Classification (NCBI taxonomy): domain Bacteria; kingdom Pseudomonadati; phylum Pseudomonadota; class Betaproteobacteria; order Burkholderiales; family Comamonadaceae; genus Rhodoferax; species Rhodoferax potami. The sequence continues at coordinate 3,322,949 of NZ_JAVBIJ010000001.1, forward strand.
TGCTTTTGCCAGCTACCTATGCGCTCCCGCCGGTAGCTGCCTTGATCATGCTGGCCGGTATTTACTACGGCGCCCAGTACGGTGGCTCAACGACAGCCATCTTGGTGAACCTGCCCGGCGAGTCTTCGTCGGTGGTGACCGTGATTGACGGTTACCAGATGGCTCGTAATGGACGCGCAGGCCCTGCACTCGCTGCAGCGGGTCTGGGTTCTTTCTTTGCCGGTTGTGTGGGCACTTTGATTCTTGCGGCCTTTGCAGGCCCCTTGACCGAGCTGGCCTTCAAGTTCGGCCCTGCCGAATACTTCAGCCTGATGATTCTGGGCTTGATTGGTGCGGTGGTGCTGGCCTCGGGCTCTTTGCTCAAGGCGATTGCCATGATTCTCTTGGGTCTCTTGCTGGGGATGGTAGGCACCGATGTGAACTCCGGTGTGGCCCGTTACAGCTTTGATATCCCTGAGCTGACTGACGGTATCGGCTTCATCGTGATCGCCATGGGCGTCTTCGGCTACGGCGAGATCATCAGCAACCTGTCCAAGAGTGCGGGTGAGCGGGAGATCTTTACCGCTTCTGTCTCCGGCCTCTTGCCGACCAAACAAGACTTCCAGCGCATGGTGCCTGCTGTTCTGCGTGGTACTGCCTTGGGCTCACTGTTGGGTATCTTGCCCGGTGGTGGTGCAGTGATGGCAGCCTTTGCGGCTTACACGATTGAGAAGAAGACCAAGCTCCAGCCCGGTGAAGTACCTTTCGGCAAGGGCAACATCCGTGGTGTAGCAGCTCCTGAAGCGGCGAACAACGCTGGCAGCCAAACCTCTTTCATTCCTCTGCTGACGCTGGGTATCCCACCCAATGCGGTGATGGCGTTGATGGTGGGTGCGATGACGATCCACAACATCCAGCCCGGACCGCAGGTGATGACAGCCAATCCGGAACTCTTCTGGGGTCTGATTGCTTCGATGTGGATCGGTAACCTGATGCTGGTGATCCTGAACCTGCCTTTGATCGGTATCTGGATCAAGCTCTTGTCCGTGCCTTACCGCTGGTTGTTCCCTTCTATCGTGCTGTTCTGTGCGATCGGTGTGTATTCGACCAACAACAACACCTTCGATATCTGGATGGTGGCGATCTTCGGGATCATTGGTTATTTGTTCATCAAGCTGGGTACTGAGCCTGCACCGCTGCTCTTGGGATTTATTCTGGGGCCGATGATGGAGGAGTATTTGCGCCGGGCACTCTTGCTCTCCCGTGGCGACTGGAGTGTGTTTGTGACACGGCCTCTGTCTGCATCCCTGCTGCTGGCGGCTTTGGCTTTGCTTGTCGTGGTGATGCTGCCTTCCATCAAGGCTAAGCGGGAAGAGGCTTTTGTGGACGATTGAGGGCAGAATCTCATCCCATTCTTCCACTCATTGTCGAGACTCCCTTGACATTCATCCGATCTGCCCTTTTGGGGCTATGCCTTACCAGCGCTTGGGTCTCCGCCCAGGCCCAACTCCGAATTGGGCAGACGGTGGGGGTGACGGGTGCCGTCGCTGCCACCGTGCAAGAAGCCAGCTTGGGCGCGCAGCTCTACCTCGACTCCGTCAACGTCAAAGGTGGTGTGGGTGGCGAAAAGATCGAGCTGCTCACCCTGGATGACAAGTTCGACCCCAAGCTCACGGTGAGCAACGCCAAAGAGCTGATTGAGGACAAGGGCGTTCTCGCGCTTTTCATGACGCGCGGAACGCCGCACACCGAAGCGCTGATTCCTGTTCTTGAAAAGTACGGCGTCCCGCTGCTGGCGCCCTCCACAGGTGCCATGTCCTTGCACCAACCGCTCAAGAAATTAATTTTCAATGTGCGCGCCACCTACCAGCGGGAGGCCGAGCGCGCTGTGCTCCACCTGGCAGCCACGGGGCTGACTCGCATGGCCATCATCCACGTCGATGACAGCTTTGGCCTTGACGGACTGGCGGGCACCCAAAAAGGTTTGGAGGCCGTCAAACTCAGCCCGGTCGCGGTGGCCAAGTTCGATCGGAACAAACCCGACTTCTCTCAAATCGGCCCCAGCATTGCCAAACTCGAACCGCAAGCCGTGATGGTCATCGGTTCCGGCACCGCCGTGGTCGACGCCATGAAGTCCTTGCGCGACAACGGCAGCAGTGCACAGTTGCTGACCCTGTCCAACAACGCCTCGTCCGGTTTCATCAAGCTACTGGGCAACCACGCGAGCGGCGTGATCGTGAGCCAGGTGCTGCCGCAGTCCCCCAACTACGCGTTGGTACAAGAGGCTTCGGGCATGGCCAAGGCCAAAAACATTCTGGATGTCAGCCCCGCCATGCTGGAAGGGTTTGTGTCTGCCAAGGTCCTGGTCGAAGCGCTGCGCCGTGCAGGCCCCAAGCCGACCCGGGCCAAGTTGCAGACCGCGCTGGAATCCATCAAAGGGTTTGATCTGGGCGGCTTGAGCCTGAGCTTCAGCACCACCGACCACACCGGCCTCGATTTCGCCGACTTGTCCATCATTACTGCGTCAGGTAAATTCAGACGCTAGACAGCCAGCTCACTTGCTGCTTTACAAAGGTTTACGCAGCGCCCGCAGCCGTACCTCCGACGCCCACTGCCCAGGCGACAGCACGCGCATGCGGCAATCGCTATATTGCGAACAACGTCCTTTACCTGAGCTCCTTCCCATGCGCATTTGGCAGAAACCGGTCTCTGTGGAGATCCTTACACACATCAGCAAACACACCGCGGTCGAACAGCTCGGTATCGAGTTCACCGAAGTCGGCGACGACTACCTCAAAGGCCGGGTACCCGTTGACCACCGCACCCATCAACCCTATGGCCTATTGCATGGCGGCGTGTCGGTCGTGCTGGCTGAAACGCTTGGCTCTTGTGGTGCGGGCTTTTCGGTTCCCGAGGGCTACAACGCGGTGGGCCTGGATATCAATGCCAACCACCTCAAAGGCGTCAAGACCGGTTGGGTGACCGGTATTGCCCGGCCGGTACACCGGGGCCGCACCACCCACGTGTGGCAGATCGACATGCACAACGACGCCGGCGAATTGACCTGCGTGTCGCGCATCACCATGGCCATCTTGGCGCCTCGCTAAAGGCGCGTTTTCAGCCCTGCTCCACCCGGTTGCGGCCGGCCTGCTTGGCACGGTAAAGCGCCTCGTCTGCAGCGCTGATGACGGTGTCCAGCGCCTCCGGGGCGCTGTCACAGGTGTGCACCCCAATGCTCACCGTCAGCGAAATGCTGCGGCCATCCGGTGTGCTCCACCCGGCGCTTTCGACATCCGCACGCAAGTGATCTGCCAAGGCTACTGCACCCACTGCATCGGTATCGGGTAGCACCACCAAAAACTCTTCCCCACCCCACCGGCCTGCCATGTCTTGCTCGCGCAGCCTGTTGCGCAAACCGGCGGCCAAATGGCGCAAGACCCGGTCCCCCGTCAGGTGGCCATAGGTGTCGTTGATGGATTTGAAATGGTCCACATCCAGCATGAGGATAGAAACCGGTTTGCCGCTCCGTCGGGCCTGCGCCAGCTGGAGGGCCAGCGCCTCCATGATGAATCGGCGGTTGCTCAGGCCCGTGAGCTCATCCTGCATGGCCAATAGGCGATTGCGTTCGTCCGCACGTTCGTTGGTCATGAGTACCAGCCCCTGGCACACCATCATCAACGCGACCGATACAAACAAGAAAGTAGCGCTTTGCACAGGATTGGACGTGTTGATAGACCCGATGCCCGCCTCGCCGGACAAGGCGCCCACGGTGCGCAGGACAAAAGCGGCGCTGATAGCGAGAAAACTGCCGATCACAAAATAAGCCCCCCGGCCGGTCGTCTTGTCAGGCTGCGAGCCCAACTGCCAGGCAATCAGCGCACATTGCCAGGCAATGATCACACCGGAGAGGATGATGCGGGTATGGGCATGGCCCAACAGCACAAAGAACAGTACCGCCACCAGAGGCACCGGAGCCCACACCAGCCAGCGTGACCAGCGGACCTGCAAGAACTGCTGTACCCCCTCTGAAATCAGCGCGAAACTGATCGCCAGCAAGGTGTTGGCCAGCACCACCGACACCAGATCGCTGATATGCCCACGCAGCACAAACAGCACATAGGTCAGGGTGTGCAACACAAAACCCCAGGCCCAGTACATCATGCCGTCGCGCTTGAAGCGGCGGGCCACAGAAGCCAGCGTGGCACTCAAGGTAAAACTCACCACCAGAATGACCAGTAGCAACGTAGGCGTGTGAAGGTCAATCATGTATACACGCTAACGCACAAGTGATGCCCGCGCGCTAGGGGAACTACCAAGCCAGAGCCGGCCTTGTGCAACCGCCCTGCGCACGCCATACTGCCCGCCAAACCACGAGGCAACTTTGTGATTCCGGTACACCCCATAACCCGGCGCACCGCGCTTGCTGCAAGCCACACATTTCTCTGCGCCCTGCTTTTGGGGAGTCAAGCCGCGCAGGCCCAAGCAGGCGGCGATGACCCCGCCAACCATTACGACAGCTACACCCCCGCCCAGCTGGAGGCGGTGTGCGACGCCATGTCGCCCACCCGGTACATCAGTGGCTTGACCGACGGTGGCTGGGGCACGCTTGGCATAGGCGGTAAAACCTACTATTACCGCTCGGCCTGCTACATGGAGCTGGTGCGCCGCACCGGGCGTGCGGAACTGTGTGCCAAGGTGGTGGAGCGCCGCTCGCTGCTGGGGGACGGCTCCAACCATTCACCCAAAGCCTGCGCGGCGGTGGCTGCGGCCTACCAGGCGCGCGAAAAACAAAGCGCCGAGGACGTGGCGGCTTTCAAGGCATCGGTAGAAGGCGCCTTCACAATCAGTGAACTGCAGGTGCAAGTCCTGCCGGGAGGGCGTTGGCGCGTGGAAGTCCACACCGTTGGCCAGCGCATGGGCAACTATCAGCTGCAACTCGTCAAAGTGCGCGACGGTGCAGTGTTGCGCGAGGAAACCGTTGCACTGAGCCGCCCCGAAAATTTCCAGTGGGAGTTGAGCCGTGCCGAGGTGGTTGCGGGCACCTTACTCCCGAACATTTTCCCGATGGCGGTGCGCATGAGCTTTCTTGTGCCCGCCAGCACCAGCCGGCCTGCGGCAGAGCACAGCACCGGCATAGGCAACTTCACACTCTCTGCAGAGTGAGTGGTGTTCAGGCAGACTCGCTGCCGCTCTTGGCCATGCGCTCGCTCTTCCAGTACACATCGTCCCCCACTGTGCCATCGGTTCGGTAGCGGTTGAGCACGCGCGAGAGCACGAACATCAAGTCCGAAAGGCGGTTGAGATACTGGCGGGGCGTGTCTTTCAAGGCCTCTTCGTTGCCCAGCGCCACCACTGCGCGCTCGGCCCGGCGAGCCACGGTGCGGCAGACATGCGCCAGCGACGCAGCGCGGGTACCGGCCGGAAGAATGAACTCCTCCAGGCGCGGCAGCGCGGCGTTGTGTTCTGCCAAAGCCTCGTCCAACGCGAGCACCGCTTCGTGCTTAAGCAATTCAAACCCGGGGATCGACAACTCGCCGCCCAGATTGAAAAGCTGGTGCTGGATTTCGACCAACAGGCTGCGCACCGCAGGCGGCATGTCTTCGCACAGCAGCACACCGAGGTGGCTGTTGAGCTCGTCCACATCGCCCATGGCGTGCACCCGCAGGCTGTTTTTAGAAACACGGGTGTTGTCGCCCAGCCCCGTGGTGCCGTTGTCCCCTGTGCGGGTGGCGATTTGTGTGAGTCGGTTTGCCATGCGCCCATTGTGGCAGGCACGGCTGCCGCTTGCCCGCCAGCAAAGTGACAGCCCCTCGCGCCGCGCAGATTCCTACAATGGCGAAAACAAGGAGACACGCCATGAACGCCCCCACCGCCCTGAACCACCTGTTGCCCCAAGTGAACCTGCGCGAAGTGCCCGCTGCTTTGCTGGAGGCCCTCAAGGCCCGCTTTGGCGATCAGCTCTCAACCGCGCTGGTGGTGCGCGAGCAGCACGGGCGTGATGAGTCGGCCTTTGACGTGCCGCCACCCTCGGCGGTGGTGTTCGCGCAAAACACACAAGACGTGAGCGATGCGGTGAAGCTGGCGGCGCAATACCTGGTGCCGGTGATTCCCTTCGGCGTGGGCTCTTCGCTCGAAGGCCACCTGCTGGCGGTGCAAGGTGGCATCAGCCTGGATGTGAGCCGCATGAACAAGGTGCTCTCCATCAACGCCGAGGACCTGACCGTCACCGTGCAGCCCGGCGTGACACGCAAGCAGCTCAATGACGAGATCAAATCCACCGGCCTCTTCTTCCCCATCGACCCCGGCGCGGATGCCACCATTGGCGGCATGAGCGCCACCCGTGCCAGCGGAACCAACGCGGTGCGCTACGGCACCATGCGCGAAAACGTGCTGGCTCTGGAAGTGGTGACCGCCAGCGGAGAAATCATCCGCACCGGCACCCGCGCCAAGAAGAGCAGCGCCGGCTACGACCTGACCCGCCTGATGGTGGGCAGTGAAGGCACGCTGGGCGTGATCACCGAAGTCACCGTCAAGCTCTACCCGCTGCCCGAGGCGGTGATGGCAGCCACCTGCTCATTCAACAGTCTGGCAGACGCAGTCAACACCACGATCCAGCTCATTCAACTCGGCGTGCCGATAGCACGCTGCGAGCTGCTGGACGAAAACACCATCCGCATGGTTAATGCGCACTCCAAGCTCACGCTGCGCGAAGGCGCCATGCTGCTGATGGAGTTCCACGGCTCGCCCGAAGGCGTGAAAGAACAGATGCAGACCGTGCAGGACATTGCAGCCGAGTTCGGCGGTGCCGCGTTCGAGTGGGCCGAAACGCCTGAAGAGCGCACCCGCTTGTGGACCGCGCGGCACAACGCCTACTTTGCCGGTATTCAGTCGCGCCCGGGCTGCAAGGCCATCACCACCGACACTTGCGTGCCCATCTCCAGCCTGGCCGACGCGCTCTTGGACAGTGTGACCGAGGCCCAAGAGGCGGGTCTGCCCTTCTTCCTGGTCGGCCACGTGGGCGACGGCAATTTCCACATGGGCTACCTGATTGACCCGGCCATTCCGGCCGAGCGTGAGTTGGCCGAGCAGCTCAACCACCAGCTGGTGGCGCGCGCGCTCAAGCTGGGCGGCACCTGCACCGGCGAGCACGGCGTGGGCCTGCACAAGCAAGGCTTTTTGGTGGAGGAAACCGGCAATGGCGCGGTGGAGATGATGCGCACCATCAAGCGCGCGCTGGACCCGCACAACATCCTGAATCCCGGCAAAATTTTTGCGCTATAAATTAGATAGCTGACTGCGCATATTTCATGAGCGCTAGCAAGGTATTTATTCATCAATTTACGACAAGGGGTTGGCAATGGGCGTGATGTTTTGGGTGGTTTTGGCGGTCGCGGTGTTTTACCTGATCAGCCTCTACAACGGGCTGGTGGAGGTCAAAAACGCGGTGTCCAAAGCATGGGCCAACATCGATGTGCTGCTCAAACAGCGCCATGACGAGTTGCCCAAGCTGATCGACACCTGCAAGCAATACATGCAGCACGAGCAAGCCACCCTGGAGAAGGTGATTGCAGCCAGGGCCAAGGTGTCCAATGCGCGCGAGTCGCAAGACGTGGCCGCAGTGGGCCGGGCCGAGACCGGTTTGCGCAGCGGCCTGGGCCAGTTGTTTGCATTGGCCGAGAGCTACCCCGACCTGAAAGCCAACGAGCAGTTTGTGCAACTGCAAGCGCGTATCAGCAGCCTGGAAAACAGCATCGCCGACCGGCGCGAGTTTTACAACGAGTCGGTCAATATCAACAACGTGCGCATCGAGCAGTTTCCCGGTGTGCTGGTGGCGCGACTCTTCAACTTCAAGGCGTTTGAACTGCTCAAGTTCACCGCCGAAGAACTCACCGACGTGGACGTCAGCGCCCGATTCAAAGCCTGAGCGGGGGCGGCGTGGACTTGGGACTCACAGGCCTGCGCTGGGTGCGCAGCCAGAGCCTGAACGGCCTGCTGGCGGCGGCATATTCTGGAGCCGCCGGTGCGGCTTTTCACTTCGGGCCGGGGCGCGCGCAACTCTGGTGCGTCGGGGCTGCCAGCGCCATCGGTTTGCTGGCCTGGGGGGCCTCCCTGCGTCGTGCCCGGGCGATTGCCAATATCGCGACCTCGCGCATTGCCTCGGCTGCGCAGGGCTATGTGGAGCTCCAGGGCCGCACCAGCACCACCGACCTGATTTACAGCCCGCTGACCCACAGCGCCTGCATCTGGTACCGCTACCGGATCTACGAGCGCAACAACAGCAAAGACGAATGGCGCGAAGTGGACAGCGGCGTGAGCAGCGCCACCTTTGACCTGCTCGACGGTAGTGGGAGTTGCACTATCGACCCCGACCATGGCGAGGTCATGGGGGCCGAGGTAGTGACCCGCTATGCCAACGAGCACAAGCATGTCGAAGAACTCTTGCACGGGGGCCGCACCTTGTATGCGCTGGGAGAGTTCACAACCATCGGCGGTGCCAACTCTGCATTGAGCTTGCGCGAAGACGTGAACGCCCTGCTCACCACCTGGAAACAAAACCCCACCGATCTGCACCGGCGCTTCGACCTGAACCGCGACGGGGAGATTGACCTCCAAGAGTGGGAGCTGGCCCGCCGCCTGGCGGTGCGCACGGTAGAGCATGAACACCGCAACATCCGGGCCCAACCCGGTGTGCACATGCTGCGCGCCCCGCAGGATGGACGCTTGTTTTTGCTCTCCCCCCTCTCGCCGCAGGCCCTGCGCCGGCGCTATCTGCTGTGGAGCGCGCTACACCTGAGTGTGTGCCTGGGCGCCGCCTATGTGGCGCTCAAATTGCTCCTGAAAGCATAGCAATCTGCGCAGACTTTATCTGCGCCAGAGGCCTCCAGGGCATGTCATCAGAATGGCCATGCGGGGCTCGCGGCCGACATGTCGACTTTGCGCACCGTGCTGTGGTCGTTGGTGGAGGTGTTGACATACATCAGTGCCGGCTCAGCAGCAAATCCGAATGCCGCCACTTGGGCCGCCGCCTGCGCGGAGTAGCGCACACCCCAAAGATCAAAGGTGGCACGGTGGTCCCGCCCGGTGATCCAGGACAGGGTGATCAACAGGTTGTCATTGCCCGTCGGGCTGGGCTTGGTGGCATAGGTGCTGTAGCCGAGCGCGCTGCGGTTTGCGGCCCAATCGGCAGCGACCACGGCGTCAAACTGGCGCTGGTGCAAATAGAGCAAGGTGACGATGTCCCAGCCGGTCGGAATATGGGCCTGCCGTTGTGCCCAGTAATGGACCCACTGCATGTAAAAGGCCATGCGCTCGCCGTTTTGCACCGCATAAGCAGCGTTACCCCAGATGCGCTGATAGGCCCCCTCGACAGGGTCGGCCTCCGCTCTGGCGGCAATCACCATATTAAACGCCGAGCGGTAGCTGACCCGGTCGTTTGAGCGGTTGTCACCCAACTCCAGTCGCATGCGCCAGCCCTTGCGCAAGGGAAACAGGTTGTTGGACACCTCGGTACTGCGGTCGTCGTACACCTTGTGCATGCCCTTTTGCAGGTTGTGCCCGACCTCGTGGCTTTCGCCCCAACCACGGGGGTTGAGGCCCCAGTCCTGGTCATAGGGATTGCCTGAGCAACCGCTTCCGCATTGGGCGTAGTTGTCCACATTGATGTGCTGAGTACCCGGCACGCGATGGAGCGCGGCATCGGTGCAGTTCCAGCCGAGTTGGGTGCACATGGCCTGCACATGGGAGGTGAGGGTCTTGCCCGGCACGGCAAAGCCGGCCAGTTGGTACAGGTCTTCAAAAAAGAGGGTTTTCACCTCGGACAAGAAGCGGTCCACATCGCCGCCAAAGTCTGTGTTGATGACTGCGCGCATTTTGTCCGCGCGGGAATGGATCTCAATGCCCGCCAGCTTGATCTCGGCCCATTCGTGTTGGGCGGCATTCAGGGCAGTCACAAACGCCGGCTGGTCGCCCGCGCCTGCCGATTGGTCCAGAAACGGATGGCGGGCCACCCCCCGCAGCCGCAGGCGCACGGTTTGTGCAGGGGTGGCACTGCTGAACACCAGTTGCAAGGTGCCGCCATACGGGCTGTTGACTTGCACTGGCTGGCCGGTTGTAGCGGTTCGGGTCCCACAAACGGGTAGACCCGGTGCGCTGGGTGTTCAGGCGCAGCGCCACCGTGGCGGCGCCGGCATCTAGCACTTCTACGGTGACCGGCTTGCCCGGGGCCGCAAGGCGGCCGATCGCGGTAAAGCCGCTGACCGAGGGCAAGGTCACCTCTACCGTCTCGTCTGTGCTACTCACCGCCATGCCGCTGGTCAGTGCACTGGCAAAGGAGCCCAGATCCGCCTGCGCCACCGCGACCGGGCGGACATAGCTGACCAGCGCATCCGCAATCAGGGCCTTCTGGAAGGCGGCTGGCTGGGTGGTTTTGTCCATGGGGTAGCGCATCTGGCGGCGCACCACATCGGCCCAGAGCACCAGGTACCGCAGCACGTCGGTGTTGTCAGTGGCGAACAGGTTCTGGCCGGCCCGGTTGAAGGTGTCGATTTGGCTGCGCAGCGCATCCACCGGGCTCAACAAGCCAGCCTGCAGGCCCGCCACATTGGTGCAATCGGTCTTGCCCGCAGACACGGTGCAAGGCCCCCAGTCATACGGCATGCTGAAACTGTCAGAGGCGAGCAGATTCAGCAGGGCCGTGGTTTTGGCAAATTGGTTGCTCAGAGTCTCTTGGGTTGCGGCGCTCCGGCCGGCAGCCACCTTGTCGCTGGCCCAGTAGTTGCCACCATAGGGCCCGAACTGCAGCCCCATGCCGGCCAGAATCTGAATGGCGGAGTCGCTGGTCCAATTGGCTTTGGTGTGCACATACAAGACCGGTCGCCCAGCCGCTACCAGCGCGCGTATTGCGGCCTCCAGTCCGGCGCTGGCCGCCAGATCGCCGCCCACGACCAGAAGGTGCACCGTGGAAGCACAGGCCGGGGTCGCGATGAAGTTACAACTGACGGTGCTGACCGGAACTCCGGCCTTGGCCATGCCGGCAGCACTTTGACCGGCGTTGATACCGGCAAAAGCCACGTTCAGGGTAGCGGGCAGCGCCTCTGCGGCATTGCCACGCACCAGCCACGCCAGCAATCGCCGGAATGCGGGGCGATAGGCCTGCAACTCATTGTTGTTGAACTTGGACAGCACCTGCACGCCGTAAGCCGCGCTGCGACCGCCCTCAGCCACACTGATGCTGGCCAAGGCATTGCCCTGGTCCCCCACGATCAGGGGTTGTGCCATGGCGGTATTGCGCGGCTGAATCCAATAGCTCCACTGGCTGGGGTCGTACTCGGTCGACACGCCTTGGTAGAGGCTGCTGGTACGGGCAGCTTGCGCCAGGGTAATTTGTTGCTGGGCGTATTGGGCGTGCTGGGCCAACAGCTTGGCGTCACTTAGGCCGGCGGCGTCTCCGCTGGTCAGCGCCCGGGCTACGGTGGTGTCGGCAGCAGGGGCTGGAACCGTGGCCACCGTGTTAGATGCGCCACCACTGGCGCTATCACCCGAACCACTCCCGCCGCCACCGCAAGCAGCGAGTGAGGCGAGCACCACAACTGCCAGCGGGCCCCGGATACGGGAAGAAAAAGCGGCTTGAAATCGACAAAAGAGGGGCACAACGGGTCTCCGCCCTGCATCTCCATTGCGCAGGGTCGGGCGATTTTCCAGCCCCTCAAACGCCCTCTTGCCGCTGGGCTGACAGCCCGCAACACGGCTTACAAACGCTTACCCGGCCACGGGCACGGCGTTCACGGAAAGGTCAAAGAACCGCGACCTCGGCAATCGCGTTGGCCATGTATTCGATTTTCTGCTGCATGTCAGCATTGGTATCCGCATGGCGCACCGCAATGCTGCGAAAGACTTCGTGTACTTCCAAAAAAGCATCTACAACAGCAGGGTCGAAGTGCACTCCCCGCCCTTCGGTGATGATTTGCACCGCCCGGTCGTGCGACACACCATCTTTGTAGACCTTGTTGCTGATCAACGCATCGAACACGTCTGCCAGCGCCACAATGCGCGCCGACAGCGGAATTTGCTCCGCCCACAGGCCTTTGGGGTAGCCGGTGCCGTCCCATTTCTCCTGGTGGCACAGCGCCAACTCTTTGGCAACGGTCAACAAGGGCGATGCCCTGCCCAGGGTTTTCTCCGCCCGCACCAAGGCGTCGTGACCGAGCGTGGTGTGGGTGCGCATGATGGCGATTTCATCCGGCGTCAGGCGCCCGGGCTTGAGCAAGATCCGGTCGGGAATACCCACGGTGCCCATGTCGTACATCGGCACGCTGCCCGCAAGGGTCTCGACATACGCCGGTGTCAGTGTGTCGGCATAGGCGGGGTTCTTTTGCAGCTCGCCGCACAGGGCCCGCACATACTGTTGCACTCGGATGAGGTGGCTCTCGGTGTCAGAGTCGCGCAACTCCGCCAGAGTGGCCAACGCAAACACCACGACCTGCGCGGCGTGCAAGGCTTCATGGACGTCGACAAGGGGAGCAGGGTTGGTTTCGGTCATGCAATTTCTCCTGGTTGCAACGGCAGAGGCACTTGGTATAGCCACACCATTTTGCCACCCGGCCCACGCCAATGGGCAACAGGCGCCGCGCTGGTGGCTTCAAATTCCAAACTCACCAGCCAAGTGCCGGGGCGCATGTCTGCATTGGCCTTGGCGACCGCGCGTGCCATGCTCTCCGGGCGCTGGAACACATAGACCATGTCATAGGTAGACCAGTTGGCCAGCCAGATGTCGCCCCGCGTCACACGCGCCCACGGGCAGCGCAGCCCGCACAGCAGGCGCAGGGGCCAGCTCCACTCCATGCCGTGCAGCTCGGCCTGCGGATAGGCTTGGCGCAGCGCCTGCAGGCCATGACCCAGGCCGCACCCGGCATCCAGCACATGGGCGCCCACGGGCAGCGGTGCGTGGGCAGGCAACTCTGCGAGCGCGTTGGGTGGGGTGGGAAACAGCGGCGCATCGCGCCAGGCATTCACCGGGTAGACCAGCAACAGCAGCGCCAGGGGCAGCAACCAGGCCCATGCCGGCAAGGACTCTGCGCCCAGGGTGGAGAGGCTCACCACCAAGGACAGCGGAAAGCCCCCCGCGATCAGCAGGCGTCGCCACCAGGTGGGGCCCCATAGGCTACAAGCCACGCCCAGCGCACTGCTCAGTCCAAGGGCCCACGACAGCGCGACCCCCTCCCCCAGCAAGGCGCGAAAGAGTGCCCAGCAAGCAGCCCAGGCAAACACCGCAGGCAGCGGCCATTGCCAATGGGCGGGGTTGAGGCGGCGCATCATGTTTAACAGCCTAAAGAGCCTCTAGCGCTCGTGGGATATGCGCAGAATGCTCTCATTTTCATAGCGCTTTGCAGTTAACGATTACCGCCGGGTGCCAGGCGGTCGATCAGGCCATTAAGCTCTTCGAGCGAGCCGAACTGGATCACCACTTCGCCCATCTCTTCCATGCGGCCGTGGCGTTTGACACGCTTTTTGATGTGCACATCCACCTGCGCCATGAGCAGGTCAGAGAGCTCTTCCTCAACCCGCTTGATATCGCGCGATTTCTCTTTGGCCGGCTTTTGCGGGGTGAGCGAAAACTCGGCGCCGAGCTTCTTGACCAGGCTCTCGGCCTCGCGCACCGACATCTTTTTGGTGGCAATCTGGTTGGCCGCCGTGATCTGGGTGGCGCGGTCGAGTGCCAGCAAGGCACGGGCATGGCCCATGTCGATATCGCCAGCCATCAGCATGGTTTGCACCGGGTCGGCCAGGTTCAAGAGGCGCAGCAAATTGCTGGCAGCACTGCGCGAGCGGCCTACGGCCTGGGCCGCGGTTTCGTGGGTCAGGCCGAACTCTTTGATCAGGCGTTGCAGGCCCTGGGCCTCTTCAAGCGGGTTGAGGTCTTCACGCTGGATGTTCTCGATCAGCGCCATCGCGGCCGCAGCCTCGTTAGGCACATCGCGCACCAGCACCGGCACCTCGGTCAGGCCGGCCAACTTGGCGGCGCGGAAACGGCGCTCGCCAGCAATGATTTCGTAAATGGCGCGCTTGCGGCCTTCGCCGATGTTGGGTGCCGCATCTGCCTCATCGAGCTTGCGCACCAGAATCGGCTGCATGATGCCCTGCGCCTTGATGGACTCGGCCAGCTCGTACAAAGCGCCCTCGTCCATGTGGGTGCGCGGCTGGTACACGCCGGCCACCATGTCAGCCAAAGGCAAGGTGCTGGGGGCAGCAGCAGTGGTGGTGCCCGTGGACTCGGTAGCCGGGGGCGCATCGACCACTTTGGGGCCGAGCAGGGCTTCGAGGCCCATGCCCAGGCCTTTGGGTTTTTTGGTGACCATGTTCTTTTCCTTCTTGATATCGTGTGTGGTGGTGGCCGGCGGATCAGCCTGCGCGCGCCATCAGCGCGTGCAGGCGGGCGATGCCCTCGGGCCAATCGCCCAGGCCGGAGTCGGCATTGAGGTGGCCGGCGTTGCCGCAGTCCACAAAATCAGCCCCCCAAGCGGTGGCGAATTGCTGTGCCCGCTCGAAGGTGCAATACAGGTCATTGCGGCTGCCCAGCAGCTCAGCGGGAAACGGCAGTTTGTCCATCACCACTGGCCACCAGCTTTTGAGCGGGGCTTGCAGCTCTTCGCGCTCCGGGTCGCCGGGCCCGACCAGAAAGGCCGCTTTCACGCGGTGGGTGTTTTGCGAATGCTGGGCCCAGGCGGCGGTGAGGATGCAACCCAGGCTGTGCGCTACCAGCACCACGGGTGTGGGCGCAGCCAATATGGCTTCTTCGAGCTGCATCATCCAGTCACCCCGCAGGGGTTGCATCCAGTCGTGCTGCTGCACACGGGTGAAGCCGTGCAGCGCCTCCCAGCGGCTTTGCCAGTGGGCGGGACCGGAGTTTTGCCAGCCTGGCAGTAGGAGGATGGTAGGAGTGGACATGGTTGCTATGAATTCAGGAGCTACTGGGGCAACAAGCGTCTGGGCCAAAGGTGGATTTGGCTTGCAATGGCGCCTACATCACCTTGATGCGGTCCACCATCTCTTGCGCGAAGGTCAAAAAGGCCTGTGCCCCTTTGGACTGGGGATCAAACACCACGCCCGGCACCCCATAACTGGGCGCCTCGGCCAGGCGCACGTTGCGGGGGATGACTGTGTTGAACACCTTGTCGCCGAAGTGGGCGCGGAGCTGCTCGCTCACCTGCTGCTGCAGGGTAATGCGCGGGTCAAACATCACCCGCAGCAGGCCGATGATTTGCAAGTCGTCGTTCAGGTTGGCTTTGACTTGCTTGATGGTGTTGACCAAGTCCGTCAGCCCTTCGAGTGCAAAGTACTCGCACTGCATTGGCACGATAACGCCATGGGCGCAGCACAAGCCGTTGAGGGTGAGCATGCTCAAGGATGGGGGGCAGTCGATGAGCACGAAGTCATATTCATGGTCCACCACAGCCAGCGCCTGCTTGAGACGGCGCTCGCGCCGCTCCAGCTCCACCATCTCGACCTCGGCACCGGCAAGCTCACGGTTGGCACCCAGAATGTCGTAGCTGCAGCCACCCTCGATCAGCTTCTCGCTGCGAGTGCGGGCCTCTGCCACTGAGGCGGATTCCAGCAACACGTCGTACACGGTGAGCTCCAGCTTGCGCTTGTCTACGCCCGAACCCATGGTTGCATTGCCTTGGGGATCGAGATCGATCATCAGCACGCGCTGGCCGACTTTGGCCAGTCCGGCCGCCAGATTCACGGTAGTAGTGGTTTTGCCGACGCCACCTTTTTGGTTGGCAACGCAGAAAATTTTGGCCATAAAGCGCTCAGGGTGAGAAAACAGAAAACCGGTTCAACGGGACTTTTATTTGGCCGACTGCAAGGCCAGACGGATACCGAAGCCGACCAGAAACAGGCCCGCCAGCTTCTCGAGCACCCGCCCGATCATGGGGTTGGCGCGCACGCGCTCGGCGAGAAAGTGGGTCAGCAGCGTGGCGCCCAGCCCGTACAAAAATGTGAGGAAAGCGATAGTGGCCGCCATGAAGGCGTACGTCACCAGCCCTTGTTGGCTGGTGCGGTCCACAAACAGGGGGAAGAAGGCCATGTAAAACAAAATGGCCTTGGGGTTGAGCAAGGTGATCAGGAGCGCCTGGCGCAAGTAGTGGCCGGCCTTGATGTTGAGCACCGGTGCTGCGCCGGGTTTGGCCGTCAGCATCTTGAAGCCCAACCACCCGAGGTACGCGGCACCCGCCCACTGCACGGCATGAAAGGCATCCGGATACGCCGCCAAGAGCGCTGCTACGCCGGCCACCGCAGACCACATGAGCACTTGGTCACCCAGAATCACACCCAGGGTTGCGGCCAGCCCACCCTTGATGCCACCCTTGCTGGTAGACGTGACCAGCGCGAGATTGCCCGGGCCGGGGATCGCCAGAAACACGATGATGGTAATGACAAAGGTGCCGTAATCGGTGACGCCGAGCATGGGTTTTCTTTCGGGGGGAAGGCGTCGAGTTTACGTTGGAAACTTCGTGGCGGGCGTTGGGTTCCATCAAGCGGGCGATAGAAAGGCAGCGGCGTGTTGTTTCACGTGAAACTTGCCTGTGCGCAGCTTGCTCATTAACGATCTTGCTGAGCACGTCTTGGGGTAGGCGTGAGCCCCGCCGTTCGTGTCCCCCGCCTGCTGCGCAGGCTCCTCCTTGACCTCACTCTGGGGTTCACGCCTACCCCAAGACTACGA
Source organism: Rhodoferax potami (assembly GCF_032193765.1). NCBI lineage: Bacteria > Pseudomonadati > Pseudomonadota > Betaproteobacteria > Burkholderiales > Comamonadaceae > Rhodoferax > Rhodoferax potami. Next base: position 3,339,651 of record NZ_JAVBIJ010000001.1, read on the forward strand.
AGAGCGCCCAGAAACTCAACAGGCCGCAAGAGGATCAATCACACCGCGCGGTTGGGTGGGGTTACGCGTTTTGCGCAGGTCAAGGAGGAGCCCGCGCAGCGGGCGGGGGACACGGAGCAAAACGCGTGACCCCACCCAACCCTCGCCAAAGGGAAAAGCGAAAAGGCTTAGCCCACCACCCGCTTACGCATCCACACAATGCACCGCTCCGCATCCAACCACGGCACCACAAGTTGTTCCACGTGAAACACTTCCACCGAAGCGGACAGCGCAGCCATTTCATCCGCAGGGTGCTTGCCCTTCATACCCATCCACACACCCTGCTCTGCCAAGGCCTTTTCTGACCAAGTCGTAAAGTCGACCAACGATGCAAAAGCGCGCGAGCTCACCACATCGTAGGGCTCGCTCAAACTCTCTACCCGGGCGTGAATGCCACGCAGATTCGGCAACTTCAAGGTCACCGCCACTTGCTGAATGAACGCTGCCTTTTTAGCGACCGTGTCCACACAGTGCACCGTGATGTGGGGGCAACAAATCGCAATCACAATACCGGGCAAGCCAGCGCCGGAGCCCACATCCAGCAGGCGGGGTTTGTCACCACAAACACTTGCTGTCTGCTGCACCGCCAACTGTTTTTGTAGCGGTGCAATCGCTGCCAAGCTGTCAAACAGGTGGTGCGTCAGCATCTCGGCTGGATCGCGCACGGCCGTCAGGTTGTAGACCTTGGTCCACTTCTGGATCAAGCCCATGTACTCCAGCAGCGCCGCCGACTGCGCAGGCTGCAAGGTGAGGCCTAGCGCCGCACAAGCCCGACCCAATTGCTCCGAATGCCCTGCCCCGCTCATACCGCCTCCGCCTTTTCCACAAAGCCGCGGAAGTTGCCTTTCCGGAGGTGAATCATCAACAACGAAATCGTCGCCGGGGTGATGCCCGACAAGCGGGAAGCCTGCCCTAGCGTCTCCGGCTTGAATTTGCTCAGGCGCTGGCGTGCCTCAATGCTCAGGGCCGTGACCTGCATGTAGTCCAGGTCTTCAGGCAAGCGGAGGTTTTCGTAGTGGGCGGCGCGTTCGACTTCATCCTTCTGGCGTTCGATGTAACCGGAGTACTTGGCCGCAATTTCCACCTGCTCCACAACAGCCGCTACAAATGCCGCCTCAGCCAGATCCGTCGCCGGCAGGCCCGCTGTTTCACGTGAAACAGTGTCCAGCAAATCACGGTTGGCGTACTTTCCATGGTCCAGTGACATCAATCCGCCGTAACTCACATTCGGGCGGCGTAGCAAGTCGGCAAGGTTGTATTCGTGTTCAATCGATTTGCCCAACACGCGCTCGGATTCGTCGGCAGCGAGGTTGCGGGGGTTGACCCAGATACTGCGCAGGCGCTCTGTTTCACGTGAAACAGCATCCCGCTTGCGGCAGAAAGCGTCCCAACGGGCGTTGTCGACCAAGCCCAGCTCGCGGCCCACTTCGGTCAAACGGGCATCGGCATTGTCTTCACGCAGCTGCAGGCGGAACTCGGCCCGGCTGGTGAACATGCGGTAAGGCTCGGTCACGCCCTTGGTGATCAGGTCATCCACCAGCACACCCAGATAGGCCTGGTCACGGCCGGGCAACCAGCTGCTGCCGGTATAGCTGGCAGCACCAGCAGCACTCAGCGCCACATTGCAGCCCCCCATGGCGCGCACTTGCAGTGCCGCGTTAATGCCTGCGAACATGCCTTGTGCCGCCGCTTCTTCATAGCCGGTAGTGCCGTTGATCTGGCCGGCAAAAAACAGGCCGCCGATCTGGCGTGTCTCGAAGCTGCTCTTGAGCGAGCGCGGGTCAAAGTAGTCGTACTCAATGGCGTAGCCGGGGCGCAAGATGTGCGCGTTTTCCAGGCCGGCCATGCTGCGCACCAGGTCGTACTGGATGTCAAAAGGCAAGCTGGTGCTGATGCCGTTGGGGTAGTACTCGTGAGTGGTCAGGCCTTCAGGTTCCAAAAAGATCTGGTGGCTGTCTTTGTCGGCAAAGCGGTTGATCTTGTCTTCCACGCTCGGGCAGTAGCGCGGGCCCACGCCCTCGATCTTGCCGGTGAACATCGGGCTGCGGTCAAACCCGCTGCGGATGATGTCGTGGGTGCGCTCGTTGGTGTGGGTGATCCAGCACGGCACTTGCTGCGGGTGCATGGCGGTGTTGCCCATGAAGCTCACCACCGGCATCACATCGCTCATGCCACCGGCGACACCGTCACCAGGCTGCTCAATGCATTTGCTGAAGTCAATGCTGCGGCCGTCGATCCGCGGCGGGGTGCCGGTCTTGAGGCGGCCCTGCGGCAGCTTCAGTTCCTTGAGTCGGGCAGACAGCGACACGGCGGGCGGGTCCCCTGCCCGGCCGGCGGCGTAGTTGTTCAGGCCCACATGGATCTTGCCGTCCAAGAAGGTGCCAGCAGTCAGCACCACGGTCTTGCCCCGGAACTGGATACCAACCTGTGTCACCGCACCCACCACACGGGCGCCGTCTCCGTCGCCCTCGACCATCAAATCGTCCACCGCTTGCTGGAACAGCCAGAGGTTCGGCTGGTTCTCCAGCATCCGGCGGATGGCGGCCTTGTAGAGCACGCGGTCCGCCTGCGCGCGGGTCGCGCGCACTGCAGGGCCCTTGCTGCTGTTGAGAATACGGAACTGAATACCCGACTCGTCGGTGGCCAGCGCCATCGCACCGCCCATGGCGTCCACCTCTTTGACGAGGTGCCCTTTGCCAATACCGCCGATGCTGGGGTTGCAGCTCATCTGGCCCAAGGTCTCGATGTTGTGGGAAAGCAGCAGGGTTTTGCTGCCCATGCGGGCAGCGGCGAGCGCAGCTTCGGTGCCGGCATGGCCGCCGCCGACAACGATGACGTCGAATTCTTGTGGGTACAACATGGCAAGGGGGCGCAAGGGCGGACCACGATGCGGGTCCGGCCGGCGCAAAAAGAAAGGGAGTTGCCTATTTTAACGGCAGCTCCCCTTTTTGCCGAGTGCGGGGGCTTGGTGTCCTGACAGCCGCTGGCTTAGTGAATAAAAGCGCCCATCACCTTAATAGATATTGAGCGAACTGCTCCTGATTCGATAGCACCTTTCGGGACCATGGGACCAAGCAGCGACCCCACGCAATTCGACTGGATGACAGGCCTGGGCACCGTCGCCCTTTTAAGCGAGCGCCGCCTCGCGCTTCAAGAGCTCGGTGTCCCGGAACTCGATGTGCCCATACCCTAGCGCGAGCGCGCCTGCGCCCACTAGGTACTTGAGCTCTTTGGCAAGCGTTTGGCGCGTTACGCCGAGCATCATGGCCAGTTCTTCGTGTGAGACCTGCACACCGCTGCGGCTCTGGTGGGACAGGGTCATGTCTCCGCGGGCCAGGCTGATGAGGCGCCGCGCCACCCGGGTGCGCGTGGAGCGCAACATCGAGTCTTCGACCAACCCACACAAACCCCGCACCCGGGTCGCCAGCAGCACGCTGATGCCTTGCACAAACCCGATCCGCTGCATCAGGCCTTGAAAATCACGGGGCGTAATCACCAGCAGAGTGCCTGCCTGCAGGGAGACGACGTCGTGGGGCCGGATTTCCCCGTCGACCATGGAGGTCTCACCAAACCAGTGTCCGGCCTCCAGGACCGACAAAATCCCCTCGCGCCCATCTTCCCCCGAAGCGGTAACCCGGAACACGCCGGAGAGCACGCCATAAAAGCCGCCGCTCGCATCCCCACGGCGGTACACCGCTTCACCCGGAGACACTTCTTGCTCAATGGCCACCGCCAAGAGCGCTTTGCGCTCGGCAATAGGCAAGCCATCAAACCAGGTGTTGACTGACATTTTTTTTAATAACTCTGCTTTGGAGTGTGTCATCCATTCCCCTTTAGTGATTACCCTGAATTGTTAGTTTTTTTACAGTGTATCGATCGCGATGCAAGTACGCTGGGCCCTGTTGTAACTAGGGAGGCATCCATGCCCGCTTCATCCGTGCAAGCCCAAGTCAGTGCGCAAGAGTGGCAGCTGCGCCAGGATCTGGCTGCTTGCTACCGCCTGGTTGCCCATTACGGCTGGAGCGACCTGGTGTTCACCCACATCAGTGCGCGCATACCGGGCCCGGATCACCACTTCCTCATCAACCCTTACGGATTGATGTTTGATGAAATCACTGCGAGTAGTCTCGTCAAAGTGGACCAGCATTGCAATAAGCTGAATGACTCACCCTACTCCGTCAATCCGGCCGGTTTTGTGATTCACAGCGCGATCCATGAAGCGCGGGAAGACGCCGGTTGCGTGCTGCACACCCACACCCGGGCCGGTGTCGCTGTCAGTGCCCAAAAGGATGGCGTGCTGCCGTTGAGCCAGCAATCGACCTTTGTGCTGGCGTCCTTGGCTTACCACGACTATGAAGGCGTCGCCTTCCGCCCGGACGAGAAGCCGCGCTTGCAAGCCGACCTCGGGCAAGCCAATTTCATGGTGCTCCGTAACCACGGCTTGTTGGTGGTGGGTAAAACCATTGCCGATGCTTTTTTGAGCATGTACACCTTCGAGGCCACCTGCCAGATCCAACTCGCCGCCCAATCGGGCGGTGGCGCCCTGACCCATGTCGACCCGCGCATTGTGAGCGGTGTGGCCGAGTCCATGCGGGTGCAAACCGGCGGGCTGGGTGGCGCATTTGTCTGGCCGGCGCTGCTGCGCAAACTGCAACGCATAGACCCCGGCTACCTGGATTGAGACCGTATGAACCCCACAGAATTTGACTACATCATCGTCGGCGGCGGCTCTGCCGGCTGCGTGCTCGCAGGCCGATTGAGCGAAGACCCGAACACCACCGTCTGCCTGCTCGAAGCCGGTGGCCCGGACACCAGCGCCTTTATCCATGCACCGCTGGGCTTTGCAGCCACCGCCCCGCTCGGCATCTTCAACTGGAACTATGAAAGCGTGCCGCAACCCGGCTTGGGCGGGCGTCGCGGCTTCGCGCCACGCGGCAAAGTGCTGGGGGGCAGCAGCTCGCTCAACGCCATGGTCTACACCCGCGGCAACGCTGCCGACTACGACCGCTGGGCAGACCACGGCAACCCCGGCTGGAGCTACCGAGATGTCTTGCCGTTGTTCAAACAATCCGAAAACAACCAATGCTTCGGCGCCACCGACCTGCGCGGTGTGGGCGGCCCCCTGAACGTGTGCTACCTGCGCAGCCCCAGCCCGCTGAACCAGGCCTTTATTGAGGCGTGCGAAAGCCAGGGCCTGCCCCGCACACCCGACTACAACGGCACCCAACAATGGGGCGTAGCGCCCGCCCAGGTCACCCAAAAAGACGGCGAACGCTGGAGTGCCGCCAAGGGCTACCTCACCCCCCACCGCCATCGCAGCAACCTCACAGTCATCACCCAAGCCCACACCCACAAGGTGCTGCTCGACAGCAGCCACGGTGACCCGCGCGCCACCGGTGTGCAGTACGAGCACAAGGGCCAAATGCACGAGCTGCGCGCCCGCCGCGAGGTGCTGGTCAGCAGCGGCGCCTTCGGCTCGCCGCAGTTGTTGATGCTCTCAGGCATCGGACCGGCAGAGCACCTGCGCCACCATGGCATTCCGGTGCGGCACGCCCTTCCCGGCGTCGGTCAAAACCTGCAAGACCACATCACCACCGTGCTGATCTACCGCACCCAACACCAGCGCGAAACGCTGGGCTTCTCATTCGGTGGCGCGCTTGCGATGCTGAAGTCCATTTTTGAATGGCGCAGCCAGCGCACCGGCTGGATCACCACCAACGTGGCCGAGTCCCAAGGCTTCATGAAAACACGCCCGGAGCTCGACATCCCCGATATCCAGCTCGCGTTTTGCACCGGCATCGTGGACGACCACACCCGCAAGCCGCACCTCGGCCACGGCTACACCCTGCACGTCACCCTGATGCGGCCCAAGAGCCGTGGCAGTGTGACCCTGCAAAGTGCCAACCCCGAGGACGCACCGCTGATCGACCCCGCCTACCTGCAAGACCCTGAAGACCTCGAGGCCCTGGTGCGCGGCACCCAAATGGGCTTGGACATCATGGAAGCGCCGGCCTTGCAGCCCTACCGCGGCAAGATGCTCTACCCGGTGGAGCGCAACAACCGCCCGCAAATCGAGCAGTTTTTGCGCGACCACTCCGACACCGAATACCACCCGATCGGCACCTGCAAAATGGGTCCCGCCAGCGACCCGATGGCCGTGGTGGATGCAAATCTGCGGGTGCACGGCATCCAAGGGCTGCGGGTGGTGGACGCGTCCATCATGCCCGACCTGGTGACCGGCAACACCAATGCGCCCACCATCATGATTGCGGAAAAGGCCGTGCAAAGCATCCGTGCAGCCCATGTCCGCTAGCATGCTGCCTTCACCTACTTAAGGCCCACCATGAAGCTGTACTACTCCCAAGGCGCCTGCTCGCTGGCACCCCATATCGTGATGCACGAAGCCGGCTTGGCGTTTGAAGCCATTTCCGCGCCCACCAAGACCCACCAGTTGCCTGACGGCACCGACTTCTACACGATCAACCCGCTGGGCTACGTGCCGTTTTTGGTCTTGCAAGACGGCCGCAGCCTGCATGAAACGCCGGCCATCGTGCAGTACCTGGCAGACCTGGTGCCTGAAAAGCACCTCGCCCCGGCCAACGGCTCCTTTGAGCGCTACCAGCTGCAGCAGTGGCTCACCTTTATTGGCACCGAGCTGCACAAGAACTTCAGCCCCCTCTTCAACCCGGCAGCGCCCCTCGAAGGCAAAGAGCAAGCCAAACAAACCCTCGCGAAGCGCTTGGCATGGGTGGACGGCGAGCTGGCCGGCAAGGACTACCTGCTCGGCACGACCTTCAGCGTGGCCGATGCCTACCTGTTCACCGTGACCAACTGGGCCCGTCTGGTAAAAGTAGACCTCAGCACTTTTGCCAACCTGTTGACCTACCGGGCCCGCGTTGGCGAGCGCCCCGGCGTACAAGCCGCCATGCGTGCAGAAGGCTTGCTGAAGTAAAACGCAGCGCGCTCAAAAAACCAAGGGCCCTTACGGGCCCTTTTTCATGAAAATGCTACTACTTTGATAGCTGCGAACGCATATTCTGCGGGAGCTAGAGGCAGCTCGGGTAAGGCGCTGCTTCGCCGGGCACGCGCGCACACAGTTTCACCAGCATCAGCCGTGGCAAGCGCTCCGACCACTTGGCGGCATTCAAGGCAATGGGGCCGTGCTACCGGTTGATGGCCCGCTCCATCATCTTGTCACGGAGGTTGTCATTGCCATTCAAATCCAGGGCGTCGTGCAGGTTGCTGCGCACGGCGGGTGCCTGTGCACCTTGGGGTTGCGTGGCGGGTTTGGGGGTGTCGGAGGGCACCACCGTGACATTGCCACCTGTGACGGCGGCCACCTTGGCGCCCGCTTCACAGGGCAGCTCGGTGTAGACCACCTGTTTGCCCTTGATGCACTTTTTCATCTGGCCGGGCAGGTTGTCGGGGCCCTCCGCCTTGGGCTGTGGCGGCATGCGAACCGCGCTGTCCCGCACCGACCCGTTGTCAAACACCACCGGTTTGGGCGGGGCCTCTGGGCGCCACAGAGCCTGCACCCAGGCATCGTCACGGTGGCGCCATGCCGTCATGCCCACCACACCTGCCAACAAAACAATCCCCACGCGCCGGTACCACATCCACACGATTGAGCCTCCCTATATATTTACTATTAAATATATAGCGATGTACGCAGGTTTCACGAGCGCTGCAGTGCTTTTTGACGTATCGCCAGCGCCGCGCCCACCCACAAAGCAGCGGCCGAGAACACCAGCCCCCGCGCCAAGCCACCGGGGCCGTCTGCGATCCAGCCGACCACCGTGGGGCCCACAATCTGGCCGGCCGCAAACACCGTGGTGAACGCACTGATACCCGCTGCCCACGCGGTCGGCGGCAAGTTATGCCGCACCAAGGCGGTAGTGGACGCCACCACCGACAAAAACACCGCGCCAAACAACAAACCCGAGGCCAGTAACGCCGGCCACCACTGGGTGAGCGACGGCAAAACAATGGCCACCCCCAAGAGGGTGTTGAGCGTCGCCAAGGGCCGGCCGTCCTGGTGCTTGTCGAGCAGGCCCGCCCAAATGCGGCTGGAGGCGATCACCGCCGCACCCAAGAGCGCATAAAACACCGTCACCGCCGCAGCCGATGTGCCCTGGGATCGCAGGAGCGCCACCACAAACGTCATGTAGCCGATATAGCCCACCCCAAAAAACGTGTACCCGGCCAGGCCAAAGCGGAAATCCCTCCAGTGAAACTGCTGCGGCCCGCCCGCACCCGCAGGTGCGCCCGGCAGCGCCCAGCGCGACATCACCCGCGCCGGCCACACCAACACAGCGGTACCCACAGCGCAAGCCAAAGCCAGGGCCCACCACGACCACTGCCAGCCATGCGGTTGCGCGGCAAACGCCTCTAACAGCCAAGGCACCATCAGGGCACTCAACACAATGCCCAGGCCGGTGCCACCGTAGTACATGCCCAGCAGCAAACCGTTATGGCGCGGAAAACGTGCGCCCAAGCGGGCTGCGAGCAAACCACCGGCCACAAACACCAGCGCACTCGCCACACCGGCCAACAAGCGCTGCGCCAGCAAGGCCGTGGTATCTGTAAAAAACCCGCTCAGGCCCATGAACACCGAGGCCAGCACCGCGCCGCGCCACAGCACCTCGCCCGGGCCGCGGGTGCGCAACAAACGGGGCGCCCACAGCGCCCCGATCAAGTAGCCCAGCGCGTTGGCCGTGTTCATGGCGCCAGCCAGGGTGTAGCTCCAGCCCAGATCGGTGCGCATGGCTGGCAAAAGCAGGCCATAGGCAAAACGGGTAATCCCCAGAGAAACAGCAGCCCCCAAAGACAAAGCCAGCGCGAGGCACCAGCCTTGAAAAGAGATCGCTACAGGAGTGGCTAAGGGTTGGTCCGCGCCCGCCATCAGGCGGCACTGCCCTGCAAGCGGAACTGGCGCACCACCTGTGCCAAGGCATCAGCCTGCTCGCGCAAGCCCTGGGCTGCGGCTGCGCTCTGCTCCACCAAGGCGGCGTTTTGTTGGGTCGCCTGGTCGATCAGGCCGACTGATTGATTGACCTGCGCAATACCACTGGACTGCTCGGTGGAAGACGAAGAAATTTCGCCAATGATTTCGCCCACGCGCTGCACGCCGTCCACCATTTCTTTCATGGCGGCACCGGCCTCTTCCACCAGCTTGACCCCGCCATCCACCGCGTGCACGCTGGTGCTGACCAGGCCCTTGATTTCTTGGGCCGCTGCGGCGGAGCGCTTGGCCAGCATCCGCACTTCGGACGCCACCACCGCAAAACCCCGGCCTTGCTCACCGGCGCGGGCGGCTTCCACCGCCGCGTTGAGCGCCAGGATGTTGGTCTGGAAGGCGATCGAATCAATCAGCCCGACGATGTCATTGATCTTGCTGCTGCTGGCGGCAATCTCGTGCATGCTGCCCACCGCCTGGGTCACGACCTGGCCGCCACGGGCTGCCAGCTTGTAAGCCGAGTCGGACAACTGGCGCGCTGTCTGTGCCGCGTGGGCGGTTTGCTGCACGTTTTCGGTCAGCTCTGCCAGAGAGCCCACGGTGTCTTGCACGCTGCTGGCAGACTTTTCGGTGCGAATCGACAGATCCTGGTTGCCGGAGGCAATTTCCTGGCTGGCCGTGGCCACACTCTCACTCGCATTGCGCACCTGCGAAACCAGGGCGCTCAGGCCGTCTTGCATCGCCTGTTGGGTGCGCTGCAAATCAGCCACCTCGTCTTTGCCATGCACCACCACCCGTTGCGACAAATCCCCCCCGGCAATCGCCTGGGCCAACAACCGGGCTTGCTCCAAGGGTTGGCAAATCGAGTTCATGTTCAAAATGGTCAACGGCACCACCACCAGCGATGCCACTGCCAGTGCCGCAATAAAGACCCAGCGCACCACCTCGGCCACTTTTTGCTGGTCTTGCACCGACTCTTCGACCTCCCGGTTCAGAATGACTTCTAGCTCTGACACCTGCTTGTCGATCACCAAGAACTCGGCCAGTGCCTTTTGGCTCATGCGGTTGGCAGTGGTGGCAGATTCATAGCCACTGCTCTTGAGCTGCACGGTGACAGGCTCAAACAACTTGGCATAGCTTTGCAAGCGCAAAATCAGCTCACGCACCACCACGTTGTCCGGGTCTTCCTCGCCCTCCAAAAATCCATTGGCGACCTTCTCGGTCTCTGCGAGGTTCTGTTTCCAGCGGGTATAGGCTTTCTCGACCTCGTTGGGGCGCTCGTATTCGATGATCATGTCTTTCTCTGCCATGCGCACCATGGCGAGCGCGCCACGCAGGTGAGACAGGTGCTGCACTTCTGCAAACGAGTGCGACAAGAAATCATCGCTCTGGTCTTTGATCTGCCCCATGCCCCACAGCCCCCCCAAGCCCAACATGCTGAGCAGCGCCAACACCATAGCAATGGCACCCAGCATGCGCAGCCGGATCGTGAATTGGCGCATCATTGTCATCATGGTCATGTGGTGTTCCTCGGGTGTGCCGATCGTGCGTGTTCAGCCATTCTTTCAGAGTCTACGGCGGGCTACAAGCGGCAATCCGAGGCAAAACCCCTGTGTTGCCCGCCATTTCCAACTGCTGCAGCGCTGCAAGAATCCCACAAGGGGCGGTGCCGTGTCTTGACCTACGTCATACCGGCGCGCGCGGCGCCCACACAATCACCGCCATGCCCGCCAGCGCGAGGCCGGCGCCCAGCAGATCCCAGCGGGTCGGCGCAATGCCATCCACCCACCAGAGCCACACCAGTGCAGTGGCGACATACACACCGCCATAGGCCGCATACACCCGGCCGCTGGCTGCGGGGTGCAAGGTGAGCAGCCAAACAAACAAGGCCAATGACGCTGCCGCCGGCAGCAGCACCCACACCGGTGCGCGCTGCTGCAACCACAGCCAAGGCAGGTAGCACCCCACGATCTCGGCGACCGCGGTGAGCACATAGAGACCGGTAGTGAGCAGCAGGGATTGCATGGGCGCCTTGGAGTTTGCTCACATTTTAGGAGCTAACTGCGCACATTCCATGAGCGCCAGAGGCACTTTTTACTACTATTCAGCGGCCTACTTGCCGCCCTTCTCGGGCGTCCAGCGCTTGAGCAACAGCGCATTGGTCATCACGCTCACCGAGCTCAGCGCCATGGCAGCACCTGCCACCACCGGGCTGAGGTAGCCCAGCGCTGCCAACGGAATGCCGGCCGCGTTGTAGGCAAAGGCCCAAAACAGGTTTTGCCGAATCTTGGCCACCGTGCGGCGGCTGATATCCAGCGCTGCGGCCACCAAGAGCGGGTCGCCGCGCATGAGGGTGATGCCGGCCGCATGCATGGCCACATCTGTGCCGCCGCCGTTGGGGTTGGCCATGGCTATGCCCACATCGGCCGCCGCCAACGCGGGCGCATCGTTCACACCGTCGCCCACCATGGCAACCACTTTGCCGCCTGCTTTCAAGGCAGCTACTTTGGCCGCCTTGTCGCCGGGTAGCACCTCGGCCAACACATCTTTGGCATCCAGCCCCAAGCGCTTGGCCATGGCCTCGGCCGCGCCACGGTTGTCGCCGGAGATCATCACAGTCTGGATGCCGCGGGCCTTTAGGGTGGCCAGTGCCTCCTTGGCACCGGGCTTGGGCTCGTCTGCAAACGCGAGCAACGCCAGCAGCTTTGCGCCGCCGGCTTGTTGCTCTGCCATGGCCGACACCGTGGCGCCACCGGCTTGCAAATCGGCCGCCTGCGCCGCGACAGGCGCCATGTCCACCCCCAGTTCCGCCATCCAGCGCAAGCTACCCAGCAATAACGTGCGCTCACCCACTTTGCCTTGGGTGCCACGACCGGCTACTGCTTGCACATCGGTAGGTGCTGTCACCGTGAGTGCTTTGTCTTTGGCCGCTTGCAGCACCGCGCGTGCCAAGGGGTGCTCGCTACCGCTTTGCAAACCGGCGGCCAAGGCCAGTGCTTCGTCATCGGTCAGGCCCACGGGCACCAAAGCGGTCAGGCGTGGCTGACCCACAGTAAGCGTGCCGGTTTTGTCAAAAGCCACCACGTTCACGGTGTGCGCCACTTCCAGCGCCTGGGCGTCCTTGATCAGAATGCCGAACTTGGCCGCTACCCCGGTACCCGCCATGATGGCGGCCGGCGTGGCCAAGCCCAGCGCGCAGGGGCAGGCAATCACGAGCACCGCCACCGCGTGGATCAGCGCCACTTCAAAGCTGTGGCCGGTGAAATACCAGCCCAACAGCGTGACCAGCGCAATCACCAGCACCACCGGCACAAACACCGCGCTCACCTGGTCCACCAGCCGCTGGATGGGCGCTTTGGCGGCCTGCGCGTCCTCCACCAGGCGGATGATGCTGGAGAGCACCGTGTCCACCCCCACCGCGCGTACCTCCAGCACCACGCGGCCTTCGCCGTTGATGCTGCCACCCGTGAGCTTGGCGCCCACCTCTTTGGTGACCGGCAACGGCTCGCCAGTGAGCATGGATTCGTCCACCTGCGTGCGGCCTTCCAGCAGGGTGCCGTCTACCGGAAAGCGCTCGCCGGGTTTGACTGCCAGCTTGTCGCCCACCAATACTTCGGCCACGGGCACGTCCACTTCGCCATCACGGCCGATCAAGTGCGCCGTGTCCGGGCGCAAACCATGCAAAGCGCGGATAGCGGAAGTCGTCTGGCGCTTGGTGCGGGTCTCCAGCCATTTGCCCAACAACACCAAGGTCACCACCACGGCGCTGCTCTCGAAATAAAGGTGCGGCTCCATGACCGCCATCCCGTGGGCCGCGTGTTCCGCTGCGCCCCCCCACAGAAAGCTGAGCCACAGCCACATGGACAAACCCCAGCCCGCTGAGGTACCCAGCGCCACCAGCAAATCCATATTGCCGGCGCGCGCCAGCAGTGCGTGCCAACCGGCTTTGTAGAAGCGTGCGCCCAACACAAACTGCACCGGCGTAGCCAACAAAAACTGCCAGAGTGCAGGCAGCATCCAGTCTTTGCCAAACAGGTCGCCAGCCATGGGCAACACCAGCGGCAGACACAGCGCCAGGCCGATACCGACCGGCCCGAAACCAGCCCAGGCGGATGCATCCTTTGCATCTATTGCCGCGCTAGGCGCCAGCGGCTCGTAGCCCGCATCCCGCACCGCGCGGCGCAGGCGGGCCTCCATGCCGGCATCGTGCACGGCAATGCGGGCGGACTCGGTGGCCAGGTTCACGGTGGCGCTGTCCACGCCGGGCACCTTCTTCAAGGCTTTTTCCACCCGCATCACACACGATGCGCAGGTCATGCCGCCTATGCCGATATCGATGGTCGTGGGGGATGTGTTTTCAGTGCTCATGGCGCAAGCTTAGGGCTTGCCATGGTGGGAAGGTCAAGCGGTTAGCCAACGCATGGGCACAAAAGCAATGCCTTTGGCCTCCACCCGCGGTCCGGCGGCCACAAAGCCGAAGCGCTCGTACACCGGCTGGGCATAGGGCGTGGAGTTAACCGTGAAGTAACCCGGGTTCGCCTCGCCCACCGCTGCACGGGCATGGTCCCACAGCAAACGGCTCAAGCCCCGGCGCTGGAATGACGCGTCCACAAACAAGTAATACAGGTGGCTGCTGTCGCGCACCGCCACCACGCCCGCCAGCGCGTCGTTGTCGACCGCCTTGAAATACGCGAAGCGCGGATCTGCCAGGTAACCGGCTAAAGCGTCGGGCGAAATCGTCTTCAGAAAGTCTTCCGCACCCGCGCCGTCTGGCTGCAAAGTGAAGAACCGGGCCACGCTACCGATCAGGCGGCTGATGGCAGGAGCGTCTTCGACCGTGGCTTTGATGATGTCCAAGTGATCCTCCCCTCTTCAACCCATGGGAAAACAAGCTTACGTGCATTTTTGTGTGCCCAAAGAGCGGCAGGCCACTGACACAGGCGCTTGACCCTCCCACCATGGCAAGGTTCACAATGCTTTTATCTACCTTTCAGGAGTCCCTATGAACCAGACCTTTACCGTCACCGGCATGACCTGCGGCCATTGCGAGAAGGCCGTGACCCGCGCCATCCAGGACGCGGACCCCCAAGCCCAGGTAAAAATCGACCGCAGCGCCAACTTGGTGGAAGTCGAATCCACCCAAGCCCGCGACATCCTTGCCAAGGCGATTGCCGAAGAGGGCTATGCCGTCAAAGACTAAGTCAGCGGCGCTGTCCAGCCAACCCGTCAACATCGGCGAAGCTGCCCGCCAAAGCGGAGTGTCCGCCAAGATGCTGCGGCATTACGAGTCGCTGGGTCTGCTGGGCACCGTCACGCGCACCGACAGCGGCTACCGGCTCTACAGCCCGGCCGATGTGCACACCTTGCGCTTCATCAAGCGCTGCCGCGACCTGGGCTTTTCCATGGCCGAAATCGGGGAACTGGTGGGCCTGTGGCAAAACAAGCGCCGCGCCAGTGCCAACGTCAAGAAGATCGCCCAAAAGCACATGGACGAACTGAGCGAGCGCATCGCCGCCATGCAGGCCATGCAGCGCACTCTCTCCACCCTGCTGCATGGCTGCCATGGTGACGACCGGCCCCAGTGCCCCATCCTCGACGATCTGTCGGGCGAGAGCCATCTGCTATCAAATCCATAGCTACTTGCGCAGGTTTTACGAGCGCTAGCGTGCAAAAATGTCCATAAGTCGTGGCACCGCACCAGTGTGGTCCATAGCACCGACAGTGAGCGCACTCGCCGCTCCAATGAAGGCTTCCACAACTTCTGGAGTGCAGCATGCGTACCAACACCGGCAACGGGGATCGGCTTCTCCGCATTTGGGTGGGCGCCGTGCTGATCGGGCTGGCCGCCACCGACATCATTGGCCCTTGGGGGTGGATCGGCGTCCTGCCGGTGCTCACCGGTTTCATCGGCTGGTGCCCCGCCTACGCTGTGCTGGGCATTAGTACCTGCCCTGCGAAAAACTGATTTGCCAAGTGAAGCGCCCTCGGCCAGACGTAAGCAAGTGGCCGCAGGTGTAAAGACCTGTAATCGGCGTCATCCGGGCAGACATCCACACGTTGAAAGTGCATAAACCGTTACTTTTAACGGTACGGGCCTCGCCCCTTGTTGCATGTTGAACTTGTTTACCCTTCGTCGTGCCTTGACACCTTCCCGTTGGATGGCGGCCCCCCTGATGGCCGCAGCCTTGTGTGCGGCGCCACTGTCGCACGCCAGTGACTGGACGCCTATCCTGGGCGGTGGTGCAGGCGCAGCGGCTGGCGCTGTACTGGGGCAAAGCGTCGGTGGCAAAAACGGTGCCGTGATTGGTGGTGCTATCGGCGGCGCAACAGGTGCGGCCGTGACCTCGCCCGGACGCAACCAGAGTGGCGCCATGATTGGCGGTGCAGTGGGTGGAGCTGCCGGTGCGGCGGTGGGCCAATCGGTCGGTGGCCGTTCAGGCGCCGTGGTGGGGGCTGGTATTGGCGGCGCTGCGGGCACGGGTATCGCACGCGGCATGAATGACCATGTACAAGCAGAGCGTTACGCACAGGGTGGCCCTCGCCACCCGGGTTACCAAACCGGCTACCGCGATGATGACCGTGGCTACCGCAAAGGCTTTGGCCATCACAAGCCGCACCATGGCCACCGCGGCAAAGGCCGCGGCCATGACCGGTTCCGCGACTGAGCCTTAGCTCTTTAAAGTCTGGCTGAAGAATGACAAGGTGCGTTCCCACGCCAGCTTTGCAGCAGTCGCGTCAAAGCGAGGCGTGGTGTCGTTGTTGAAGCCGTGTTGGGTTCCGGCGTATTGGTGCGCGGTGTACCGCGCGCCAGCTGCCTTCAGGGCGGCTTCATACGCGGGCCAAGCGGCATTGATGCGCTCGTCCACCCCGGCAAAATGAATCAACAAAGGCGCTTTGACTTTGACCGCATCCTCTGCCGCCGGGTGGTTGCCATAAAACGGCACGGCCGCTGACAGGCCGGGCAAACGCACAGACAGCGCGTGAGCCACACCGCCGCCATAACAAAAACCCACGGTACCGAGCTTGCCTGTGGAGTCGGGATGGGCTTGCAGCCAATGGGCAGCGGCCACAAAATCTTCAGCTGTTTTCTTTTGGTCCAGCGTCGCAAACAGGTTGCGGGCTTTGTCTTCATCACCGGGGTAGCCACCGAGCGGCGCCAGAGCATCAGGCGCCAGTACCAAATACCCTTCCAATGCAACGCGGCGTGCAATGTCTTCGATATGCGGGTTCAAGCCCCGATTTTCGTGCACCACCAATACCACTGGTAATTTGCCAGTCACACCCGCAGGCCGCACCAGATAGCCCTTGACCGTGTCGTAACCGGCGGCCGATGGCAGCTCCACCGTGCTGGTCAGCAGGCGTTTGTCATCCTTCGGTACCTGCTGTGCCGCCGCAAAGTTGGGGCTGAGCGCCGCCAACAAGCCTGCTGCCGTTAAACCACCGACTGCAAATTTCTGAGCCTTTTCCAAAAACCCCCGCCGGTCCACGATGCCATGCACATAGGCATCAAACAGAATGAGCAGTTCCTGGTCAAAGTCTTGGGCAGTTTTGCGTGACATGCGGTCTCCCTTGAAAAAGCGACAGCGTAGCCGAGCCCGGCAGTGCCCGGGCTGCCGTCAGTCGGAAGCCCCTGCCTGCGTCGCGCCTTTATGGGGCAACGGGCATGCCGGGCATGGAACCCAAGGGGACTTCACCGCCCAGTGCTTCCATCAAATCCGGAATCAGTTGCGATAGCTCACCGGTAGAAATCACGACGTCGGCATCAAAGTTGTCTTCTTTGCGGTCTCCTGCGGCTTTGGGCGAGTCTTCAAATACAGTATCCAGAAAAGTCACTTTCTTTAACTGCAGTGCCTCGGTCAACACGAAAGAGACGCGGTCGTTCCATGTCATGGCCAAGCGGGTCGGCATCTTTCCAAGTGCGATGTGTTGGCTCACCTCTTCGGTGTCCAATGGGTGGCGGGTGTAGCGGACCACGGCCTTGGATTCATCAGATGCCTTGAGTTCACATTCACGGTCTACTGAGAAGTCAGAGGGGGACTCGCGAGTCGACAACCACACCGCCATCGCAGCGGCAGGTGAAATCTGGGTGTTCACCAATTGCACCGCAAAGCCGGGAATCACCTTGATCAGCGCAGTCATGACCTCATCCGCCTTGCTCTGGCTGCCTGCATCCAAAACGAGTAGGCCGTCTTTGGGATCAATCCAGACACCCACACTACCCTGCTTGGTAAACGCCATGGGGAGCAGGGTCAAGCGTGCTTCATCCCGCAGTTCACGCACCTCTTTTTTGCCGGGCTTGCGGCCTGTGCTTACCTCGATCTGTGCGACCTGTTCTTCCACCTTGCGCTTGACCACCGAGCCGGGGACCGACTTCACCTCCATCATGAGTTTGAGTACCCATTGGCCGCCGACCACTTCGACCAGCGGGCCATGGGCTTGTCCACGTGGCTCCACCCAGCCTACGGACTTTTCTTGACTGGCACCGCACTCGACAAAGCGGTCCGGTTGCAAAGCGTCTTCTAAATCAACCTGGGTGACAGACCAGGGTGACGCCAAGCGGTACACGATCACGTTTTTAAACACACAACACCTATCGATTTGTTAATGGAGCATTTTCACGCATCTTTACAAAGCACCATGCTTCCTGCACATCGCAGTTACATGGCCGGACCACACTTGCTCTCAACCTGAACGCGATTCCCGCTGCCAGGTGCACCCCAAAAGGACAAACCTATGAAACCCGCATTCAAAACTTTGGTAGTTGCAGGCTTGTTGGCAACGGCTGGCTTTTCAGCGATGGCACAAAAGCATGGAAATCCTGATGAAGCCATGGGCGGTCGCCCGGGCATGCACCGGATGGATCCCGCAAAAATGGAAGAAATGCACGCCAAGCGCAGCGCTGAACTGAAAGACAAACTCAAGATTACCGCTGCCCAAGAGGCTAACTGGACCACGTTCTCCAATGCCATGAAACCAGCAGCGCGGGCTGACAAGCCCAAAATGGACCGCGCTGAATTGGCGAAGTTGTCGACTCCTGAACGCTTGGACAAGATGAAAGCTATGCGCACAGAGATGACCAGTGAACACAACAGCCGCATGGAACAACGCGACCAAGCCGTAAAGACCTTTTACGCCACCCTGACACCTGAGCAAAAGAAGATTTTCGACACTGAATCTTCCAAGCACAAGGGTGGACACGGCGGGAAGTCCAAGCACTGACCTTGTGAAAGCTTCCGCTTTCAACCATTGAATTGATTTTCGTCAATCGATGACGGGGAGGGGTGCCATAGACTGGTTTGCACTATGGCCCCAACCCCCATTTCTCGCATCATCATTCGCCAAGTGGGTTTCTTGCAACCCTTGGCCTGGCTGGCTATGGGATGGCGGGACCTGCACAGGGCGGGAATTGTCAGCCTGACCCATGGACTAGCACTGACGTTTATCGGAGCCGCGATGGTGGCCTTTGCCCGCCATCAATTTTGGCTTCTGGCGGGGGCACTGAGTGGATTTCTCGTCATTGCACCGGTTCTCGCCACCAGCTTGTACGCACTGAGTCGCGCCCTCGAGCGGGATGAGCCTGCAGATTGGGGCGTGATTTCTCAAACTTGGCTGAATTGGCAAGACCAGCGCCTGAACCGTTGGGGCGAAGACTACTGGCGCATGCTGCGCTTTGGCATCTTGCTGGCCGGTGCCGCCACGACCTGGGTATTGACGTCGGCCGCACTCATTACTTTGTTTGCACCTTCGCCTGTTCACTCGCCCATCGACTTTGTTCACTTTGTCATCTTGGCCAAAGATGGCTGGCTTTTTGAAGTCTGGCTGGCCTTGGGTGCGGTGCTGGCTGCCCCGATGTTTGCATCGACAGTGGTCGCAATGCCTTTGCTACTGGACCAGCAAGTCACACTCAAAACCGCCATATTGACCAGTTGGCGGGTTGTCCTCGAAAACCCGGCAGTCATGGCGTGGTGGGCCGCCCTGATCATTGGCTTCACCTTGCTGGGATTGGCCTCCTTGCTGCTCGGATTGATTCTGGTGATCCCCATGTTGGGCCATGCCAGTTGGCATGCCTACCGGGATTTGGTGCGCGTCGAGCCCTTGTCTGACGAGGCGCCTTGATGCTGGGTTTTTCTGAAGAACAGATTGCCACTTTCGGACTCACGTTCGGAGTCGGCGCCTTTATTCTCTACATGCTGTTCATCATTGCTCAGCTGGCTTGGGAGTCAAAAGCCGGAAAGTTTGGCACCTTTGTCCTGTTCCTGGGGCTTGCTTTCGGCATGGTGGGTTTTATCGCCAAATTCCTGATTCAGTGGTTTCTTACTTCCGCACTGTGAAGCCGCCTCAGGCACCGAGTACCCGGTTTTTACCGGCTCTTTTGGCAAGGTACATCGCCTGATCCGCACGGCGTATCGCCTCAGCCGGTGTTTCACTTTCGGTCATTTGGGCGACCCCGGCACTGAAGGTGATCAACACCTTCTCAGTACCGGCCAGAAAGAACCGTTTGGTCAATTCACGCTGCAGACGGGTCATAGCCTCGATTCCCTTGTCGAGCACCGTATCGGGCAGCAAGATCACAAATTCCTCGCCGCCGTAGCGGGCCAGAGTGTCTTGCGGTCGCATGCATTCACGCGCGACCGTGGCCAAATGGGTGAGCGCGATATCGCCCGTAGCGTGGCCCATCGTGTCGTTGAGCTTTTTGAAGTTATCAATGTCCAACAGTGCCACACTCAACACACTGGCATTCCGCTTGGTGGTTGACACCTCACGAATGAGCGCTTCGTCGAGGCCCTTGCGGTTCAAAGCCCCTGTCAACGCATCATGGCGAGCTTGCAGACTCACGCGGTCCAACTCTTTGTGCAGCTTGGCCAACTCGACTTCGGTTTGCTTGGCGCGCTCTTGCATGGCCCCCAGCTGTTCGCGCGATATCTGACTCTCTTGCGCCATACCGCGGGTAGTACCCACAACATCTTTCAAAACAGGCGCAATGTCTGACAAGTTTTTCGCTTGCTCAATCAAGCGTGCACTTTCTTCCAATTTGCCCTGAAAACTACCGGTGGATTGGGTCATCTGGGCCAAGCGCTCAATAAAGGTCGCCAGCATGGTACGCATTTCGTCCTGCGCCTCCAGCATTTTGAATTTGGCATCTTTTTGCTTGAAGATCACATCGTTGAGCAATCGCTCCAGCTCGTCGATCCGGCGCAAGCTCAGAGGTGGCGTAGACACACTGATCAAGGCATCCATCTGGCCTTTGAGCCATTGCTCATCAATGCTGAGTTCGCCGATATTGACGAACACCAGGTGCAAAAGCTTAAGTAAGCCATTGCGGATTTCTGCCTGATCTTCGGCTGCAAAAGACAAACGGTGACTGTATGCGGACAGCAAGTTTTTGAGGGTCAACGCCTCTGCCTTGGGATCGCGCATGGCTTGCAGCAACTGCTGTGTTTGCTCGCGGAATCGGGCATCATCAGTGTCAAGCGCAGGTTGTGCGTATTCGATCAAACGCGCTATCTGTACAAAAAACTCGCTGGTCAGCGCTGCCGGATTGGGGGTCGCGGCTCCAGTCGCATTCTCTGCGCCTGCCAGTGGAACACTGCCTGACGAATCTGTTGCCACCGTCGACACAAAACCACCATAGCCCACCAAGGCTGTTTTCACACCATCCCAACTCAAGCGATCAATCGCGTAGTCCAGCAAGGCCTTTTGCTTTTGCTGTCCGGGCGTTTTGAGTGGCAAGGACTGCGACAGATCCCGAAGGAAATCCGCCGGGAACGGTTGTATGGACGGAATGCCAGCGATCTCGTTGTAGACCGACTGGTAATTCGCAGGCGTAGGTACCAGCTTTCTGGCGGTGAGTTGCTTCAGCGTTTCTCTGGCAATTTCAAAAGAACGTTTTTCGACCATGCGCAATTCTCTCTTTGACTCACGCCTTTACCAAGCGGGACCTCATTGTCGTTCGAATGGATGGAGAGACATCTCTCCTCTTCGCCATTGTCACTCAGACCGCGAACCTTCGATGAGAATAACTCTGTGCATAAACTTCACAACAACTCAGAGTTATCCACAAAATTTTTGAAAAACTCAAAGTTATTCAAGCTTTGGGTACAACTCAAAAGCAGAGTCACGCACAAGAGTGAGAAGACCGTAAGTTATTGATTCATATAGTGAAAATTTGCTTATCCACAGAAGAGGTCAATCCTTATCTACTACTACTATTTTGAATTTAAAGAATTAAGACAATAGCAAGCAACTTTTTTTCCACTTTTTTGAGCTTGTTTTTTTTCACGAAAAAAACTTGTGTACATCTGAAATTTCGTGACTGAATCCGCTCAAACAGCACCATCGATCAAGTAAGATTTGCGTATTCGAATCCGTTCAGTACCTACAACCCTCCATGCCAGCTACTCCTGCAGCGCAAACGCGTCAGACGTTTGAAATCAAAAGCGCTCAAATGAATCTGGTCGCTTTGCTGGTGAAGTCCGCAAACTTGGAAGAGTTGTCAGAAGAACTCGCGAAAGCTTTTGGACCTTCAGGTGAAACGCCTGATTTTTTTGACAACGATGCGTTAGTCATTGATTTCTCACAGGTTCCCGACAATGAGCAGCCGCGGGATCTTGTGAAATTCACTGCATTTCTCAAAAGCTGTCGTTTGACGCCTGTTGCTGTCCGTGGGGGTCACCCTGCATGGAAAGAGTTCGGCCTGAAAGCCGGTTTAGCAGAAGCTGAACAAGACGTGCAACTGAGCAAACAAGTGGCCAGACCGGTAGCAGCCAAAGAAACCGTTATTCAGGAAGTGATCCGGGAAGTACCCGGGCCTTCAACGATGGTGGTCGACAAACCTTTGCGATCTGGACAAAAAGTCTATGCGAGAGGCTGCGATCTTGTGGTGTTGGCCATCGTCAACCAAGGCGCTGAAGTCGTTGCTGACGGTAACATTCACGTGTATGCCCCCTTGCGTGGTAAAGCCATGGCAGGTGCGCGTGGAAACACCAAAGCGAGAATTTTTGCTTTGCAATTGGAACCTGAGCTGGTGTCTATCGCCGGGGTGTACCGCACCAGCGAGAATCCCTTACCCAAAGACATCCACGGGAAAACCGCCCAGATTCGCTTGAGCGAAGATGGGCAAGAAAAATTACTGATTGAAGCCCTCAAGGCTTAACGTTCCACACCTTTTGAAAGATTAGCTTTTCATGACCAAGATCATTGTTGTCACATCAGGTAAAGGGGGCGTTGGAAAGACAACGACCAGCGCAAGTTTTGCAACAGGTCTGGCGATGAGGGGCGCAAAAACAGCGGTTATTGACTTTGATGTGGGTTTACGGAATCTGGATCTGATCATGGGTTGTGAACGCCGCGTGGTGTACGACCTGATCAATGTGATCCAGGGAGAAGCGAACCTGAATCAGGCGCTTATCAAAGACAAGCAGTGCGACAACCTTTACATCCTGGCAGCTTCGCAAACCCGGGATAAAGATGCACTGACCCAGGAAGGCGTAGAAAAAGTCCTGAAGGATTTGTCCGCTTTGGATTTCGAATTCATCGTGTGCGATTCACCCGCCGGTATTGAAACCGGTGCACTCATGGCTATGCATTTTGCCGATGAAGCCTTGGTGGTTACCAATCCTGAAGTGTCTTCTGTCCGGGATTCCGATCGTATTTTGGGAATGTTGTCGAGCAAGACCAAACGCGCCATGGAAGGCGGAACGCCCATCAAAGAGCATTTGCTGATTACCCGCTACAACCCTGCGCGAGTCGATCAGGGACAAATGTTGTCCTTGGACGATATCCAGGACATCTTGCGTATTCCTTTGATCGGCGTTATCCCTGAGAGCGAGTCTGTTTTGCAGGCATCGAACCAAGGTGTTCCTGCCGTCCACATGCAAGGCAGTGATGTGTCAGAGGCTTACAAAGACGTGATTGACCGTTTCTTGGGCACTGACAAGCCGATGCGTTTTACAGAAGCACCCAAACAAAGTCTGCTGAAACGCTTGTTTGGAGGCAAGTAAGGCCATGTCACTTCTTTCCTTTTTGCTTGGTGAAAAGAAAAAAACAGCAAGTGTTGCCAAAGAGCGTTTGCAAATCATTCTTGCCCACGAGCGCAGCGGCCGCAATGCGGCCGAACCGGATTACCTGCCTGCATTGCAGCGCGACTTGGTCGCCGTTATCAGCAAATACATCCATATCAATCCGGATGACATCAAGGTACATCTGGAGCGCCAGGACAATCTTGAGGTTTTGGAAGTCAAGATCGAACTGCCTGACGCTCGTTAAGCGATTCAGGTCACCGGCAGCGCAGTTCTGTCGATGACGCGGCGCAAGACAAAACTGGAGTGCACACCGGTAACGCCGTCGATACGGGTGAGCTTGTTGAGCAGCAAGGCTTGGTAATGGTCCATGTCCTTGACGGCGACTTTGATCTGGTAATCCGCATCCTGTCCGGTGATCAACAGGCACTCCAACACTTCCGGCAGGACTGCAACACTGGCTTCGAAGTTGGCAAAACGCTCCGGTGTGTGCCGATCCATGGAAATGTGGACGAGCGCTATCAGTGATAGACCCAGCTTTTTCGCGTCCAGCATCGCCCTGTATCCCAGAATCAAACCAGACTCTTCCAAAGCGCGGACGCGTCTCAAACACGGTGATGGAGACAAACCAATGCGGTCCGCAAGGTCCTGATTGGCAATACGGCCATCTACTTGGAGAATTTCCAAAATTTGCTGGTCATAGCGATCGATATTCATTGGATTCCAATTTTTCATTGATTATTGAAATATTGTGCCATTAATACGCGAAATCTCTGCAATTACGCTATAACCTGACTCACCCTCAGTTTTACACTTTAGCCATGGATTGAACAACGATCCTGTTGAACGAAGTGATCCGATCAAGATCGCTTATTCGGGAAATCCGCAAACCGGATGACCCATAAAAAATGCCCTGACCTCCACCCGGAGTCAGGGCATTTTTTTCGCCGCTAGGATGTCAGCATGACTGAACAAGCTCCTTACCAAACAGTTTTGCAAAATCTACTGTTTCAGCAACGGGTTGCCGCCTTGGGGACCGTGGACGAACACGGGGATCCACAGGTATCGATGGTGCCGTTTGCCTTGGATCGCGAAACGGGTCATTTGGTCATCCATGTGAGTACCTTGTCCACGCATACAGCCAACTTGAGAAAACAAGCATCAGCTGGTTTGATGGTCATGCAGCCAGAACAAGCCGGCACAGGGGTTCATGCGCTGCCACGCGTATCACTGCAATTGGAAGCTCGTTTTGTGGACCGCGATGCAGCACTCTATGAGAAAACGAAAGAGATCTATACCTCTCGGTTTCCGGACATGGCATTCATGACCGATTTCGCTGATTTTTCATTGGTACGTCTGGTTCCACGATCCGTACGCCTGATTTCAGGCTTTGGAGCAGCCCGAGCAATAGAACTCTCGCAATGGATGGGCGTTGTAGCCTCAGATTAGGCTTGTTCAATAAACTTGACCATCACTTTGGCAAAGTCCTGGCCTTCGTGCCCGTGCTCTAGGCTTTCCATACTCTCTGCGTAATGGGCTTCGCCCAAGACGTGTTTGCGTTTATTCAGCAGATAGGCGCTGTAATCTTCCACAAACTCCGGATGCGGCTGTATGCACAATACTTCATTTCCTTTTGCATACGCAGCAATCGGGCAGCGGTCACTGCTGGCCAGGAGGCGGGCACCCTCCGGCAGTTCCAGAACCTGGTCTTGATGGCTTGCCAACAAGGCAAACTGCTCCCGGCCACTAGCTGCGAAATCCGCGTCATGCCATTGATAGGTGTTGCGACCAGTCACCCAGCCTTGGGGAGCTCTTGCCACCTTAGCTCCAAGACAATAAGCAATTAATTGATGGCCAAAACAGATACCCAGCAATTTGGTGTCGGTCTTCAGGAGTTCGGTCACCCGACGACGCAGCTCGACGACCCAAGCTTCATCAGAAAATGAATCGGCTTTGCTGCCAGTTAGCAAGACAGCGTCGTAATCGTTAAAAGAGGCAGGGTATTGCTGGAGGGGGGTGCTGAAATGATCCATCGCCCAGTCTGTTGCGCCCGCCTGACGCAAAACCTTTTCCAGCATCGCACCGTAGCTACGATAGGTTGGAACCAGTGCTTCGTCGATTGTGTCGTTGTCCAGAATACAAATTTTCATCATCTCGCCTGTCGCTGTTTCACTAAGAAAACCACACCCAATCGGCCGGGAATCCCCGCCGAATATCGCTTTTGAGCGCTCCATGCTACATTAGCGAGTCGCCAAAAAGCGATTGGCAGTGTGAATGCGTGATGCAAAAACACAATTCTCCCGGCTGTGGAGAGTCCAATCCGGCTCCAATAAAGCCACTTGCAGCGATAGATTCCACAAAACGGCAGTTTTTCTCCTCGTGAGCAACTTGCCTCTGCTGTGGCCAGCGTGTTTGTATTTTATTGATTCAGAACCGAAATTAGATTGACGATTTGCATCCAGTCATCACCGGCAAACACCGCATTGTTGCCCGCATCCAGTCACATTGTGTTGGAAGGCAGCTGCACAAGCACCGATCGTGAGCGTTAACGCATCTACCGATCGAATCATGCGCAATCACGACAAATTTTTCACGCTGGATGCAACTGCAGTCGCTGCAATCGCATCAGGCAATCATGGGGTTCTGGCCTTGTCGGTCCCCGGTAATACATAAGTTCAGAGGACGTTATATGGCTAAAGAAGATCTGATTGAAATGATGGGCGTAGTGAACGAAGTTCTGCCCGATACGCGTTTTCGCGTGACTCTGGATAATGGTCACCAGCTGATCGCTTATTCGGCGGGCAAGATGCGCAAGAACCACATCCGCATTTTGGCGGGTGACCGTGTGTCCCTCGAGTTGTCTCCTTACGACCTGAGCAAGGGTCGTATCAACTTCCGCCACATCGAAGGCCGCGGCCCGATGACCCCACGTCGCTGATCAGCGCAAAAGGAACCGGCCGCAAAGCGCTTTTTAGTGCGTCCAAGCCGGTACTTCAGTTCTCTTGCGTCTCCGCCAATTTTGATTGGTGGAGGAGTGCAAAAGCATGAATTTGCATGGGCCCTCGCCCATGCTCGACCGGGTGCAATGCCTTGGTCTACGGATTCTGGGCTACGTTCACCGTAGAAACTCCTGTTAAATTTGCTCCTGATTTGATAGCATCCTGCGCAGATTTCATGAGCGCTAGAACCCGATTTGGCTCATAACTTGAAGGTTGCCACTACCTGTACCAGGTCATTGGCCTGACTCTTCAAGCTGCTGGCTGCGGCCGCCATTTCCTCCACCAAGGCGGCGTTCTGTTGGGTAGCTTGGTCCATCTGGGTAACCGCTTCTCCAACTTGGGAGACACCGGCACTCTGCTCAGAGCTCGCCGCGCTGATGGCTCCCATGATGTCGGTCACCCGGCGGATGCTGCTGACGACTTCGGTCATGGTCTCGCCAGCCTTGTCCACCAGGCTGCTGCCCTGCTCTACCCGTTCCACACTGGCGTTGATCAGGCTCTTGATTTCTTTCGCGGCTTCGGCGCTGCGGCCGGCGAGTAAACGGACTTCGGAAGCTACCACCGCAAAGCCTCTTCCCTGCTCACCGGCCCTGGCCGCTTCGACTGCGGCGTTCAGGGCCAGGATGTTGGTCTGGAAAGCGATGCCGTCAATCACGCTGATGATGTCTGCAATTTTGCGGCTGGACTCGTTGATGCCTTTCATCGTCTCCACCACTTGGCCCACCACTTCGCCACCTTGAATAGCCACGGTAGACGCATTCATGGCCAACTGATTGGCTTGGCGGGCAGAGTCGGCGTTTTGTTTGACGGTGGAGCCGAGTTCTTCCATGGAAGCTGCGGTTTCTTCCAAGGCGCTGGCTTGTTGTTCGGTACGTGCACTCAGATCGTGGTTACCTTGGGCAATTTCAGAACTGGCGGTGGCGACAGATTCGGAGCCCGAACGCACTTGGTAGACGACGCTGGCCAGTTTGGCTTGCATGCGCTGTAACGCAGCCAGCAGTTGGCCTGTCTCGTTCATTGAATCTACGGTAATGGTTTTAGACAAATCCCCATCTGCGATGTTGTCAGCCAAATCGATCACCGTCGATATGGGCCTAGTCACCGACTTGGTGACCCATAAGGTGGCGAAAACTGCAGCAATCGCACCCACCAGCAAGGCCGTGAGCATGGAAACGCGCGCGGTATGGAAGCTTTTCTCGGTTTTGCTGCTGGCACTCGTCGCACCGGTTTGGTTGTATTCCGAGATCTTTTTGGTTGTGACGATGATCTTGTCAAACAAGACTTTCCCATCCCCTTCCAGCAGCTTGCGGGCCGGGAACTTTTCGCGTTTGGTGGACATATCCATCAGCTGCGCGTGAAGTGCCTGATACGCTTTCCAATCGGTTTCCAAAGCAGCGAACAGGGCTTTTTCCTCAGGTTCGTTCACCAGCTTGCCGTATTCCTGGCGTGTGGCCTCGACGGTCGCTACTGCTTGCGAAGCCAACTTGTCGATGCGTTCCATGGCACCTTCATCGGTGTTGAGCACGTGCTGGCTTTCCCATGCCCGCAAGTCCGCCAAGCCCGCTTTCAGATCGCCCACCAGTCCAATAGTGGGTAGCCAATTGGTGGTAATGGCGGTGGTGTCGTGGCGCATGGCTTGCATCTGTGAGATTGCAAGCACCACGACGGCAACCAGCAGTGCAGTCAGACCGCCCATCACGGCCATCAGGCGCGTGGAAATCTTCATATCTTTCATAGTCATGGCCTGTCTCCTTATGGTTATAGCGGGGCCAAATTAGCAAGCGTCGCAACGACGAAAAAGGCCCATAACAACGGTGTTTCCGTCGCTATGGGCCTTCAAGGCTTCAAACAGTACGCAATTTTTAGTGGGAATCGCGCGGAACAGCCGCTCCGCTTCCGCCCACCAAAAAGTCCAGGTCGGCACCCAAGTGCGCTTGCTGCACGGTCTCGACATAGAGCTTGTACCAACCGCGTTTCGGCTTTTCAGGCGATTTCCACAGGGCCAAGCGGCGCGCGAGTTCTTCGTCTGAAATCTCAAGATGCAGTTTGCGTTCCGGCACATTGAGTTCAATCATGTCGCCGTTCTGCACCACGGCCAATGGGCCGCCAGCCGCCGCTTCCGGAGAAGTGTGCAAAACCGTTGTGCCGTAAGCGGTACCACTCATTCGGGCATCGGAAATGCGGACCATATCGGTGATGCCCTTTTTGAGCACCTTGGGTGGCAGGGGCATATTGCCGACTTCTGCCATACCGGGGTAACCGCGCGGGCCACAGTTTTTCAACACCATGACACTGTTTTCATCGATGTCCAGGTCAGGATCATCAATCTTGGCGTGGAACTCTTCAATCGATTCAAACACCACCGCAGGCCCACGGTGTTGCAGCAGATGCTTGGACGCGGCAGATGGTTTGATCACGGCGCCGTTAGGGGCCAGATTGCCACGGACCACTGCAATGCCGGCTGCCGGCATGAAAGGATCGTCGACGGTTTTGATCACGTCGCGGTTGTAGCAAGGGGCGTTGGCCACGTTTTCGCGGATGGTTTTTCCGTTTACCGTGAGCGCATCCCCGTGCAGCATCGGCAGAATTTCGCGCATCACCGCGGGCAAGCCGCCGGCATAGCAAAAATCTTCCATCAGGTACTTGCCCGACGGTTGCAGGTTTAGGATGTTGTTGACTTCCGAACCCAGCTTGTCGAAGTCTTCGAGTTTTAAGTCGACGCCAATGCGCCCTGCAATCGCCAGCAAGTGAATGACCGCGTTGGTGGAGCCACCAATAGCCGCATTGGTGCGGATCGCATTCTCAAACGCCTGTCGCGTCATGATCTGCGACATCTTGATGTCTTGCTTGACCATTTCGACAATACGGCGGCCTGTCAATTGGGCCAAGCGTTTGCGACGTGTATCTGCGGCAGGAATGGCTGCATTTTCAGGCAGTGCCATGCCGAGCGCTTCCACCATGCTGGCCATGGTGGACGCAGTTCCCATCGTCATGCAGGTGCCGCTGGAACGGTGCATGTCGCTCTCGCAAGACGAAAATTCTTCCATCGTCATCTCACCGGCGCGCACCATTTCTGACATTTGCCAGACACCTGTGCCGGAGCCCACATCTTTCCCACGGAACTTGCCGTTGAGCATGGGGCCGCCCGACAAACCGATGGTCGGCAGGTCACAGCTGGCTGCACCCATCATCAAGGAGGGGGTTGTCTTGTCACAACCCATGAGCAGCACCACGCCGTCAATCGGGTTGCCACGGATACTTTCTTCAACATCCATCGATGCCAGATTGCGGAACAACATGGCCGTGGGGCGAAGCTGGGTTTCACCCAGCGACATCACTGGAAACTCGAGCGGGAAACCGCCTGCTTCGTACACCCCACGCTTGACGAATTCAGCCAACTCACGGAAGTGGCCATTGCAAGGGGTTAACTCGCTCCAGGTGTTGCAGATGCCGATGATCGGGCGGCCATCCAGCAAGTCGTGGGGATAGCCTTGGTTCTTGATCCAACTACGGTGCACAAAACCATCGCGGTCCTGGCGGCCGAACCATGCTTGGCTGCGGCGAAATGGGGGTTTTTCGGAATCCATGGGGTTGCCTCTTTATGGGTGGAGGCGGGGCCTCCGGTTCTTGACAGCAGGCATGGTAACAATGCACAGTGATAATAGAAAATGAATTTAGAGACAGTTCATATATCTATATTGCAATCAAATTTGAGAAAAAATGATGTCAGACCCCACAAAACTCGCCCGTTATCTCAGTCTGGAAGGTAAAAACGTTTTCATTACCGGTGGCGGCACCGGTATCGGTGCGGCCATCGTCACCGCCTTTGTCGAACAAGGTGCCCATGTGGCCTTTGTGGATGTGGCCGAGGCCGAAAGCCGCGCACTGGTAGAAAAGCTGGCAAGTAGTAGCAAGCCAAAAATCTGGTGGCGAACCTGCGATGTGCGCGATGTGGCAGCGCTACAGGCGGCAACCAACGATGCCGCCCGCGAACTGGGTGACTTTTCGGTATTGGTGAACAACGTGGCGCGCGACGATCGCCACACGCTCGAATCGGTCACCCCCGAGTATTGGGATGAGCGCATGTCAGTCAACCAGCGTCCGGCGTTTTTTGCGATTCAGTCTCTGGTGCCCGGCATGAAACGGCTCGGCGGCGGCTCCATCATCAATCTCGGCTCCACCGGTTGGCAAACCAAAGGGAGCGGCTACCCCTGCTACGCGATTGCCAAATCGTCAGTGAACGGCTTGACCCGGGGTTTGGCAGATAGCCTCGGCGCTGATCGCATCCGCATCAACACCGTGTCGCCCGGCTGGGTGATGACAGAGCGCCAGATCAGCATGTGGCTCAATGCCGAAGGCGAAGCCGACATCCAGCGCAACCAGTGTTTGCCGGACAAACTCCAACCTTCCGATGTTGCGCGCATGGTCCTGTTCCTCGCGTCTGACGACGGCGCGATGTGCACCGCCCAGGAATTCAAAGTCGACGCAGGCTGGAACTGAGCCCCGCAGGGCTCAGACCGCTGCGCTGGGCTCCACGCTGAAAGCTTTGCCGTAGACCGTCATGGCAGAGGCTTTCAGCGCGCGCAAAACCACCTCGCCGGCGGGCGACAAAAGCCGGTCCCTTCGGGTGATGAACCCGAAGGGCTCCATCTCGCAAGGCATGGCCACCGGCAAAATCGACATCAGTCCGTGGTTGGCGTAATACCGCGCGACGTCTACCGCCATCACGCTCACCATGTCGCTCTGCTGCATCATTTTGCTGATGAACAGCAGCGCGCTGGTCTCCACGCTATTCGATGGCTGCTCCAACCCGAGCTCCTGAATCATCAGGTCAAACCGGTGCCGCAGCATGCTGCCCGCCGGGGGCAAGATCCAGCCAAACTTGAAGACATCATCCAGGCTTGGCTTGATGGCGGTCAGCAAAGGGTGCCCCGGGCGGGCTACTGCACAAATGGGTTCTTCGGCCACCATTTCGTACCGCAAAGCCGCCTTGTCGTGCTCGGGTGACAAGCGGCCGACCACGATATCCAGGGTACCCCGGTTCAGTTTTTCGATCAGCACATTGCTGGGTTCGATCTGGATGGTGATCTGCAGGTTCGGGTGCGCTTGCTTGACCGCTGCCACTGTGGGTGGCAAAAGCGCCAATCCGGGTGCTGTGATGGAGCCGATGTTCACCTGCCCGAACTGTCCGTTTTTGGCGGCTTGCAATTCCTCGTGGGCCTGATTCAGGCTCGCAAGGGCAGCACGCGCGTGGCGAATCATGGTGTCGCCGTACCAGGTCGGGCGCATGCCGCGGGGCAATCGCTCAAACAGCGACACCCCCAGCACATCTTCCAGATCTTTCAGCAATTTAGACGCAGCGGGCTGCGTCATGTTCAGTACTTGCGCCGCCCGGTGGATGTTGCCCTCCTCCGCCAATGCGACCAATAGCAAAAGTTGCCTGGTTTTGAGCCTTGCACGTAAGAACCAATGGGTGTAATTCGTCATTTAGGGTTAGCACCAATCTGCATTTGCATATCGAATAAGCCTCAAACTATATTGGAAATAAATCAATGTGGTAAGTAAGATTTGCCGCCTGAGCCGAAATGGCGAAGACGTATCTGACAGAAGCAATCAAACACAGGAGACATTTCATGACAGCACGTAGAACCACCCTCAAGGCGCTTGCAGCAAGCCTTGCCATGGGTCTGGCATTCGGCACCACCGTGGCCAATGCACAAGACAAGGGCCTGGTCGGCGTCGCAATGCCCACCAAGAGCTCTACCCGTTGGATCGCCGACGGCAACAGCATGGTCGCTGCTTTGGCAGCCAAGGGCTACAAGGCCGATTTGCAATACGCCGAAGACGACATCCCCAACCAGTTGGCCCAGATCGAAAACATGATCACCAAGGGCGCCAAGGTGTTGGTGATTGCCGCGATTGACGGCACCACCCTGACCAACGTGCTGCAAAAAGCTGCAGACAAGGGCATCAAGGTCATCTCGTATGACCGCCTGATCGTCGGTTCCAAGAACGTCGATTACTACGCCACCTTCGACAACTTCCAAGTGGGCGTATTGCAAGCCCAGTCCCTGGAAAAAGCGCTGGGTCTGAAAGAAGGCAAGGGCCCCTTCAACATCGAATTGTTCGGTGGCTCCTCTGACGACAACAACGCCTTCTTCTTCTACGACGGCGCCATGTCCGTGCTGGACCCGTACATCAAGTCCGGCAAGCTGGTGGTTCGCTCCAAGCAAACCGGCATGCAAAAAGTGGCAACCCTCCGTTGGGACGGCCAAGTGGCACAAGCCCGTATGGAAAACCTGTTGAGCGCCTTCTACGGCAAAGACAAAGTGAACGCTGTTTTGTCTCCGTATGACGGCATCTCCATCGGTATCCTGTCCGCACTCAAGGGAGTGGGTTACGGTACTGCGGCTCAGCCCATGCCTTTCGTGAGCGGCCAGGATGCAGAAGTGCCTTCCGTGAAGTCCATCATCCGCAAGGAACAGTACTCCACCATCTTCAAAGATACCCGTGAGCTGGCCAAAGTGGCTGCCAACATGGTCGATGCTGTGATGACAGGCAAACAGCCTGAAATCAACGACACCAAGACCTACAACAACAAGATCAAGGTGGTGCCTTCCTACCTGCTCAAGCCAGTGGCTGTGGACTTGTCCAACTACAAACAAGTGTTGGTGGGTAGCGGATACATCAAAGAAGAGCAGCTGAAGTAATCTTTAGCGGCGGTAAAGAGGCCCTGTGCCCCACAGCACAGGGCTTTTTACATTCTTCTGGTTCAAGAGAACGATCGTTGAGGCACCATGGCTGAACCCATTTTAGAAATGCGTGGAATGCGCAAGACATTCCACGGCGTAACCGCCCTAAGCAATGTGAACCTCACAGTGCAAGAAGGCCAGATCCACGCCGTCGTCGGCGAAAACGGCGCCGGCAAATCCACCCTGATGAAAGTGCTGAGCGGCGTTTACCCCCACGGCGACTACGAAGGCACCATCCGCTACCAGGGCGAAGAATGCCGCTTCCGCGGTATTCAGGACAGTGAAGAAAAAGGCATCATCATCATCCACCAGGAGCTGGCCCTGGTGCCGCTGCTCTCCATTACCGAGAACATTTTTCTCGGTAACGAACAAGCCAAAGGTGGCGTGATTGACTGGAACGCGTCTTACGTCAAAACGCAGGCTTTGCTGAACAAAGTCGGTTTGAAAGAATCCCCCAACACCCTGATCACCAATCTGGGCGTGGGCAAACAGCAGCTCATCGAGATTGCCAAAGCGCTGTCCAAAGAGGTCAAGCTGCTGATCCTGGATGAGCCCACCGCCAGTCTGAATGAGACCGACAGCGATGCGCTACTGGAACTGCTGCTCGAACTCAAGCGCCAGGGCATTTCCTGCATCCTGATTTCGCACAAGCTCAATGAGATCTCCAAGGTCGCAGACGCCATTACGGTGCTGCGCGACGGTGCGACGGTAGCCACGCTGGACTGCCGTGCAGAACCCGTCAGTGAAGATCTCATCATCCGCCACATGGTCGGGCGTGAAATGGCGGACCGCTATCCCAAGCGCACGCCCAATGTAGGTGACACCGTGTTTGAAGTGCGCGATTGGGTGGTGCACCACGCCATTCACCCCGAGCGCAAAGTCATCAAGGGTGTGAACCTGCACGTGAAACGCGGCGAGATTGTCGGCATTGCCGGCCTCATGGGCGCGGGGCGCACCGAACTGGCCATGAGCATCTTCGGCCGCACCTATGGCCAGAACATCAGCGGCAAAGTGCTGCTCAATGGCAAAGAAGTCGACACCAGCACAGTGCAAAAAGCCATTGACCACGGCATTGCCTATGTGACCGAAGACCGCAAGGGCTATGGCCTCGTGCTGGACGAAACCATTGCCTGGAACACCACGCTGGCCAACCTGCCTGCGGTCTCCAACAAAACGGTGGTGGACGAAGGCAAAGAGTTCAGCGTGGCCCAGGATTTCCGCAAAAAGCTCAATATCCGCAGCCCCAATGTGTTTGCCCGCACCGTCAATTTGTCGGGTGGCAACCAGCAAAAAGTGGTGCTAAGCAAGTGGCTGTTTTCGGAGCCCGAAGTGCTGATCCTAGATGAGCCTACCCGCGGTATCGACGTAGGTGCCAAGTATGAGATTTACACCATCATCGCGCAGCTCGCCGCCGAGGGGAAATGCGTGCTGATGATCTCCAGCGAGATGCCCGAGTTGCTGGGCATGTGCGACCGGATCTGTGTGTTGAATGAAGGTGCTTTTGTGGCGGAATTCCCGGCTGCAGAGGCAACACAAGAAAAAATTATGCGTTCTATCGTGACGTCAGGAGTGAACTGAAATGACAAGCACAACCCCGGAAACAAACGCCCCCGCCACCGGTGGCGGCATGGCTTTCCTGAAAAGCAATCTGCGCGAATACGGCCTGCTGATTTCACTGGTCATCATCATGGTGTTTTTCCAGGTGCAGACAGACGGCACCTTATTCCAGCCCCTGAACCTGACCAACCTGATTTTGCAAAACAGCTACATCATCGTGATGGCCCTGGGCATGCTGCTGGTTATTGTCGCCGGCCACATTGACCTGTCGGTCGGCTCGGTGTGCGGCTTTATCGGTGCGGTGGCAGCCGTGCTGATGGTGAACTACAACTGGCACTATGTGCCCGCCGCCATCGTCTGTTTGATTCTGGGCGGCGTTATCGGCGCAGCCCAGGGCTATTGGGTCGCGTTCTACAAGATCCCGTCTTTCATCGTGACGCTGGCTGGCATGTTGGTCTTCAAGGGTTTGGCTTTGGCCGTGCTCGAAGGCGCATCCGTCGGCCCGTTCCCGCCCGAGTTTCAGTTGCTCAGCACCGGCTTTATTCCTGATCCGTTTGCAGGCGAAACTTTGCGTGTGGCTACTCTGGTGATCGGCCTGCTGATTGCCTTGGTCATGTTGATTGCCAAGGTGCGCGGCCGTGCAGACCGTGCGGCACATGGCATGGAGAACGAGCCCATCGCTTTCTTCGCCATTGCCAACCTGATTTTTGTTGCCATGATCGTGGCCTTCAGCTACCAGCTGGCGTCGTACAAAGGCCTGCCCAACGTGCTGGTCGTCATGTTGCTGTTGATGCTGGTCTATGACTTTATCGCCTCCCGCACCACCATCGGCCGCCGCATTTACGCCTTGGGCGGCAACGAAAAAGCAGCACGCCTTTCCGGTATCCGCACCGAGCGTTTGACCTTCTACACCTTCATCAACATGGGTGTGTTGGCTGCGCTCGCCGGTCTGATCTTCGCAGCGCGCCTGAACACCGCCACCCCCAAAGCGGGCTTGGGTTTTGAGCTCGACGTGATTGCTGCTTGCTTCATCGGTGGTGCATCCGCCTCCGGTGGTGTGGGCAAGGTGCTAGGCGCGGTGATCGGCGCTTTCATCATGGGCGTCATGAACAACGGCATGTCCATCATGGGCATCGGTATCGACTACCAGCAGGTCATCAAGGGCCTGGTCTTGTTGGCAGCCGTCTGCTTCGACGTCTACAACAAAAACAAATAAGGACTCACCATGTATTCCGCCTCTAACGCCCGCTACAAGGGTGTGTTTCCTGTCGTCCCTACGACTTTCAACGACGCCGGTGAGCTGGACCTGGACAGCCAGAAACGCTGTGTCGACTTCATGATCGAAGCCGGCTCCACCGGCCTGTGCATCCTTGCCAACTTTTCCGAGCAGTTTGTACTGGCCGATGCCGAGCGCGAAGTGCTCACCAAAACCATCCTCGCGCATGTGAATGGCCGGGTGCCGGTCATCGTGACTACCACCCATTTCAGCACTCAGGTCACCATCGCGCGCAGTGTGCAGGCCCAGCAGCTGGGTGCCTCCATGGTCATGGTTATGCCCCCGTACCATGGGGCCACTATCCGTGTACCTGAAGGTCAGATTTATGAATACTTCGCCCGCCTGTCGGATGCGATTGATATTCCCATCATGATCCAGGACGCACCGGTGAGCGGCACGCCGCTGTCGGTGCCTTTCTTGGCCCGCATGGCGCAAGAGATCAAGCAGGTGTCGTACTTCAAGATTGAAACAGCAGGTGCTGCCTCTAAGTTGCGCGAACTCATCCGCGTGGGCGGTGCGGCTATTGAAGGCCCGTGGGATGGCGAAGAAGCCATCACCCTCATGCCCGATCTGGACGCCGGCGCCACCGGCGCCATGACTGGTGGTGCCTACCCCGATGGCATCCGCAAGATTGTGGACGCCTATGCCGCCGGCCGTCGTGACGAGGCCGCCGATCACTACCAGCAGTGGCTGCCGCTCATCAATTTTGAAAACCGCCAGGGCGGCATACTCACCGCGAAGGCCCTGATGAAAGAAGGCGGTGTCATCGCTTGCGAAGCCGGCCGCCATCCTTTCCCCGCCATGCACCCCGACACCCGCGCCGGTTTGATCGACACGGCCCAGCGTCTGGACCCCATGGTGTTGCGCTGGGGCCGGTAAACCCGCTCACTACCCTGCAAGGACCTCGCCCCCATGTCAGAAAACACCGTCTTCCAATTCCTGGGTCGCCGCTTGCGACTGGCCGTGATCGGTGGAGGCCCCGGTTCCTTCATAGGTGCGATGCACCGCCAAGCGGCGCGGCTAGATGACCGGTATGAGCTGGTGGCCGCAGCGCTGTCTTCAGACTCCGAGCGATCCAAAGCCGGTGGTCAAAGCATCGGTGTTCCGGTAGACCGCTGCTATGCCGATGGCAGCGCTTTGATTGAAGCCGAAGCCCAGCGGGCCGATGGTGCGGAGGTCGTGGCCATCATGACGCCCAATGACAGCCATTTCCGTTTTTCCATGCTCGCGCTGGAACACGGTATGGATGTCATTTGCGACAAACCCATGACCAACACCCTGCAAGAAGCCGAGGCGCTGCACGCCAAGGTGCAGTCCAGTGGTCGGGTGTTTTGCCTTACCCATAACTACACCGGCTACCCCATGGTGCGCCAAGCCAAGGCCATGGTGATGGAAGGTTTGTTGGGTGACATCCGCCTGGTGCAAGTGGAATACGTGCAGGGCGGCCGCGCCAAAGGCGGCCCCGGTCGCAAGGCCTGGAAAGAAGACCCGGCCCGTGGCGGCCCCTCGCTCGTGATGGGCGATATCGGCACCCACGCCCACAACCTGCTGCGCTTTATCACCGGCCTCGAAGTGGTCGAAGTGGCTGCCGATGTAGGCACCATCGTGCCCGACCGCATCACCCACGACTACGCCGGCGCCATGCTGCGCATGAGCAATGGTGCCCGCGGCAGCTTCTGGGTCACACAGGCCGCAGCCGGTGTGGAAAACGGCCTGCGCATCCGCGTGAGCGGCTCACTGGGCAGTGTGGAATGGCACCAGGAGCACCCGCAGGTGCTGCAGTTCAAACCGCTAGATGCCCCCGCCCAAGTGCGCACCCCCAACGGCCCCGGCACCCTTCCCCTGGCAGCCCGCGCCTCGCGCATCGTGGCCGGCCACCCCGAGGGCTTTCATGAGGCCTTTGCCAATCTGTACACCAATGCGGCAGACACCATTGCCGCGCAACGCAGTGACAACACGCCTGACCCGCTGAACCAATTTTTCCCGAATGCGACCGACGGTCTGCAAGGCATCCGCTTTGTGGCCGCCGCCATCGAGTCCAGCCGTCACAACGGCGCCTGGACCACCGTTTAACTAACCTCATCACACCATGACCACCCAACACAACAACCTGATCAACGGCGAATGGCTCGCCGGCACCGGCTACTCGGCCAACATCAACCCGTCCAACCTCGCCGATGTGGTGGGCGAATACGCCCAAGCGGACGTCGCACAGCTGAATGCGGCGGTAGCGGCCGCCCAAAAAGCCTTCCCCGCCTGGTCCACCGGCGGCATCCAGGCCCGCGCCGACGCGCTCGACAAAATCGGCACCGAAATCCTGGCCCGCAAAGAAGAGCTGGGCACCCTGCTCTCCCGTGAAGAGGGCAAGACCCGCGCTGAAGGCATTGGCGAAGCGGCCCGTGCCGGCAACATCTTCAAGTTCTTCGCCGGTGAGTGCCTGCGCCTGGCCGGTGAAACATTGCCTTCGGTGCGCCCCGGCATCGGGGTGGAAGTCACCCGTGAGCCTTTGGGCGTGATCGGCCTGATCACTCCCTGGAACTTTCCTATCGCCATCCCCGCCTGGAAGATTGCACCTGCACTGGCCTATGGCAACTGCGTAGTTTTGAAGCCTGCAGATCTGGTACCCGGTTGCGCCTGGGCGCTGGCCGACATCATCCACCGCAGCGGCATCCCCGCCGGTGTGTTCAACCTCGTCATGGGTTCGGGCCGCGTGATTGGTGACGCCTTGGTCAACCACCCCGGTATCACCGCCGTGAGCTTCACTGGCTCGGTAGGCGTGGGCCAGCGTATTGCCGCCGCTTGTGCCGGTCACATGAAAAAAGTGCAGCTCGAAATGGGTGGCAAGAACCCCCAAGTGGTGCTGGACGATGCTGACCTCAACGTCGCGGTCGAACTCAGCGTGCAGAGCGCCTTTTATTCCACCGGCCAGCGCTGCACCGCATCCAGCCGCCTGATCGTGACCGACAAGATTTATCCCGCCTTCATCGAAGCCATGCAAAAACGCATGGCCGCCATCAAGGTGGGTGATGCGCTAGCTGCGGGCACCGATATTGGCCCCGTGGTGTCCCAAGCCCAGTTGGAACAAGATTTGTCGTATGTGGAAATCGGCAAGCTTGAGGGCGCCACGCTGCTCACCGGTGGTGAACGTTTGACGCGTGATACCGAGGGCTTCTACATGGCCCCCGCCCTGCTGGTGGACAGCACTCCGTCCATGCGCATTAACCGCGAAGAAATCTTCGGCCCGGTGGCAAGCGTCATCCGCGTCAAAGACTACGAAGAAGCCTTGGCCGTAGCCAACGACACGCCTTTCGGCCTGTCTGCCGGCATTGCCACTACCAGCCTCAAATACGCCACCCACTTCAAGCGCCACAGCCAGGCCGGCATGGTGATGGTGAACCTGCCCACTGCGGGTGTGGACTACCACGTGCCCTTCGGCGGGCGCAAAGGCAGCAGCTACGGCTCGCGCGAGCAGGGCAAATACGCGGCTGAATTCTTCACCACGGTGAAGACGGCTTACACACTGGCATAAGCAGCAAGGCCCACCGCATGCGCACCCTTCGACGGATCTTTTTGA
Source organism: Rhodoferax potami (assembly GCF_032193765.1). NCBI lineage: Bacteria > Pseudomonadati > Pseudomonadota > Betaproteobacteria > Burkholderiales > Comamonadaceae > Rhodoferax > Rhodoferax potami. Next base: position 3,378,822 of record NZ_JAVBIJ010000001.1, read on the forward strand.
GCAGTTTGTTGTTGGTGTCCATGCCGTGGGCCCAGGCGCAGAACAACAAGGGCGGTGTGGGCATCTTGATGCCCACCGTCACCTCCCAGCGCTGGGTGGTGGATGGCCTGGCCATGGTGCGCGCCATGGACAAGCTGGGTTACCGCCCTGACCTCAAATACGCCAACGATGATGTGGCCACCCAGATCACCCAAACCGAGGAAATGCTCAAAAGCCCCGACATGAAGGTGCTGGTCATCGGCGCTATCGACGGCAGCAAGCTCGCCCCCGTGTTGAAGAAAGCGGCCGACCGGCAAATCAAGGTCATCGCCTATGACCGCCTGATCCGCGACACCCCGTATGTGGATTACTACGCCACTTTTGACAACCTTCAGGTGGGCGTGTTGCAGGGCAGTTACATCATTGAGCACCTTGGCGTCGACAAAGGCAAAGGCCCGTTCACCATCGAGCTGTTTGGCGGCTCTTCCGACGACAACAACGCCTTCTTTTTTTACGACGGCGCCATGTCGGTCCTCAAGCCGTATATCGACAAAGGTCGCTTGGTGGTGGGCTCCGGCCAAATGGGCATGGAGAAGGTAGCCACCCAGCGCTGGAGCGGCTCGGTAGCCCGCGCCCGCTTGGTGCAGATTCTGGACAAGCACTACACCAAGCAGCGCCTGGACGCGCTGCTCTCGCCCTATGACGGCATCAGCATGGAGCTGATCACCGCCATGAAAAAAGCCAACTACGGCCAAGCCGGCCAGGCCTTGCCGGTGGTCACCGGGCAGGATGCCGAGATGCCCTCGGTGCGCTCCATCATCCGGGGCGAGCAAACGTCTACGGTTTTCAAAGACAACCGCGAGTTGGCCCAGGTCGTCACCACCATGGTGGACGCTATTTTGTCGGGCAAAAAACCCACCATCAACGACGAAAAAACCTACAACAACGGCCAAAAAATCGTGCCCGCGTTTCTGCTCAAACCGGCGGTGGTCGATATCAACAACTGGCGCGCCACGCTGGTGAACTCGGGCTACTACAAGCCCGACCAGTTCCGCTAAGCACGCCCCTGCCGGCCCCCGCATAGCCCCCTCGTGCAGGGGGCTTTTTTACGCGTGTGCCACGCGGTGCTGCTAAGGTTCGGTACTAGGCCCCGGTCACGGGCCGCGCACACAGGGGAACCCACATGACTATGGACGTGATTGACTACCAAATCTTCGGCGCTGAAATGCAATACGTCGAGATCGAGCTCGACCCCGGCGAGGCCGCCATCGGCGAAGCCGGCGTGATGATGTACATGGAAAACGGCATCAGCCATGGACACCATCTTCGGCGATGGCTCGCAGCAAGGCGGCTTTTTCGGCAAGCTCATGGGCGTGGGCAAACGCCTGCTCACCGGTGAAGGTTTGTTCACCACTGTGTTTCAAAACGACGGCAATGCCAAACAACGCGTAGCGTTTGCCGCGCCCTACCCCGGCAAGATTGTGCCTATCGACCTGCGCCAACTGGGCGGCACCCTGATCTGCCAGAAAGACTCTTTCTTGTGTGCTGCCAAGGGTGTGGCGCTGGGCATTGCCCTGCAGAGAAGGCTGGGCGCAGGCTTGTTTGGCGGAGAGGGCTTCATCATGCAAAAGCTCGAGGGCGACGGCATGGCCTTTGTCCACGCCGGCGGCACCCTGATGGAGCGCACCTTGGCCCCGGGCGAGACCCTGCGGGTCGACACCGGCTGCGTGGTGGCCTTCCAGCCCTCGGTGGACTTTGATATCCAGTTTGTCGGCAAAGTGAAGTCTGCGATCTTTGGCGGCGAAGGCTTGTTTTTCGCGACCTTGCAGGGTCCGGGCAAGGTGTGGCTGCAAAGCCTGCCGCTCTCGCGCCTAGCCAACCGCATCATGCTGTCGGCCCCTGCAACCCGCAGCCTGGTCGGGGGTGGCGGCAACGACGACTAAGCCCCGCGCAGAGGTGCCAAGCGGCCTGTCATCAGCGCATCAGGCCATTGGCGCACAATGTTGTGCACTACCTACCGCGCCTTATGGCCACAACCCCCCGATCCAAACGCCCGCAACTCACCGATGAGATCCGCAAACTGGTGGAAACCCACCAGCCTGTGGTGCATTCGGTGGCGCGCCACGTAGCCAAACGCCTGCCCCCCAATGTAGACCGGGCGGACCTGGTGCAAGACGGCATGCTCGGCCTGATGGAGGCGCTGCTGCGCTGGACCAAAGAGTCTTCGGGCTCGCACTTTGAGAACTACATTGCCCTGCGGGCCCAAGGTGCCATGATCGATGGCCTGCGCGCCGCTGATCCGATGAGCCGTAGCCTGCGCGACCAGATGCGCAAGGTCGAAAAGTCCCTCCAGCTCCTGAGCCACCAGCTCGGGCGTGCGCCCACTGAAGGCGAGCTGGCCGAGCACTTGGAAATGCCCTTGGCCGACTACCAATGCCTTTTGCAAGACGCACAGGGCTATGTGCTGCTCTCTTTGCAAGACCTGAGTGGCGACAACGTCGACCACTATCTGCAGCGCTGCATGGACGAGCACGAAGACCCCTTTGCCGTGCTGGAGCGCGCCAGCTTGCGCAAAGCGCTGGCCGAGTCGATCGAGTTGCTGCCCCGCAAGAGCCAGATACTGCTGACCCTGTACTACGAGCACGAGATGCGCATGCACGAGATCGCCCGGCACTTGGGCCTGTCAGAGGCGCGCATCTCGCAAATGCACACCCAGTCCATCGCCCAGCTGCGGGCCTCGCTGGCCATGCGAGACGTTCAGAGCCTGCTAACACCCCGCAAGCGGCCGCGCAACCAGCCGGATACCGCGTTTCAGAGCGTTTGAGGCAAGTGCACACGGCCTAGGCACGATGTTTGCTGCCCGGATTGCATGCACTCCAATGCCGCAACCGTCGCTCTCTCCGGCCCGATTCAGCCCCTGTGGCGTGACCGCCTCTCGTTGCTGCTGGAGTCCACCGGTGAAGGCATCTTCGGTATCGATATGGATGGCTGCTGCACCTTCATCAACCGCGCCGGTGCAGCCATGTTGGGCTACGAACCCCACGAAGTGCTGGGGGCCAACATGCACGAGCTGGCCCACCACAGCCATCCGGGTGGCGAACACTACCCCGAACACACCTGCCCCATCTTCAACGCCTTTCGCAAGGCATTGCCCTGCCGGATAGACACCGAGCAGTTCTGGCGCCGCGATGGCTCAGCCTTTGCCGTGGAGTACTCGTCGTACCCGATCGTCGATAGCGGTGTGGTGCAAGGTGCGGTTGTCACCTTTGTAGACATCTCGGCCCGCCGTAACGCCGAAGACGCTTTGCGACGCGCCCACACCGAGCTGGAGCAGCGGGTGGAGGAGCGCACCCTGGCACTCTCCGAAGCCCTGCAGCAGCTGCGCGAACTCACTGCCCACAGCCACTCGGTGCGTGAAGAAGAGCGCACCCGCATTGCCCGTGAAGTGCATGACGAGCTGGGCAGCCTGCTGGTCGCCTTGAAGATGGATGTTGGCTGGCTCGAAAAGCGCTTAGGGGAGCAACCCGGCCGGGCGCCGGATGCTGCCCAAGCCATGCGCGAGCAAATGCAGCACAAATGCCGCAATATGAGCCAGCTGATTGAAGCCGCGGTGGACAACGTCGGCCGCATCATCACCGACCTGCGCCCCAGCATCCTCGACCACCAGGGCCTGTGGGTCGCTCTCGACTGGCAGGCCCATGAGTTTGTGCAGGCGGCAGAGCTGGGGCTGGACTGGTCCATGGACGTGAGTGCTGCGCAGCCTGTGCCCGATACCCACACCATCGCTATCTTCCGCATCTTTCAGGAAATGCTCAGCAACGTAGGCCGCCACGCACAAGCCAGTCACCTCACTATTGAAATCCGCGCCGATGCCAGTGATATCACTATCTCCGTCAAAGACAACGGCCGGGGCGCCCCCCTGCAGGCCTTTGATGCGCCCGACGCCTACGGCATCATGGGCATGCGGGAGCGGGCAAGGCACTTGGGCGGAAGCCTGGAGATTACAAGCCAAATCGGCCTCGGGTCCTCATTCAATCTGCGCGTGCAGCTACCAAAATCATAGCAATGCCAAGCTCCACCACCCACACACCCTACCGCATCTTGATAGGTGACGACCACCGTATCGTGCGTGAAGGGCTCAAGCAAGTGCTGGCCGACGCGGCTGACCTGCACGTGGTGGCAGAGGCCGCCAGTGGCCCGGAGGTGTTGGACGCGGTGCAGGCTCTGGGCGGTACTGCAGGCCTGTCCGCCGTGTTGCTCGACATTGCCATGCCCGGGCGCGACGGGTTGGATGTGCTGCAAGCCCTCAAGGCCGCATGGCCCAAGCTGCCGGTGCTCATGCTCAGCACCTACCCCGAGAAGCAATACGCCGTACGCTGCATCAAACTGGGCGCGGCGGGCTATCTGAATAAGGGTGCAGACCCCGACGACATGATTGCCGCGGTGCGCAAGGCGGCCAGCGGCGGCGTCTATGTGTCTGCACAAGCGGCTGAGGCATTGGCCAGTGCGGTAGCCAATGCGGCCCATCAGGGTGCGGAGGCGCTCTCTCACCGCGAGCACCAGGTGTTCAGGCTGCTTACCGCCGGCAAAACCGTGGGCGAAATTGGTGCACAGCTGGGGCTTGCATCCAACACGGTCAGCACCTACCGGCAGCGCATCCTCGAAAAAACCGGCACCAAAAACGACGTGGAACTCGCGCTTTTCGCCCAACAACAGGTCAACAACGGGCATTTGTAGGGCTGCCCCTACAACGAGCTGCTGAAACTCCCGCCACTTTTTGCAAGGCCTGCGTTCCGGCACTTTCTGGCCCGCTCATTGCAACGCGGCTGCATCTTCCAACCCGAAAGGTGCCTGCCATGTCCGTTGACTTTTCTCCCTACGATGCTGATCGCCCCTTGTTGATGCGCTGCACTTGCGGCAAAGAGCACACGGTGGCAGAGCACCACAAAGAACAAGCAGCCCTGAGTGCCACCGCTGAACTTACACGCCGCAGCGAGACCGCAGAGTTCGAGGCTTACTCCAACGCGTTTGTAGAGGCATCGCTCATCAAGGCCATCTTTCCGCAGGAGCGCGAGCGGCGCAACTTCCTGCGCGCGGTGGGCAAAGGTACTGCCATGGCCGCCATTGCCAGTGTGCTGCCCATTGCCAGCATGCAAGCCATGGCGCAAGAGGCCGGCAAGAAGCCCGGCACGCTGGAAAAAACCAACCTCAAGATCGGCTTTATCCCGATCACCTGCGCCACCCCGCTCATCATGGCCCACCCCTTGGGCTTCTATAGCAAGCAGGGCCTGAATGTAGAGGTCACCAAGACCGCAGGCTGGGCGCTGATCCGCGACAAGATGATCAACAAGGAATACGACGCCACGCATTTCTTGTCGCCCATGCCGCTGGCTATCTCCATGGGGGTGGGCTCCACCCAGGTGCCCATGAACGTGGCCACCATCCAGAACACCAACGGTCAGGCTATCACCCTGGCCAACAAACACAAAGACAAGCGCGACCCCAAGCTCTGGAAGGGCCTCAAATTCGCCGTGCCCTTTGAGTTCAGCATGCACAACTTTTTGCTGCGCTACTACGTGGCAGAAGCCGGCTTGAACCCCGACACCGACATCCAAATCCGCGTGGTACCCCCACCTGAAATGGTGGCCAACCTGCGCGCAGGCAACATCGATGGCTACCTTGGCCCCGATCCGTTCAACCAGCGCGCGGTGTTTGAGGAAATCGGCTTTATCCACATCCTGACCAAAGAGCTGTGGGATGGCCACCCCTGCTGCGCCTTCGGCACCAGCACCGAGTTCATCCAGAGCAACCCCAACACCTTTGCCGCGCTGTACCGCGCAGTGCTCACTGCGGCGGCCATGGCGCGCGGCCCCGAGAACCGCGAGCTGATTGCCAAAGTGATCGCGCCGCAGGCCTACCTCAACCAACCCGAAACCGTGCTCACCCAAGTGCTCACCGGCCGCTTTGCAGACGGCTTGGGCAACATCAAAACCGTGCCCGACCGGGCGGACTTCAACCCCATCCCTTGGCAGTCCATGGCGGTGTGGATGCTCACGCAAATGAAGCGCTGGGGCTACGTGAAGGGCGATGTGAACTACAAACAAATCGCTGAAAAAGTCTTCCTGCTCACCGACGCCAAAAAGCGCATGACCGAACTCGGCATGAAGGCCCCCGAAGGCGCCTACCCCAAGTTCACCATCATGGGCAAAGTGTTTGACGCGGCCAAGCCTGACGACTACGTCAAGAGCTTCCCCATTCACAAAATGGGCTGAGCATGGGCACGAATCTGAACCTACGGGCCCTGCTGATCTCGGTCTTGCTGCTGTTGGCGCTATTGGGTATCTGGCAAGTGGCTTCCCAGTCCAGTGCCAGCGCCAGTGCTAGCAACTTGAGTGCAGAGCAGGCTGAGTACCTCAAGATGCTGGGCAAAGACCCCGGTGCGCAAAAGCAGGGCGGTTTTCCTACCCCTGCCGAAATGGGGCAAGCCGCCTGGAAGCACTTGGCAGATCCCTTTTATGACAAAGGCCCCAACGACAAAGGCATCGCCATCCAGCTGGGCCACTCGCTGGCGCGGGTGGGCCTGGGCTTTTTGCTGGCGTGTGTGGTGGCGATACCGTTGGGGTTTGTGATCGGCATGTCGCCTCTGCTGCACAGGGCGCTGGACCCGTTTATCCAGATCCTCAAGCCCATCTCGCCGCTGGCTTGGATGCCGCTGGCGCTCTACACCATCAAGGACTCGTCGGCCTCCGGCATCTTTGTGATCTTCATCTGCTCGGTGTGGCCCATGCTGATCAACACGGCGTTCGGCGTGGCCAGCGTCAAGCGCGAGTGGCTGAATGTCGCCAAGACCCTGGAGGTCAAGCCCCTGCGCAAAGCCTTTCAGGTGATATTGCCTGCAGCCGCGCCCACCATCCTGACCGGCATGCGCATCTCCATGGGTATTGCCTGGCTGGTCATTGTGGCGGCTGAAATGCTGGTGGGTGGCACCGGCATCGGCTACTTTGTCTGGAACGAGTGGAACAACCTTTCACTCACCAACGTGCTGTTTGCCATTGGCGTCATCGGCGTCATGGGCATGCTGCTGGACCTGGTGTTTGCCCGCCTGCAGAAATGGGTGACCTATGCAGACTGAGCCCACCACCACAATGACAACGCCCCGCCCCTTTTTGCAAATCGAGGGCTTGGCCAAGAGCTATCCCGGCGCTACTGAGCCCGTGTTTGATCAGGTGAACTTCACCGTGGCCAAAGGCGAGTTTGTTTGCATCATCGGCCACTCGGGTTGCGGCAAAACCACCATCCTCAATGTGTTGGCCGGTCTGGAGCAAGCCAGCGCGGGTCACGTGTTTATGGATGGCCGGGAGGTCAATGCGCCCGGCCTGGAGCGTGGCGTTGTGTTCCAAGGCCATGCCCTCATGCCGTGGCTCACAGTGCGCCACAACATTGCGTTTGCAGTCCGCTCCAAGTGGCCCGATTGGTCTGCTGCACAAGTGCAAGCGCAGGTCGAAAAATATGTGGCTTTGGTGGGGCTGAGTGCCGCTATAGACAAAAAGCCTGCAGCGCTTTCGGGCGGCATGAAACAGCGCGTGGGTATTGCCCGTGCGTTTGCCATCGAGCCCAAAATGCTGCTGCTCGACGAGCCCTTTGGCGCACTGGATGCGCTCACCCGGGGCACCATTCAGGACGAGTTGCTCACCATCGTGCGTGACACCGGGCAAACCGTTTTCATGATTACCCACGATGTGGACGAAGCCGTGCTGCTCGCCGACAAAGTGCTGCTCATGAGCAACGGCCCCACCGCGCGGGTAGCCGAGATCGTGCACAACACCATGCCCCGCGACCGGCAGCGCGCCACCGTGCACCACGACCCGCAGTACTACCCGCTGCGCAACCATCTGGTGGACTTTCTGGTCAGCCGGTCCAAAGACCTGTCCAACGGCCGCGCGCCTGCACACCCGCCGGTGGTGCAGCCCGGGCTGGCCGCACTCACACCGACCGCACCAGTAACCCTAGACGAGGCCTCGTCATGAGCAGCCCCTTACTCAGCCGCCCGCCCCTGCCACCGTTCACGCTGGAGACAGCCAAAGAAAAGGTGCAAAAGGCCGAAGACGCCTGGAACAGCTGCGACCCCGACCGTGTGGCTCTGGCTTACACCGAAGACTCGGTGTGGCGCAACCGCGCCGATTTCTTGTCGGGCCGCCCCATGATCCGCGAGTTCTTGAAACGCAAGTGGGCCAAGGAGCTGGACTACCGGCTCAAGAAAGAGCTGTGGGCCTTTACCGGCAACCGCATCTCGGTGCGCTTTGAGTACGAGTGGCACGACGACGCGGGCTTTTGGTTCCGCTCGCACGGCAACGAGCAATGGGAGTTTGACGATCACGGCCTCATGCGCCGCCGCGAAGCCAGCATCAACGATGTGCCCATCCAAGCAGCCGATCGCAAGTTCCACTGGCCACGCCCGGTCGCGGCCTAGCCCATTACCCCTTTTTATCTATCAACACCCAAAGGAGCACTCCATGAACCGCAACGACATCACTGAAAAAATCATTACCGTCAAAGTCAGCAAAGGCATCACCTGGGAATCGGTGGCCAAAAAAGTGGGCTTGAGCAAAGAGTGGACTACCGCCGCCTGCCTGGGCCAGATGACGCTGGACGACAAGCAAGCCAAGATCGTGGGCAAAATCTTCGGCCTGACGGTAGAAGAGCAAAAGTGGTTGCAAGTGGTGCCCTACAAAGGCTCGCTGCCCACCCCCGTGCCCACCGACCCGCTGATCTACCGCTGGTATGAAATCGTCAGCGTGTACGGCACCACCATCAAAGAACTCATCCACGAAGAGTTTGGCGACGGCATCATGAGCGCCATCGACTTCTCGATGGACATCGTGCGCCAGCCCGACCCCAAGGGCGACCGGGTGAACGTGGTGCTGTCGGGCAAGTTCTTGCCCTACAAGACGTACTGATTAAGCAGCAGCTTTCTGGCGGCGCGCACGCACAGCGGCCGCCAGTTGTTCCAGCACCGGCACGGTTTGCGCCCAGCTGATGCAGGCGTCGGTCACGCTCACGCCGTGCTGCAGCGGCTTGCCGTCCACGATGTCCTGGCGGCCCTCGTTGAGGTGGCTCTCGATCATCAGGCCGGTAATGCGCTCATCGCCAGCGGCAATCTGTGCTGCCACGTCTTGCGCCACCACGATCTGGCGGGCATGCTGCTTGCTGCTGTTGGCGTGGCTCACGTCAATCATCACCTGCTCGCGCAGGCCGGCGGCTTTGAGCAGCGCGCAAGCTGCGTCCACATCGGCGGCGGAGTAGTTGGGCGCCTTGCCGCCGCGCAAGATCACGTGGCAATCGTTGTTGCCGCGTGTCTCGAAGATGGCGGCCTGGCCCATCTTGGTCATGCCCATGAAAGCGTGCGCGCCTTGCGCGGCCTGAATCGCGTCGGTCGCTACCTTGATGCCGCCGTCCGTCCCGTTCTTGAAGCCCACGGGGCAGCTCAGGCCGCTGGCCAGCTGGCGGTGGCTCTGGCTCTCGGTGGTGCGCGCACCAATGGCACCCCAGCTCACCAGTTCGCTGATGAACTGCGGCGAGAGCAAATCCAAAAACTCGGTGGCTGCAGGCAAGCCGGTGTCCAGCACGTCCAGCAACAAGCGGCGCGCCATCTCCAGCCCTTGGTTGATGGCAAAGCTGCCGTCCAGGTGCGGGTCGTTGATATAGCCCTTCCAGCCCACGGTGGTGCGCGGCTTTTCAAAGTACACGCGCATCACCACCAGCAGGTCGGCGCTCAGTGCATCCGCCTGCGCCTTGAGCAGGCGGGCGTATTCCATGGCCTGGCTGTGGTCGTGGATGGAGCAGGGCCCCACCACCACCACCAGCCGGTCGTCCTGCCCCTGCAGGATGCGAGAGATGGCCGCACGGCTGCTCTCCACCAGCGCCTCGGCCGCGGCCGGCACGGGCAGCTTTTCTTCCAGAAGCGCGGGGGTGATGAGCGGGCGCACCGCGCCGATGCGCACATCGTCAATGCGGGTGGTGTCGTGGGTGGTCAGGGCGGCGATGGTGGAGGTGGTCATACTATGAATTTGATAGCTACTCGCGCAGGTAATACGAGCGCTAGAGGGTGATTTGGCTTGTATTTTAGACGGTGCGTAGTTTGGGGCGTTTGAAATAAATTACTGTATAAATTCACAAAGGGACAAAAACCGGACAAATGTCCGGTAGTATTCCCGCCGTATGACAAGCCCAATCACCACCGAAGACAACTCCGCCGCCCTCCAATACTTGCAGGCGGCACGCAAATCCCACTCACAAGCTGACCTAGCCAAGCATCTGAAATTTGGTGAAAGGCAGGTACGACGTTGGGAAAAGGGTGAACAACCAATACCGGCCCATGTAGCCGAAGAGCTTCAGCGCCTTCTCGACTTTGGGATTGACTCCAAGCCAACCAGTGACTTCACCTTTATCGATCTCTTTGCCGGTATCGGCGGGATCAGATTGGCTTTTGAAGCGATTGGTGGCGAGTGCGTCTTCACCAGCGAGTGGGATAGCTATGCGCAGAAGACCTACGCTACCAACTTCCCCAGTTCGCACGTCATCAACGGAGACATCACCCAGATTGATGCGGAAGACATCCCGGACCATGACGTGCTTCTGGGCGGCTTCCCCTGCCAGCCCTTCTCTATCGCGGGTGTGTCAAAAAAGAATGCGCTTGGCCGTGCGCACGGCTTCGCTGATGAAACACAAGGCACGCTTTTCTTTGATGTGGCACGCATCATTGCGAAGAAGCGGCCCAAGGCGTTCATGCTCGAGAACGTCAAGAACCTGCAATCGCATGACAAAGGTCGCACCTTTGACGTGATCCATCGGACGCTTCGTGATGATCTTGGCTACAACGTTTTCTTCAAGGTGATTGATGGCGCTCACTTTGTGCCACAGCATCGCGAGCGGATCATCATTGTTGGCTTCAGGGACGATGTTGACTTTGATTGGGACAAAGTGAAATTGCCCGGAAAAGGCAACGTCACTCTTGGCGAGATTCTTCACAAACCCAAGCTCGAGGCAGCAGCGAAAGTCGATGGCAGCAATTACTTTGACTATGAGAACAAGAAGCTGCTGAGCAAGTACACGCTGACAGACAACTTGTGGACGTACCTGCAGAACTACAAGAAGAAACACCAAGCCGCTGGCAATGGATTTGGCTTTGGGATGGTCAACGAAGGAAGCGTCACTCGCACACTTTCTGCACGCTATTACAAGGACGGATCAGAAATTCTTGTGGATCAAGGTGATGACAAAAATCCTCGTCGCTTGACCCCAAGGGAATGCGCCCGATTGATGGGATTCCCTGACACTTTCAAGATTCCTGTGTCAGATACCCGCGCCTACAAGCAGTTCGGAAACTCCGTAGTGGTCCCAGTCATGGAGGCTGTTGCGAAGGCGATGCGACCACATATCTGCAGCCCAGCCAGTGCTGCAAAGGCAAAGAAGAAATAGTCACTTTTCAAGGAGTCCAACATGCAGACAACATCGCGCATTCCATCACTGCCAAATAAGTCTTACTTTGCAATGAACAGGTGGTTCCAGCAGATGCAACTGGCGGGCCTGCTCTATCACCCTGATGAACGCGCTGAAGACATCGTTGACATTGAAACGGATACGCAAGTGTTTGACCCAGCTGAATGTGAACTACTTGATGCGCTGATCGACCAAATGTTTGAGGTCCATGGAGATAAGGTTTACGACGTTTGCATAAAGCACGTTCACAAGGCCATGGGCATTAAGCCAGAGTGATTGATATTGTTGACCCTGCTACCCGCAGTCGAATGATGGCGGGTATCAAGTGCAAGGACACCAAGCCGGAGGTTTTCTTGCGAAAAGCCTTGCATGCACAAGGCCTGCGTTACAGGCTTGGCGGCTGCGGACTACCTGGCAAGCCTGATCTAGTCTTCCCATCAAGAAAAGCGGTTGTATTCGTGCACGGGTGCTTTTGGCATCGCTACGAATGCAGGTACTTCAAATGGCCTCAAAGCAATGGCGCTTTTTGGAAAACCAAACTCGACAGAAATGTAAAGCGCGACATGTGCGTGAAAGCAGCATTGAAACAGCTTGGATGGTTAGTCTTTACTGTCTGGGAGTGCGAGCTACGAGAAACAAGGTTTCAGCTTCCCAATGAATCTATAGAGCAACTGCTTCTCGAATTGAAGTCGATTAAATGAGACGAAGGATGGTTTTAAGATCGCCATAAAAAGGGGGAAGAAATGGCGATTGAGACTGTCGAAAAATTGCTTCTGCGTTTTCGTGCACTGGGAGCCGAGCGAGTTTTTTTTAAGAAACTGGCTGAGAACGACAACAGAAAGCAACAGATCTATCTGGGTAGTAGTTTTGCCGCGCTGAGTTTTTTCCCTTATGGGGAAATTGTTGCCTACCCGGATCTGAAGGTACCCAATTTCAAAGCCCCTTTGGATTTTTTTTGGTTTGACGAAAGCACGGTAGAGAAGGCGCGCGGTGCTCAATTAATTCTTTATCCAGCATATCCAGAGGTTCGCCTTTCAGGTTTTTTGACTGGCTGCCGAATAGCGCCAAGTGAACATATGCGCGAAGTACCCGAAGAATGTCGCCGAGGGTTCGATGGGCGGGTATTGATTTTTGGAACAACGGCAGATGGAAGGACGTTTGCCTATTTGGCCGCCGAGAACACACATCTTTCCAAAGAGCTACGCGCCCATCCCAGTGCATCCGATGAGCTACTGATCGAACTAACACTCCCAGTTGGCTCTCAAGAAAACAAGCAAAAACTTCTGGACGCTCTGCGGGAGATACATCAGACAGGGCCGCACAGCTCCAAACGTATGTACTCGGATGGGACAGTTAAACCTTATACAGCGCGCAATGGTGGCGGCTATACCTTGGAAGCGCTGCTTGGCATTGCTCCCAATTCTCGAGCAGAGCCCGATTACATGGGCTGGGAAATTAAGGCCTACACGAAATCCCGTGTGACACTGATGACGCCCGAACCGAATGGAGGGTTTTACGGACGAGAAGGTGTCCGCGCTTTTGTTGAAAAGTATGGACATTTGTCAGCTGCTGGGGATAAATACTTCACCGGCGCGCATAAGGTTGATAAACCAACAGAACTGGCTGGAACCACTTTGAAGTTGAGGGGATACAACCCTGATTTACCAGACAAGATGGCGGTAGACGGTGCAATCTATCTTGTGGACGCACTAGGCGAAGAAATCGCAGTGTGGGATTTTTCGAGCCTACTCACACATTGGAATAGAAAACATGCGTTTGCAGCCTATGTCCCTACTGAGAGGTATAGCGCTACTAATGAGTACCACTACAAAAGTCCGATATTGATGGGCGAGCAAACGGATTTCAGTAAATATCTGCAAGCCTTGGCGAGGGGGATGATTGTTTTTGATCCAGGCTCAAAGATCTATGGTCCCGATTCCGAAAAAGCTGGGACAGTAAAAGCCAGAAGCCAATTCAGAATTACGGTTAAGGATTTAAGCAAGCTGTATACCCACTTTTCTGCTGAAGATCTGTAGAGAATATGTAACGTGAAATACATCAAATGCTTCCATTTTGATAGCTGCTTGCGCAATATCCACGAGCGCTAGAGCCCGATTTGTCTCTTAAACCAACCCATGCCGCTCCATCACCTCCCGCCAAGCCGCCAGCTTGCGCTCAAAGCTCCAGCTGGCGTTGGCCGGGCTGGTGCTGGGTAGTTGGTAAACGGGCACGCCCAGGGTGCGGGTGTGGCGGGCGTGTTTGAAGCTCTCGCCGCCGTTGTGGCCGATGGCCTGTAGCTGCGGCAGGTGCAGTGCGGCAGTGTCGTTGGGCACCGCGTTGCGGATGGCACTGGCCAGGCTGCCTTCGCGCTCGCAGCGGGCGTACACATCCCACACGCCTGAGCCGCGCTCCAGCAGCCATGCACTATGGATTTCATAGCTGCTGGTACGTATTCCATGTGGGCCAAAGCCCCAAAAGATATGCGCTTGCATTCCAGAGCCAGTGCCGCCTACCTGACCTGAAACGCTGTAGGCGCGCTGCATGGTTCGTTTGGACTATTGATAATCACGGATCCACGGCCATAGCATGCTCACGCTCAACATGTTTTTCAAGTCACTCAACATAGGGAGATATTTGAAGTATGCAAAACGCAAAAAAACTGATGTCCGTAGTTGCAACAGCGCTACTTTTTGCAGCACCCGTAGCTTCACATGCTGTGGACCTGGACTTCAATGGAGCTGTTAGTAACGGCGTAAGGCTGTCCCAAAACTATGGCGACGGACCAACGTGGGACGTCACCTATCGGGACTTAACGACTCCCTCCTTCTCACTCTTGGGTTGGACCACGGGTTACCAAGGAACGCGGGATGTACTCTATTCAGGTGTCACCGACGCCGGCTCGCATGGTCGCATCACTATTGCCCCCTATGCGGGCTACCAAGTTACGCTCAACTCTTTTGACTTAACTCCATATCTGACGGGTGCCCCACGCACTTTTTCCTCGCAATGGGCGGTCTACTCTGTAGGGGGGGGGGCCTCATTCGCATCCGTCGGCCCTTTGGCTACTTTGACTACGTATAGCCCAGCGTTGTCGTCAACCACCGGTGTCATCATTGAGTGAAGGCCAGTGCTTACTATGTGGGTATCGACAACATTCGTTTCTCAGTGACTGCTGTCCCTGAACCCGAAACCTATGCGTTGCTGTTGGCGGGCCTAGGCGTGGTTGGGGCTATAGCGCGCCGCAAAAAGCCCGCCGCTCAAGCAATCGCTCTGTGGCGAGGCACGCGGGGGTAGTTAAAGAGCAACGTCAAACCAACCCATGCCTCTCCATCACCTCCCGCCAAGCCGCCAGCTTGCGCTCAAAGCTCCAGCTGGCGTTGGCCGGGCTGGTGCTGGGGAGTTGATAGACGGGCACGCCCAAGGTGCGGGTGTGGCGGGCGTGTTTGAAGCTCTCGCCGCCGTTGTGGGCGATGGCCTGTAGCTGCGGCAGGTGCAGCGCGGCGATGTCGTTGGGCACCGCGTTGCGGATGGCACTGTCCAGGCTGCCTTCGCGCTCGCAGCGGGCGTACACATCCCACACGCCCAGGCCGCGCCCCAGCAGCCATTTGCTACGATTTTCATAGCTGCTAGCGCATATTCCATGAGCGCCAGAGGGCCAAATGGCTTGCAATATCTTCCAGAACTGGTTTTGCGGGTGGCCGTAATACTCTTGCGCCTGCAATGAGCGCACACCGGGAAAGCTGCCCAGTATCAGCACCTTGGTGGCGGGTGACACCAGCGGCGGCAGGCCGGTGAGCAGAGTGGTCGTCATGGGGAGATCCTCAAGGGCATTGCTGCGCTATTCTCGTCAATCTATGCCCCGGCTTCCTGCTCTTCCCTCCATGCTTATCTTGAAAACATGGGCTGCACTGTATGCCCTCGCGCTCTCTGGCGTGGCGCACGCCCAAGTCTTTGCCTTCAAAGACTGGGCGGTGGCCTGCGACAACACGCGCCACTGTGAAGCCGTCGCTTACCAAAGCGAGGAATTGGACTCCGCGCCTGTGGTGCTTTGGTTGTCGCGCGACGCGGGCCCGGATACGCCAGTGCGCGTGCAGGTGGACATGGATGAGAGCGAAGACCCCAAGCAGCTGGGCTTGCGTCTCGGCACGACCACCTTGAAGGGCATCTCCCGCGGGCAAGACCTGAGCCCGGCCCACACCAAACAGTTGCTGGCGCATGTGCTGGCCGGGCAAACACTCACGCTTGCAGATGGCGCCAAACGGTGGGAATTGTCCTTGGCGGGCAGCCATGCGGCACTGCTCAAAATGGACGATGTGCAGGGCCGTGTGGGCACACCGGGTGCGTTGGTTCGCAAAGGCAAGAAGCCTGAGGCCACGGTGTTGCCCGCAGTATCCGCGCCAAAGGTGCATGCCGCCACTTTGCCCAAGACCACCAAGGCAGATGAAGCGCTGTTGCAGCCCATTCTGAAATCCATCACGCCGCGGGACTGTTGGGACGACTTGCCCGACGACAGTAGCCCTGACACATCCCTCGTGCGTGTGTCGAGCACGCAGGTGCTGGTGATGCGCGAATGCGGGCGGGGGGCGTACCAAGGCGGGAGCGGCGTTTGGCTGGCCAATAGCAAACCGCCCTATGCGGCCAAGCGCTTGGAGTTGCCTTTGCCGCAGGGCAAGACCAGCGACTATGTGATGAACCTCAGCGTTACCGATGGCCGCTTTGCCTCGTATGAAAAAGGCCGTGGTGTGAATGACTGCGGCGCCGGTTACGACTGGGCTTGGACTGCCAAGGGTTTCGCGCTCACCGGCGCCTGGAGCGCGCCACTGTGCCGGGGAATGCCGGGCGGTGGCTACAGCTTGCGAACCTTCACCGCAGACATCGCGCCCTGAACAGGGCTTAGACGAGGCGCAGCTTTACTTCTTGGCCAGGGTTTTGCGGGCCTGCTCGATGCCGCCCACGTTCTCGGCTTTGCTAAAGCCCATACCTTTGAGGGTGTCCAGCGCGATGCCGCTGCGCCGGCCACTCTGGCAGTACAGCAGCACCGTGTCGTCTTTGCCCACGCCGGCTTTGGCAATCTCTTGGGCGATGTTGCCGTGCTCGATGTTGATGGCGCCTTCCACATGCCCGGCTGCAAATTCCTGCGGGCTGCGCACATCGATGATGACGTCTTTGGCCTGGGCCGAGAGGGCCGCCAAGGACATGGTGAGGGCGAGGGTGATGTTGGCGACGAGTGTTTTCATGCGGGGGCCTCAGGAGATGGTGGGTTCCTAGGAATTGTCGCCGCCTCGCGCCAACCCGGTCTACTGCGGGATAAACCGCAGCCGGTAGATCAGCGCGCTCTCGGCGTACATGCGTGGCAGCGGCAGGCCCACTGCGGCGAGCCACGCGCCGTGGGCGGTGGGCGGCAGGGCGGCTTGGGCACCGGAGGCCAGCGCCGCGTCGTTGAGCGGGCTGCTGGTCCACTCAGGCGGTGTCGGGTCCAGCCGCTCGATGGTGTAGTGCGCCGCCGGGCGCAGCATGGGCAGGCGCAGGGGCGGTGTGTTGCGGTGGGTGGTGGGCGCGGTGCGGTACACCAGCAGCAGCACTTCGCTGGCACCGGCGTCGCCATGGGCTTGCCAGACTACGCCGTCGCTCGCCTCGCCCAGCCACACCTGGCCGGTGTGCAGGCGGTTGCGCAGCTGTTTGTACATGCCCACCCAGCGGCCCAGGGCCATGCGGTCCTCGTCGCTCATGTGGCGCACGTCGGCCTCTATGCCCAGGTGCCCGCTGATCGCGACACCGGCACGGAAGTTCAGGCTCTGACTGCGGCCGGTGGTGTGCGCGGGCGCGGGGCCGATGTGGGCGCCCAGAATCTCGGGCGGCAAAAACTGCAGCGCGCCACGCTGGATGGCCACGCGGGAGAGTGCGTCGTTGCAGTCGCTGGTCCAGACGCGGTGGGTGTGGGCGAGCACGCCCATGTCCAGCCGCGCGCCGCCGGAGGCACAGCTTTCAATTTCCAGCTGCGGGTGGGCGGCGCGCACCCGGTCCACCAGCGCATACAGCGCGTGCACAAAGCGGCGGTAGGCCGGGCGGCCCAGTGCGTCGCCGGCGGTGGTGAGGTCGCGGTTCATGTCCCACTTGAGGTAGGCAATCGGCACGTTGCTCAAGAGTGCGTGCAGCTTGGCAAACAGGTAGTCGGCCACCTCGGGGCGGGCTACGTCCAGCACCAGCTGGTTGCGCATGGTGAGCAGGGGGCGGCCCTCCAGCTGCAGCGCCCAGTCAGGGTGGGTGCGGAAGAGCTGGCTGTCGGGGTTGACCATTTCGGGCTCGACCCACAGGCCGAACTCCATGCCCAGCTGGTTCACATGGCGGGCCAGGGGTTGCAAGCCGTTGGGGTATTTGGCGGGGTCGGGCCACCAGTCGCCCAGGGCGGCGCGGTCGCTGTGGCGGCCCTGGAACCAGCCGTCGTCCAGCACAAATCGCTCCACACCCACGCTGGCGGCGGCTTCGGCCAGTGCGTTGATGTCGTCGGTGCGGTGGTCAAAGTACACCGCTTCCCAGGTGTTGAGGTGCACCGGGCGCGGGCGCATGCGGCCACTGGGCCAGGGCAGGCGGCTGCGCACCGTGGCGTGAAAGTTGGCGGCCAGGCCGTTCAGGCCCTGCACCGAGCAGCTGGCAAACAGGGTGGGCGTTTGCAGGTGCTCGCCTGCGCCCAAGCGCACTTCGCCGGGGGCCAGCCATTCGCCCGTTTGCCATTGGTATTGCCCGTCGTGCAGCCACTCGATGGCCTGGCGGTGGTTGCCCGACCAGGCCAAGTGCGCGCCATACACGGTGCCGGCGTGTTCGGTGCTGCCAGGTGTGGTGACCACGGCACCGGGAAAGCTGTCGTGTGACGTGCGGCCGCGCCGGTTCTCACGCTGCCAGGTGCTGCGCGAGAGGGCATCCACCTGCAATTGAAATTCGTTGGCCCATTGGCCGGTGTAAGAGCGCACCGCCTGGGCGTTGCCGGGCAGCGGCACAGTGCCTGCGGCCAGCCACTGCACGTCCAGCACATTGGGCCCGTCGTTCACCAGCGTGCTGCTGAGTTGCAGCACATCGTGCGCGTCTAGCGCCATGTGCAGCGTCAGGCGCAGTTGCGCCACGCTATCAGTGAGGTGGATGGCAATGCGCTTGCCGGTGAGCAACGTTTCCACTTCGCAGTGGGTGAACTGTTGCGCAAACTGCTGGCCGCTACGGTGGGCGAGCAAGGCGCTTTGCATGTACCAGCCCACGCCGAAAGTGGGGGCCACGGTCAGCGGCTGGTCGAACTCCATGCTGCTGGGCGGGATGGCCCGGCCATCGCGCAGCGGAGCCAGGGGCACGCAGTGTTCCGGCAGGCGGGGGCCCCAGTAGCGCCACAGCGGCGCCTCACCCGGGCGCACCTCCAGCACCACGCTGGTGTGGGTGCCGTGCAGGGTGGTGAAGGTGGCAGAAGCCTCAGGTGCGTGGGTGGACATGGCGGACACTCAGTGCGCGTAAATGCGCTGGCCGTCTTTGTGGAACAGCAGGGCTTTGCCGGCGTCAAACCGGGCTTCCAGAGCCTGGCCCGAGCGCAGGCTGCGGCCGTGTTTGCTTTCAATGACCACCATGGCGTCGCCGCTGGAGCGGGCGTACATAAAGGTTTCGCCGCCCAGGTGCTCCAGCATGTCGATGGTGACGGGCAAGACCGCGTCGCCGTCGTCTTGAAAGTGCTCAGGACGCACGCCCACTGACACCTCGGTACCCACGGCCGGCACAGCGCCGGCAAAGGGCAGGTTCACTACGGTGTCGTCAAAACCCTTGAGGGTGACTTCGCAGTAGTTGGTGCCATTGAAACGCGGCTGGCCGGTTACGGTGCCTTCCAGAAAGTTCATGCGCGGCGAGCCGATGAAGCCGGCCACAAAGGTGTTGGCCGGGTTGTCATACAGCTCCAGCGGTGCGCCCACTTGCTCGACCACACCGGCGCGCAGCACCACGATTTTGTCGGCCAGGGTCATGGCCTCTACTTGGTCGTGCGTCACGTAGATGATGGTGCTGCCCAACTCGCGGTGCAGGCGCGCAATTTCGATGCGCATGTGCACGCGCAGTTCGGCGTCGAGGTTGGAGAGCGGCTCGTCAAACAAGAAAACCTGCGGGTCGCGCACGATGGCACGGCCGATGGCCACGCGCTGGCGTTGCCCGCCCGACAGGGCCTTGGGCTTGCGGTCCATCAGCGGCTCCAGGCCCAGAATCTTGGCGGCGGAGTCCACCTTGCTCTTGACCACGTCTTTGGCCACACCGGCGTGCTTGAGGGCAAAGCCCATGTTTTCGCGCACCGTCATGTGGGGGTAGAGCGCGTAGCTCTGGAACACCATGGCAATGCCGCGCTTGGACGGGTCCACATGGTTCATGACCTGGTCGCCGATGCGCAGCTCGCCGCTGGTGATGTCTTCCAGGCCCGAGATGGCGCGCAACAGTGTGGACTTGCCGCAGCCCGAGGGGCCCACGAACACCACGAACTCGCCGTGTTTGATGTCGAGGTCCACGCCCCGGATGATGTCGATCTCGCCGAATGATTTGCGGACCTGGGTGAGTTTGACGTCTGCCATGTTCTATTCCTCGTCGACTCAGTAATTTACGCAGCTTGCAGCGTCACGCGCTGCTCGCCCATGCGGCGGGTGGATACGCACAAGCTGATGTCACCCACCGCGCCGGTGGTTTCCAGCCAGAAGCCGGTAGTGCCGCCCTTGAGTGTGAGCAAATCGGGGCCCAGCAGCTTAGCTGCGCCGGTGACTTCCACATGCACCACGTCGTCCATAAACGGCAGCAGGCGGCCCGCTTGGTCCAGCGCGCGCACGATGACGCGGGTGGCGTCCTTCTCGTGGGCGTGCAATTGCGTGTCGTCCACTTCCACTTGCAGGGTTGTGGGCACTGGGTTGCCCGAGAGCTTGACGGTGGAAACCGCTTTGCCGTCGATGTATCCCGTTACCGTGGCATCGCGCCACAGCATGCCCCAGGCGCCGAGGTCGTTCATGTTGACGTGGCGGCTGTCAAAAACAACCGGTGCATGTGGCAGGTGGGGGTACAGCGCGCGGTCAGGCTCGGCGCGTTTGGGCGCAAAGTCGCCTACTTGCAGTTCCACGTAGTCGCAGTTGGTGAGCACGATCAGGGGCAGTACTTCGCAGCGGTCTTTCTCGCCACGGGCCCAGTAGGTCACGGGTTGCAGCACCACTTGCTCTGCAGGGCTGCACTGGCTGGTGTAGCCCCAAGCGGCGAACTTGGGTTCGCGGAAGATGTCCATCACGCCGTGGTGGCAGATGCGGTCGCCCGCGCCGAAGTCTTTGTGGGTGTTGTAGTCAAACATGCACCAGCCGATAGCGCCGCTGATGACCGGGTTTTCATACGCCTTGTTCAGCACATCCAGATGCCGGCGCACATGCTCGGCCTGGCGGTCTTCGGGGTCGATGCGCTTGGTGGGGTACATGTGGCCGTTGAACTCGGTCACCAGGTACGGCACCTCGTGGGCCAGGCCTGTCACTTGGCGGGGCTGGCGCAGCGGGGTGGGGGCAATGCCCTTCATCCACTCCGGGGGGGCCACGTGGCAAAAGTCGTTCACGGTGTACACGTCTTCCAGCAGCTCGCTGTTCTCGATGTAGCGCACGCCACCGGTCTGGCGGGTGCTGTCCAGGCTGCGGGCCATCGCGTTGGTGCGTGTGTAGAAGTCGTGGTTGTCCTGCGACTCGTTGATGCGCACGCCCCAGATGATGATGGAGGGGTGGTTCCAGTCGCGCTCGACCATGCGGCGCACGTTCTCCACTGACTCGTCCTGCCAAGCCTGGCCACCGATGTGCTGCCAGCCGGGGATTTCTTCAAATACCAGCAGGCCGATCTCGTCGCAGCGGTCCAAAAAGTAGGTGGACTGCGGGTAGTGCGAGGTGCGAACCAGGTTGCACTTGAGCACGTCTTTCATGACGTCGGCATCTTTGGCCTGGGCGCGCTGGCCCATGGCGTAGCCCACGTAGGGGTAGCTCTGGTGGCGGTTGAGGCCGCGGATTTTGAGCGGCTTGCCATTGAGGAAAAAGCCCTCGGTGGTGAAGCGCGCGGTGCGGAAGCCGAAGCGGGTGCTGTGCTGGTCGCTGCCGGCGCTGGTGTTCAGCGTGACGCGGGCGACATACAGCACCGGGCTGTCCAGCTCCCACAGCGAGAGGCCTGCCAGTGACTCCAACGAGGCGCTGAACTCCGCGCCAGACACGTCTACGGTTTGCTGGTGCAGCACGGCGCCATCCACAGTGCACAGCTCCACCAGCGCGGTGCCGGTGAAGGCCGCTTGCGTGGGGTTGGCCAGAAAGCCTTTGACGGTGACGCCCTTGGCGTCGCTCAGTTCGTTAGCGGTTTCGACCTTGAGGTTGGTAATCGACACCGCGTCGGTCACTTGCAGCCACACGTCGCGGTAAATGCCGGCGTAGGTCAGGTAGTCGATCTGGCCGCCGAAGGGGGGAATCTCGGGGTTCTCGCTGCCGTCCACCTTCACAGTGATGAGGTTGTCGCTTTCTTTCAGCAAACCGGTGAGGCGGGCGCTGAACGGGGTGTAGCCGTCTTTGTGCGCAGCTACTTGCTGGCCGTTGACCCAGACCACGCTGTTGGCCATGGCGCCGTCAAAGCGCAGGGCTACTTCGCGGCCGGCAAATGCGGGCTGCCAGGCCAAGGTGTACTGGTAGGCAAATTCCTTTTGAAAGCAGCGCTCGTCGAAGTAGGTCATGTCCATGTCGACGGCGTTGTGCGGCAGGCGCACGGCCTCGCCGGCAGCGGCCTTGGCGACGAGTTCAGACGAAAAAGAGGTGTGAAAGGTCCAGCCCGAGACGAGCTTGGTAACGGTGCGCATGTGAAAAACCTTATTTGACGGAGCCCAGCATGCCCTGTACGAACTGCCGTTGCATTGCGAAAAAGACGACCAGGGTGGGCAAGGTGGCCAGCATGGCCGCCAGCATGATCACGCCGAAGTCAGGGAAGTAAGCCGAGCCCAGCGAGGACAACACCAAAGTAATGGTTTTGAGCTCGGGGGACTGCAGCACGATGAGGGGCCAGAGGAAGTTGTTCCACGCCGCCATGAACACGATGATGAAGGCCGCCGCGTACGTGGAGCGCATGACCGGCACATACACAAACAGGAAGATCTGCCACTCTTTGAGGCCGTCCAGACGCGCGGCTTCGCGAAGCTCTGGCGGGAAGGCTTTGGTGCTCTGGCGGAAGTAAAAGATGATGTAGGCCGAGGCCAGCGCCGGCAGGATGACGGCGAGGTGCGTGTCCAGCAAGTCAAACTGCGCCATCAGGATGAACAGCGGGATCATCAACGCGGCAAACGGCACCATCAGCGTGAGCAGCATGCCGTTGTAAAGGCGTTCGCGGGCTTTGGAGCTGAACACTTCAAAGCCGTAGCCCGCCAGGGACGAAATGAGCAGCGTGAAGAAGCCGCCGATGATGGCGATCTTTCCGGAGTTCCAGAAGACCTGGGCCACGTCGAAACTCTTGTTGAGTTTTTCGAAGTTCTCCAGCAGCGCGCTGCCGAAGGTGAACTTGCCCTTGGTCACATCCACCGACGCGTTGGTGGAGCTGATGACCATCCAGGCGAAGGGGAACAAGGAGACAAAGGCCATCACCCCCAGAAAGAGGTAGACGCCGGCCATGCGGAATTTTTCAGCCCAGTTGGTCATGTCAGTTGCGCTCCCGGGCGGCATAAAACTGGATGGCGGCCAGTGCGGCGACCAGCAACACGATGACGTAAGACACCGTGGCGGCATAGCCGAAGTTGGGCACAAACTTGAATGACAGGTTGTAGATGTACATGGACAGTGTGAGCGTGTTGTCGGAGAACACGGTGCCCACGGTGGTGATGTTCATGGGTTCATCAAACAACTGCAGGGTGCCGATGGTGGAGGTCACCGTGGTGAACAGAATCACCGGCTTCAGATTCGGGATAGTGATGGAGACAAACCGGCGGTAGGCCGAGATGCCATCAATGCGCGCAGCCTCGTAGATCGACTTGTCGATGTTCTGCATGGCCGCGAGATAGAAGATCATGTTGTAGCCGGTCCAGCGCCAAGTGATGGCGATGATGATGACCACCTTGGACCAGAACGGGTCGTTGAGCCAGGGAATAGGCTCAGCGATGAGGCCCAGCCACGCCAGCGCGTGGTTGACCAGGCCGTCATACGAAAACATGCTCTTGAACACCACCGAGTACGCCACCAGCGAGGTCACGCAAGGCAGAAAGACTGCCGTGCGCAACAGCCCGCGAAAGCGCAGGTTCGGCATGTTGAGGCAACTGGCCATGACCAGCGCCAGCAACAGCATGATGGGCACCTGAATCACCAGAAAGATGCTGGTGTTCTGCAGCGCTTTCAGGAAGACAGGGTCACTGGCCAGACGCACGATGTTGCCCACGCCTACGAACTCAACCACCGTTCCTTGTCCGGCGTGTAGAGACATCCACAGCGAGCGGACGATCGGGTAGGCCATGAAGACCCCGATCAGCCCGAGTGCAATGGAAACAAATAGCCAACCGTTGACGTCGTAAAAACGCCGGTAGCTGGTCGTAGGCTTGGACGCCATGGTGCTCCTTGGGTGCAGTGTTGCCGTGACTTACTTGATTTGCGAAGCGAGCTGGTTGTGGATGTTTTCCAGCGCCTTCTCAACCGGCAGGCCTTGGGCCAGACCCGGCAGTTGGGCTGCCACCGCAGCGTCACCTTCGGCGGTGTAGATGCCGTAGTTCACGCTAGGCACCTTGCTCATCCAGTCGCTGTATTTCTGCCATACCTTGTCGCCACCGAAGAAGGGGTCGGCTTCCGAGTAAGCCTTGCCATTGCGTGAGGCCAACAAGGAGCCCACCGCACCGCGGGATTGCAGAATGGTCTGGTAGAAGTCCACATCCTTGGCGTAGATCTGGTTCAGGAAGTCGGCAGCGGCGGCTTTTTCTTTGCCAGCAGCCAGCACATACCAGCTGGATCCGCCCAGGTTGGATGCGTTGGTGGAGCCCGGCACGTTCAGGCGGGGTGTGGCAGCCACAGCCCATTTGCCGGACTGGCTGGCTTCAGCCTTCACGGAGCCGGTGATCCACACGCCGGTAATCACGGAGGCCACGTCACCCTTGTTCAGCGCGCCGACCCACTCGCCCCAACCGGAGGTGGGCTTGTAGACGCCGGTCTTCATGAACTTGACCTGGGTTTCCAGCGCGGCCTTCAGGGCGGGGTTGTTCTTGATGTCGAGCTTGCCGTCTTTGTCAAAGTACCAGCGGCCTGCGGACTGCATCATGATGCGGATGCTGGCGATGTCTTGCGGGTCCATGGCGAACATCTTCTTGCCGGTCTTGGCTTCGACTTGCTTGCCGATTTCCAGGTAACGGTCCCAGGTGATGTTCTGCATGTCCTTGTCGGTGAAGCCGGCCTGCTTGATCAGGTCGCTGCGGTAGTACATGCCGGTGGTGCCGGTGTCAAAAGGCAAGCCGTAGACCTTGCCGCCCATGGTCATCAGGTTGACCTTGTAGTTGGCAAACGCCTTGTGGTCCACCTTGCCGGACAGGGATTCAAACGCGCCGGGGAAAGAGCGCAGGTACTTGGGGGCGTTGTAGTCTTCGACCAGCACGATGTCGGGCAGGTTCTTGGTCACGCCGGAGGCCAGGGTGGTTTGCAGTTTTTGCTCCACATCGGCCTTGGCCATGTCCACGATCTTGAAAGTCACGCCGGGGTTCTTGGCGGTGTAACGCTTGGCCGCCTCTTGCATGATGGCGATGTTGAAGTTCGGGTCCCATGCCCAAATGGTGACTTCGCCGGCGTTGGCGGCGTGGCTGGCCATCAGGCCGGTGGTGCCCAGGGCCAGGCCCATCATGGCGGCTGCGGTGCTGCGGATCGTGAAGCGTTTGGCGAAATTCATAGTCTGTCTTCCTGTTGATATGGGGTCAGGCGCGTGGTGCAAGGGGTGCACCGTAGCACGCGTTTCTGTTGTCTCCAGAGTCCTGAGCCTGCCTTGTGAAAGGGGCGGGCCTGGCTCTGCCTTTGTGAATGAAACCAGAGTGTGTTGGGGTTGAATCCTGGTACCGGCTGGCGTCCTTTCGTAAATTTAAGCGGTTAAATTTCTGACTGAAACACATGCCGATATTCGCACCGCCACCGGTCCGGCAGGGCTTGCAGACCCGCCGGGGAGACATCCGTTAAATAGAAATTTAAGCGGTTAAATCCGACAATTTTTGTAGTATACCTATGGGTATTGCAGAAAAAACGCTGGACTAGGGTATGTCCTAGGATTCAAAAAAACGTATCGAACGATGCCAATTCACATGAAAACCTTGCCTTTATGGCCACATTGAGCGAAGTCGCCCGTCTGGCCGGGGTCACCACGGCCACCGTGTCCAATGTGCTGCGCAACACCCAGAAGGTGAAGCCCGCCACGGTGCAAAAAGTGCAAGACGCAATTGCCGCGACCGGTTACCGCCCCAACCTGATGGCGCGTGCATTGGCCGAGGGCAAGTCGTCGATGGTGGCGCTGGTGCTGCCCGATATCAACAACCCCTTCTACCCCGAGTTCGTGCGGGTGGCCGAGCGGGTGGCGCGCCACCGCAACTACTTTTTGATGGTGTGTAACACCGACGAACGGCCCGACATCGGCCGCGCCTATCTGCACCAGATCGCCGGCACCTTGGCTGACGGCGTGCTGGTGCTGCACACCGGTATCAGTGCGGACGACATCAATGAGCTCAAAACCCGCCGCTCGCCCATCGTGCTGGCGTCGGAAGAGCATGTGGACCTGGCCGACCGTATTCCGCACGTGGTGGTGAACTTTCACCGCGCGGGTGAAATTGCAGGCCAGCACCTATTGGCGTTGGGTCACACGCGCATTGGCGCCATTGTGGGTTGCGGCCTCGAGGGTATGCAGCTCGGGCGCCTGAATGGGTTCAAGGGTGCACTGGCTTCTGCCGGCATCACCGTGGACGATGCGCTGGTGCGCAATGTCAGCGATACCGTGGCCGGGGGCCATGAGGCCACCGACTCACTGCTGGAGCAGCACCCCGACCTGACCGCCATTTTTTGCACCAACGACCTGATGGCCTATGGCGCGAGCCAAGCGCTGGCAGACCGCAACATCCGGATTCCGCAAGACATCTCGCTGATCGGCATTACCGACATCCAACTCGCACGCGACATGCGCCCCGCCCTCACTACGGTCGCGCTGGGCATCGAGCAGGTGGCGACCATGTCGATCAACCTGTTGCTGGACCTGATTGAAAACCCGCAGCACGAACCGACCATCATGCATGTGCCTGACCCGGTGCTGGTGGTGCGCGCTTCGACCGGGCCGGTACGCAGCGCGCCTTAAAGCTAAGCGCTGGCCAGTCGCTGCTGAGTTGCCGCTAGCACGGCGTCCAGCAGCATCTGCACATCTTCCTGCCGGGTGCGGTGGTTCACCAGTGCCACGCGGATGGCCAGCACCCCACCAATGCGCGTGGTAGATGGCACCGCGATGCCGGACTCCTGCACATCGGCCACGATGTCGGCGTTCAGCGCGTCCAGGTCCACCCCCTGGGCCTTCACCCGAAAACACACCACATTGAGCGTCACGGGTGCCAGCCGCTCTAACTGCGGCTCAGCGTCCACACAACGGGCCAGGTGCTGCGCCAGGCTGCAGTTGTGGGCCACTACCTGCCCCAGTTTGGCTGCGCCATAGGTTTTGAGTGTCATCCAGACCTTGAGCGCCCGGAAACCGCGCGACAGGTCGGGCCCGAAGTCGGTGGGCCACGGCTGGTTGCCCGCCATACCGCGCACGCTGCGTTGCAGATAGGCCGGTTGGCTGGCAAAGGTGGCAGCGTGCAGCGCGGCATCGCGCACCACAATGCAGCCCGCGTCGTAAGGCACTTGCGCCCATTTATGAAAATCAAAGGCCACCGAGTCCGCTTCGCTCAGGCCCTGCAACAGCGGGCGCTGTGCAGGCGAAAGCATGGCCAGCGCACCGTAGGCGGCGTCCACATGAAACCACAGGCCTTGTGTGCGCGCCAGTGCGGCCAGGGCCGACAAGTCGTCTACCGAGCCGGTATCCACCGTGCCCGCGCAGCCCACCACCATAAAAGGCTGCAGGCCTGCTGCCGTGTCTTGCGCAATGGCGGCTTGCAGGGCGTGCAGGTCGATGCGGTGGTGGGCGTCCACACCGATCAGGCGCAGCGCATCGCTACCCAGGCCGGCCATGTCCATGGCGCGGGCCACACAGTTGTGGGCTTCGACCGAGGTGTAGGCCACCAGCCGGCGGCCCTGCAGTCCGGTCCGCCGCACGTCGGTGCCTAGCGCCCGCGTGCGCGCCACCAGCACGGCAATCAGATTGGCCATGGAGGTGCCGGTGACCAGCACACCGCTGGCATCCTGCGGGAAACCCAGCATCTCTGCCGCCCAGCGGATCACCTGGCGCTCTACCTCAATCGGTGCGTGGTCGCGCCCGCCGAGGTTGGGGTTGGTAGCGGCAGCCAGCAGTTCGGCCAACATGCCCACCGGGTTGCCCCCGCCCTGCACCCAGCCCATGAAGCGGGGGTGGCTGTTGCCGCTGCCGTAAGGCTGCACCAGAGTTTGAAAGTCTTGGTACACCGCATCCAGGTCGCCGGGCTCTGTAGGTAGGGCACCGCCGCGCAGTGCCTGGCGAGCCTCTGGTGGCATGGGCTGCCACACGGGGGTTTCGCGCAGGCCGGCCAACATGTCGACCATGTCGTCGAGCATCCGGTGGCCCATCTGCCGCACCGAATTCCAGTCGGTCGGGTCCAGGCTATCGGCGGAGGCTTGGAAGGGGGGCTGAGTTGTCGCCGTCACAAGCTCAAGCCACCGCGGCGGTGAAGGCAATTTCCAGCAGGTAGTCCGGACTGGCCATCTCGGCGCTGACACATACGCGGGCCGGTGCGCAGCCTTCGGGCAACCAGGCTTGCCACGCGGCGTTAAAGGCGGCGCGGTCAGCCATGTGTTTGAGGTAAATGGTGGCAATCAACAGGCGGCTTTTGTTACTGCCGGCCAGCGCCAGCGTGCGTTCTGCCTGGGCAAACACCGCCTGCGATTGGCTGGTGATGTCGGTGCCGCTCTCAGGCACTTCTACAAAATACGCGGTGCCGTTGTGCACCACTGCGTCCGACCATTGGGCGGCGGGGTTGATGCGTTGGATCGCGGAGCTGTTCATGGTGTGTATCTGTGCTAGTGAAATTGGGTGCGGCGGATACTACTAGAACCCCGCCGCAACCAAGCCCAATGGCAGAATGCGCCGTAGCCCCCGCAACGCAGATTGCGCGGTACTAAAAGCAAGGCAGGGAGCCCGCAAAAGCATGGATAAACACGCGCTATCCGAGAGCGACATCAGCGACAAATACGTTCGCCCTGCCATGGTGCAAGCCGGCTGGCACACACTGGACCAGATTTACGCCCAGTTCCCCCTGCGCGCAGGCCGTGTCGTGGTGCGGGGCAACAAGTCCCACCGCGACAAAGACACGGTCCTCAAAGCCGATTTCGTCTTATTCCTCAAGCCCAATATCCCGCTGGCGGTGGTTGAGGTCAAGAAGGCGCGCCTCTCGCCCCAAGCGGGCATGCAGCAAGCGCTGAACTACGCCACGCTTTTAGATGTGCCTTTCAGCTTTGCCAGCAATGGCGACAGCTTCATCTTCCGCGACGCCACGCTGGCCACCGGCGTGCTGGAGCAAGCCCTTACGCTGGACCAGTTCCCAACCCCGCATGAGCTGTGGGCGCGCTACTGCACCTGGAAAGGTTGGAGCGCTGAAGTGCAAAGCGTGGCTGCCTATGACTACGCGCCGGACCCGAGTGGCAAAAAAGTGCCGCGCTACTACCAGCTCAACGCCATCAACCGCACGGTAGAAGCCATTGCCGCCGGACAAAACCGCGTGCTACTCGTCATGGCCACCGGCACCGGCAAAACCTACACCGCCTTCCAAATCATCCACCGGCTGTGGAAGTCCAGCTGGCGCGCTAACAAACCCCTTGGCCAAAAGCGCATCCTGTTTCTGGCGGACCGCAACATCCTCATTGACCAAACCATGGTCAACGACTTCCGCCCCTTCAAGGGCGCCATGGCCAAGCTCAGCGCTAATGCGAAGGGCGTGGAACGCGTCAACGCCCAAGGCCAGATTGAGGTGGATGACGTAGACCTCGCGGTGGACAAAACTACCAAGGCCGTCAACAAAAGCTATGAGATATACCTCTCGCTCTACCAGGCAGTGACAGGCACCGAAGAAGAGCAAAACATCTACAAGCAGTTCAGCCCCGACTTCTTCGACCTCATCGTGGTGGACGAGTGCCACCGTGGCAGCGCTAATGAAGACTCCGCTTGGCGCGACATCCTCACCTACTTTGTCAGCGCCACCCATGTGGGGCTGACCGCCACACCCAAAGAAACCAAAGACACGTCCAACATCGCCTACTTCGGCGAACCCATCTACACCTACAGCCTCAAGCAAGGCATTGAAGACGGCTTTCTGGCGCCCTACAAAGTCATCCGGGTGGACCTGGACAAAGACACCTTCGGCTGGCGCCCCACCGCAGGCATGACTGACAACAAGGGCCAGCTCATCGAAGACCGCGTCTACACCGGCCGCGACATGAACCGCAAGCTGGTCATGGAGCCGCGCGACGCGGTGGTGGCCGAGCGCATCACCGCCTACCTGCGCGCCGCCGACCGCATGGCCAAAACCATCGTGTTTTGTGAAGACATAGACCACGCCGCCCGCATGCGCCAGGCGATCAGCAACGCCAATGCCGACATCTGCGCCACCCAACCCAACTACGTGGTGCAAATCACGGGTGATAACTTGGAGGGCAAGCGCGAGCTGGACAACTTCATCGACCCCGAGAAATCCTACCCGGTCATTGCCACCACCTCCAAACTCATGAGCACGGGGGTTGACGCGCAAACCTGCAAGCTCATCGTGCTGGACCAGAACATCAAGTCCATGACGCTGTTCAAGCAAATCATTGGCCGCGGCACCCGCCTGCGCGAAGATCTGGGCAAAAGCTGGTTCACCATCCTCGACTTCAAGCGCGCCACCGACAACTTTGCCGACCCCGCCTTTGACGGCGAGCCTGTGCAAATCTACGAACCCAAAGGCAGCGACCCCATCGCGCCACCGGACACGCCGCCTGAACCGTTAGCCCCCGCTAACCCTGGCCTGCCCGGAATTGATGGCACGCAAGGCCCCCAAGATCCACTGGATCCCCTCGGTCCCTTCGGCGGCGCAGGCGGCACGCCGCCCATCAAATACGTGCTCGGCAACCAGGTCACCGTCGCGGTGGCCCGCGAGCGGGTGCAGTACCTCAACGCCCAGGGCAAGCTCATCACCGAGAGTCTGCGCGACTACACCCGCATCAACCTCACCAAGCAATACGACTCTTTGGACAAGTTCCTGCAAGCCTGGAACGACGCAGACCGCAAAGCCGCTCTGCTGGAAGAGCTGGAGTCGCGCGGTGTGCTGGTGGAGGCAATGCAAGAGGAACTCAGCGCCCAAGGACACACCGGGCTGGACCCGTTTGATGCGCTTTTGCACGTGGCCTACAACATGCCGCCCCTCACCCGGCGCGAGCGCGCCCGCAGGGTGAAGAAGCGCAATGCCAAATACAACATATTCACCCACTACGGCCCGGTGGCCCGCCAGGTCATCGACGCCCTGCTCGACAAATACGCCGACGAAGGCATTGCCACCATCGAGGCCGACACGGTCTTCAACGTACAACCCTTCACCGACATAGGCCGCCCAGCTGAAATCATCAAGAGCTTCGGCGGCCGCCCCCAGTACAAAACCGCCCTGCAGACGCTGGAGCGCGAGCTTTACGCGGCAAGCGAGTAAGTCGGTTTCGCCGGAAATTATCCAAAATTATCCAAATTCAGATAAAATATCTGAACCAAGATATTTTTGGATAAACCCATGCTTTACTACCCGCGTACGCCCTTGGCATCCAGCTTGGCCGATGCTTTGCAGGGTAAAGACGTCTTTAGCGATGCGCCCAACGGACTGTTTCTGGCAGCGCCCCGCCGCACAGGCAAATCCACCTTCCTGCAAGCCGACCTCATGCCCGAGTTGCAGCGCCGCCAGGTGGTGGTGGTGTACGTGGACCTGTGGGCGGACCAGAAGCGTGACCCCGGCAGCCTCATTGCCGAGGCGGTGGGCCAAGCTTTGCTAAAGCAGTTGGGCGTGGTGGCCAAGACTGCCAAGTTGGCGGGGCTGGACAGCATCAGCGTCGGGGGTATCAAAATCGACACCTCAAAAATCGGCAAGGTCGACGGCAGCACCCTCACCGATGCACTGCGCGCCCTGTCCGAAGCTAGCAAAGCCCCCGTCGCGCTGGTGATAGACGAGGCCCAGCATGCACTCACCAGCGAGGCGGGTGAAACCGCGATGGCGGCACTCAAGTCCGCCCGTGACCAACTCAACCGCCCCGGCGAGGTGCGGCTCATGCTGGTGATGTCAGGCTCCGATCGCGACAAGCTCCTGCGGCTGGTCAACACCAATGCGGCCCCTTTCTACGGCTCCCAAATCCACCGCATGCCCGAGCTAGGGGCTGACTTCATTGCCCACATCGCGCAACTCATAGTCCGCCAGCGTGCCGACCTTGCCCCAGTCAACGAAGCTACCTTGAGCGAAGCCTTTACGCGTTTCGGCCAGCGTCCCCAGTTTTTTATGGAGGCCCTCGGGCAGGTGCTCAGCCCTTTGGCCACCAACACCGGCAGATTTGAAGACGCCATGCTGGATAAAGCCCTGCAGAAACAAGACGCTGACGAGTCGCAGATGGAAAGCGACTTCACCGCCCTGCGTCCGCTGGAGCAAGCCGTGCTCTGGCGCATGCTGGAACTGGGCCAACGCTTTCGCCCGTATGACGCCGACGCGCTTCAGTTCTACAACGAGAAAACGGGTGAAAAAGTCACCGTGGCCAAGGCGCAAAAAGCCTTGGAAGGTTTGCGCGCCCACCAGCCCAGCCTGATCTGGAAATCCGCCCGCAGCGAATACGCGGTCGAGGACGCCGCCATGCTCCGCTGGTACACCCAGCGCGTCGCAGCGGGCTCATGGCCGCCAGCAAGTCCGCAACTTGATTGGGTAGATGAGTGAATTGCTACTAAATTCATAGCTGCTTGCGCACATTCCACGTGCGCTAGAGCCATATTTCATACCAAAACAAGAACAAACCATGTCCAACCTCTCGGCAACCATCAAATCTATCCAAGACGTCATGCGCCAGGACGCCGGCATCAACGGCGACGCCCAGCGCATCGAGCAAATGGTGTGGCTGCTCTTCCTCAAAGTGTTTGACGCGCTGGAAGAAGAGCTCGAACTCACCCGCGACAGCTACACAAGCCCCATCCCCGAGCCCCTGCGCTGGCGCAACTGGGCGGCAGACGCTGAGGGCATCACCGGCGACGGCCTGCTCAAGTTCGTGAACGACGACCTGTTTGGCGCACTCAAAAACCTAGGGGGCGACGCCCAGCGCAACCCGCGCGGCTACGTGGTGCGCAGCGTGTTTGAAGACGCCAACAACTTCATGAAAAGCGGCCACCTGCTACGCCAGGTCATCAACAAGCTCGCGGCTATCGACTTCAACCGCCAGGCCGAGCGCCACCAGTTCAACGACCTGTACGAGAAGATACTGCGCGACCTGCAAAGCGCCGGCAACGCGGGCGAGTTCTACACCCCCCGCGCCGTCACCCAGTTCATGGTGGACATGGTCAACCCCCGCTTGGGCGAAAAAGTGCTCGACCCCGCCACCGGCACCGGCGGCTTTTTGGTTTGCGCCATCGAGCACCTGCGCAAGCAAGCCCATACGCCCGAGCACGATGTCATGCTGCAAAACAGCATCACCGGCGTCGAGAAAAAGCAACTCCCCCACATGCTGTGCGTCACCAACCTCATGCTCCACGGCATCGAGGTGCCCAGCCTCATCCAGCACGGCAACACCCTGGCCCGCCCGCTGCGCGAAGTGACCCAGGCAGACCGCGTGGACGTGGTGCTCACCAACCCGCCCTTCGGTGGTGTGGAAGAGCCGGGCATCGAGCAAGGCTTTCCTGCCGACGTGCGCACCAAAGAAACAGCAGACTTGTTTCTGGTGCTCATTAAACACATCCTCAAAGCCAAAGGCCGCGCCGCGCTGGTGCTGCCCGACGGCACCCTGTTTGGCGAAGGCGTCAAGACGCGCATCAAAGAGCAACTGCTGGCCGAGTGCAACCTGCACACCATCGTGCGCCTGCCCAACGGTGTGTTTGCGCCCTACACCGGCATCAAGACCAACCTGCTGTTCTTCACCAAAGGCACGCCCACCAAGGAAGTTTGGTACTACGAGCACCCGTACCCCACGGGCGTGAAGAACTACAACAAAACCAAGCCCATCCGCATCGAAGAGTTCGACGCCGAGAAAGCCTGGTGGGGCACCGAGGCCGATGGCTTTGCCTCTAGGCAAGAAAACGAACGCGCCTGGAAGGTGAGCATCGAGCAGATCAAGGCCGCCAACTACAACCTCGACCAAAAGAACCCCCACGCCGCAGACACCGTGAGCCACGACCCTGCGCAACTGCTGGCCGACTACGCCCGCCTGCAAGGTGAGGCGCAAGCCCTGCGCGATGAGCTCAAGGGAATATTGGCCAAATCGCTCGCTAGCGCAGATTGAATAAGCGCATGCTGCTATCAAATTTGAACCTGTTGGCCACTTCTCCCGGTGGCGTGGCGCGTTTGCGCGAGCTGATTTTGACGCTGGCGGTCCAAGGCAAGCTGGTGCCTCAAGACTCAAGTGAGTTGTCTGCAGATACGTCGCGAATCACAAGTGCGGTTGAACGGTTGATCGAAGAAGGCAAGGTCCCTCGATCTCGTACTCTTGAGCGAGTCGAACTCACGGAAGATATTGACTGTCTTCCAAACGGATGGATATCAATCGTCGGATCAAATGTTTTTGTTCCTCGTAGTGGCAATTCCAAGTTGATCAAGGGAAAGCTGTTTTCTGAGCCTGCAGATCATCTGTTTCCGGGTTTTTCAGCATCAGGGCAGGATGTATGGCTGGCAGATTTTGAATATGAGGGAACAGCACTTGTGCTTTCGGCAGTTGGTGCTCGATGTGGCAAAGCGTTTCTAGCGACGGGAAAATGGAGCTCAATTGCAAACACGCACATCATCTGGCCGGTGTTAGACGTGGTCATGCCGGAATATGCGATGCTGCTGTTAAACAATGAAAGTTATTGGATTAGGAGTGGTGGAGCGCAGCCCTTCGTGAAGGTTACTGAGACGCTGCAGAGAGCAGTTTGTTTACCACCCCTTACTGAACAATCCCGCATCGTCACCCGCGTCGAAGAGCTCATGCACTTGTGCGACGCGCTCGAAGCCAAAGGCCAGCTCGAAGCCACTCAACACGCCCAACTCGTCAGCACCCTGCTGGCCACGCTCACTGAGAGTGAAACGCCCACGCAACTGGCTGACAACTGGCAGCGCATCGCCACCCACTTCGACTTGCTGCTAGACCGCCCCGAAGCAGTAGACGCCCTGGAGCAAAACATCCTCCAACTCGCAGTGCGCGGCCTGCTCGTCCCCCAAGATCCGCAAGACGAGCCCGCCAGCGAGCTGCTCAAGAAAATCCGCGCCGAGAAAGACAAACTCATCGCCGAGGGCAAGATTAAACGCGACAAGCTCCTGCCGTCGATTGCAGAGCATGAACAGCTGTTTATGTTGCCAACAGGGTGGGAGTGGGTGCGGTTGGGTGACGTGTCAAAGGTGATTTCTGGTTATGCCTTCAGCAGTGAAGATTTCTCTGCTGAATCTGGCATCCGAGCAATAAAGATCACAAATGCAGGGGTTGGTGAATTCCATGTGACTGATGACTATCTGCCGCCGAGCTTTGCTGAAGGCTTTAATAGTTTCAAGGCTGCGAAGCATGATTTGATTCTTGCTTTGACCCGACCATACGTTTCCGACGGTCTGAAAATTAGCAGGTGTCCGACTTCTTACGAAGGAGCTTTGATCAATCAACGTGTGGCTGCAATTAGGTGCGGCTCAAGCATCGACTGTGAGTTTGCATTTGCGTACATGCAGTTGCCGGAAGTATTGAGCATCTATCAAAATCGTTTCAATGGATCGGGCCTACAGCCAAATTTGAAAGTTTCAGACGTCACCGAGTTGGCGCTGCCGCTCCCACCGATAGCCGAACAATCCCGCATCGTCACCCGCGTAGCCCAGCTGCGCCGCCTGTGCGCCGAGCTGCGCCAGCGCCTGGCCGCCAGCCAATCCACTCAAGCTCAACTGGCCCAGGCACTCACGGATGAGGTTGCTGCAACATGAAAAACGTTGAAGCCTTTCCTGACTCAGATGAAGTAAGAGATGGCAGCATAGCGTTCGACCAGAATGAGCGTTTCAATGACATGCTCGACGATGGTGATCTTGGTGAATACGCGCTTACTCTAAAAAGACCGGATGGAACTGAGTCTCCCATTCCTTCCATTAGTCGTGCCTTGTTCTATGCGGACCGCCCTACTTATTCGGCTCTGCTTAATGAACAAAATGCATTGGAGCGAAAAAGAACACTCCGCTTAGAGGGATTCCCGACAAACGAAGCAGTTTTTGAGCGGTTACAGATGCTGGTGCGACGTCAGGCGATTGTCTTGCCATTTATCGGTGCTGGTTTTTCAGTCGCTGCTGGTTGTCCGTCTTGGAGAAGCTATGTTGTTCAGCAAGCTATCAAAGGAGGGATGGATGAAGCGACTACGAAACTTAGATTGCAAGCAGGTGAGCATGAACTCGTGATGGATGAAGTTATCGCTGCTCAAACGCTTGATGTGTTCACGCGGGAATTTCGCTCAGCATTCGAAAATCCACGCATTGATCCTTCGCGAAGTCCATCCACCGAGCTGATCGATCTCTTCGGTGGTGCAGTCATTACGACAAATTTTGATCGTGTACTGGAAAACTGCCATCAGGAGGTTCGCCGACCATTCACAGAAAAAGTAGTCGGCAATGAGGATTCATATCGATTCATAAAGGCAGCGTTTCAGGGAGAGAAGTACCTCCTCAAATTGCATGGCAATATTGACGACCAGAAGAACCGGGTTCTCACACGACAAGAGTACGATCAAAGCTACGCTAATGACCGACCCGTGCCACGGACTTTGATGCGTGTCTTTGCCAGCTTTTCTATTGTTTTCCTTGGATGTAGTTTGATTGCGGATAGGTACTTGAGTAGTCTGAAGGATGTGTTTGAGCAAAATAGAGAGTCGATGCCGGATCACTTTGCAATCCTGACGGCCCCTGATGACGAACAAGAGTTGAGAGTACGTGACCAGTTCTTGGCATCTCATGGCATCAGCCCAATTTGGTATTCCGAAGGAGACTGGGATGCGCCCGGGGAAATCCTTCAGCTATTGAAGCAGGAGCGCTAGCTAATCGTGCGTGTCTCCAATCTCGCCTGCTTGCGCCAGCTCCTGTCCGACAGCCAATCCACCCAAGCTCATCTGGCCGAGGCGCTGGTGCAAGAGGTGGCTACCTAACTTCACGCAAACGGAGTACATATGCCCTATATCAAGCCGTGGCTGAGCATGGAACAGCAGCTCGCCAAGTTGCAAAGTCGCGGCATGGTGGTGGGCGATGTGGGCAAGGCCTTGGACTATCTGGAGCGCATCGGGTACTACAGGCTGAGCGGCTATTGGTATGACTTTCGTCTTCGCACCGCCTATTGCCCGTTGGACGAAAAGACGGGCGGAAAGCCCAAAAAAGTACGCATCGATCGCCCTGTGCTGGATGACTTCAAGCCGGGAACTTCCTTTCAAAACGCGGTGGACTTGTATGTGTTTGACAAGAAGTTGCGCCTGTTGGTGTTGGATGCCCTTGAGCGGATTGAGGTCGCGCTGCGGGTCGATCTATCGCATCGTTTGGGCGAGCAGGACCAATTTGCGTACCTGAAGCCAGAACTTTTTCATGAGAGTTTTGCAACGGAGATTCAGGCAGATACCGGGCTGCCACGGCACCATGCATGGCTCGCAAAACATGCGGGGCTTATCGGTCGCTCCCGCGAGACATTTATGACCCATAACAAGGACAAATATGGCTTGCCCGTTGCCATATGGGTTGCTTGTGAGGTGTGGGATTTTGGCTGTATGTCCACCCTTTTTTCAGGGCTGAAAACTGAAGATCAAGATGCCATCGCAAATAGCTACGGTGTGGAGGATGGCCGTGTTTTCGCTAGCTGGTTGCGCAGCCTGAACTATTTGCGCAATGTATGTGCCCACCATAGCCGCTTGTGGAATCGCAACATTGTGGAGAGCCCTAAGCTACCCAAATTGGGGCAGGTGCCGTCTTTGGATGCTTTTGTGGGCGAAAGCGGCAACGTTCTAAGAACTCGCCCGTTCTTGCTGATGTGTATTTGCCAGCATCTGATGCGGGTGATCAATCCGTCGTCCAGTTGGGGCGCGCGGTTTAAGCAGCATCTCTCAACCCAATTTCCAGACCTGAGTCATGTGGGCATTACATTGATCGGAATGGGGGTCGATGAGGGCTGGGATCAGCGGGCTTGGTAAGTAATCGCCCAAAGAAAAACCCCCAAGCAGTTGGCACCGAAGTGCGTTTCTGAAGGGGGCCGTGTTGGGCGAAGTATACCTACAGGTATTTAGGCACGTCAAATCGGGGGATAGATCGTGGCGTCTAACCCGCTAGGCTTTGAATCCCGTTACTTCTTGACAGCCGTCTTCCGGGCCACCGGTTTGGTACTTTTTACAGCCTTGGCCGGCTTGGCTGCTTTTGGGGCCTGCGGCAGCGTCAAGGTATCGAGCTGCAGCAGGGTGTCCAAGTGGCTCATGAAGTGGTGCAGGTAGGCCGGTGACAGGTCTTGCATTAGGCCCAGGGTACGCAGCACCAGCCGGTGCGAGTTGAGTGGGCCGGCATTGGCAGGGCCTTGGGTGAGGGCGTGTCCGACTTGGTCTTGCACTTTCATGCGGCCCCAGGCTTGCTTGAACTGCTGAACGCTCTTCATCTCCGGCACACCGCGTGTGGGTGTTGGGGCCGCGCCGTGTGGTGTGTCCGCTTGCGGCACACGAAGCTGCGTGTTGAGCGCTTTCAAGCTGTTCAGGCCCGCTCGCCGCAAGGGCGCGCAGCCAGGCGCGGCCGTGCTCGACAGTCGGGCCGGGGCTATCGCGCAGCGGCGCTCAAAATCTGCCAGCGCGTTGCTCAAGGCGGTACACAGGTGGTGTTGCACTGCGCCTGATTGCGTGGGCAGCCGTTGTGCCAGTGTCTCTAGGTAGCGAAAGCGCACCGGGTCGAGTGCCTGCCGGCCGGCAGAGCGCAACGCGTCCAAGGTGGCCAGCAGTTGATCTGCTGGGGCTGCCGCCTCAGTCATGTGCGGGCGCTCCCTTGGGAACGGGCGCCATTTCGACCCGGCGGTTGAGCGCCCGGCCACTGTCGTTTTGATTGGAGGCCACCGGCTGTTCGGCACCGAATGCGGCGGCAAATACGCGGGAGGCGGGCATGCCCTCTTCGATCAGTGCGCGGGTAACTGTGAGTGAGCGCTGGGCCGAGAGCTCGAGGTTGTCCGCAAACCGCCGGTTGCTGCCGGAGACGGGCTGGTCGTCAGTAAAGCCACTGACCATCAGCATTTCATTGCGCTCACCCAGGTACACCTGCAGCGGTGGCACCAAGCTTTTGAGGAGCTGCCGCCCATCGGGGCGCAGCTGGTCAGAGCTGACGGCAAACAGCACGCTGCCGCTGATGCCGATACGGCCGTTATTGAGGGTGACCCGCCCGGACTGCAGCGGTATGGCCAATGCTTTTTCGAGGGCCATGCGGCGCTGCTCTTCCTGCTGGCGCTTTTTGACCTCGGCCTCGAGGTTGGCCACCAGGTCCATCTGCACCACCAGCACGCCCACCAGGATCAGCACAAACGCGCCGAGCAGCCCAGCCATCAGGTCGCCAAAGACGGCCCATACCGGTGCGGTCTCCAGACCGCCTTCGTCGGCGATGTCGGTATCGCCGGTCATGCCTGGCCTTGGGCGGTGGTTGCGGGTTGGTTGCGCAGTTTGCGCAGGTCTTCGACCACGGATTTTTGCGCGCTCAGGCTCAGGTCAATGACCTCGCGGGCCTGGGTCACGTAGTAGGCCAGTTGCTCGTCGCTGCGCTCGACCGATTGGCTCACAGCGGCTTCAATGCCTTGCAGGCTGCGCACCAGGGCGTCGTTGCTGCCCACAAACAGTTCCACCGCGTGTTGAAAGCTGCTGCTCAAACTGGTGAGCTCCACGGCGCTGCCTTGCACATGGGCGGCAAGCTGCTCGGCCTTGTCGCCTTGCAGCGCCAGGGTTTGGGCAAACTGCGCTTGCACCTGGGCCAGTGTGCTGCCGGCGGTGGCGACCAAGGTGTCAATTGCGGCGCGCTGCCCTTGGGTGGTGGCTTCTGCAGATTGCAGCAGCCCGCCGAGTCGCTCCATGAGCTGATGGCGCTCTTGCAGGGTCTGGGTGTCGCGCTCGTCGAGGCGCGTCATTTCAGTGCGCAAGCGGGTGGTGAGTTCACTGAGTCGGGCACTGGCGGCCTCGCCGCGGGCGGCTTCTTCGGTGCGCAGTGCGGCCAGCTCGGTCCGCCACAGGGCGGCGAGCGCGTCCATGCGGCTTTGTTGTTGCGCGGCCCATGCGGCTTCGCTCTGGTGGTGGGCGTCGAACAGCGCTTCCGACCGGGCCAGCACTTGCGTAACCCCGCTCAAAGCGGCGGCCGCCTGCTCGGTGGTGCGGGTGGTGATGGTGGCAGCACTGGTCTCGAGTGCGGCGCACACGGCTTGTTGCTGGGCGAGGGCTTGCGCCCCGGCGTTTTGCCATTCGGTTTGCAGGGTTTGGGTGCTTTTACCCAGGGCCCGCGCCCAGTCCGAGGTCAGGGCCTGTGTGCTTTCGCGGAAGCCCGCCAGCATGTCTTGCAATTGAGTGTGCAGGGTGTTGCTGGTCCGGTCGTGCTGGGCGCGGGACTCTGCGGCCAGCTGCTGCATGGCGGTTTCCACCACTGGCACTATGGTTTCGCCGGCATGGCGGGCACCTGCCAACAAGCTGTCTTGCAAGGATTGGCCTACTGCCGCTGCCAGGGTGGTGTACGCGCGGTTAACGTCTTCGTGGAAGGCGTGCTGACGGCTTTCGAGTTGGGTGCTGAGCGTGTCGTGGCGCTGCTCAATCTGGGTCATCAGGCGTTGCAGTTGCTCGGCCACTGCGGGCAAGGCTTGTGACTGTTGTTGCAGGGCCAACAGGCTGGCTTCGCGCTGGTGGGCCAGCGAGAAAGGCCGCAACACGCCGGCAATGCGCTGGTCCAGCAAGCGGCCGGTGTGCAAGCGATCGCGCCGGCTGAGCGCTGACACCAGCCCGAGCATGGCCGAACTGGCCACACCAGCCACCGAGGTGCCGAAAGACAGGCCTAGGCCTTTGATGGGGGCCGCCAGTGCTGAGCGGATGGCTTGCAGGTCGGTAGAGCCTTCGAGCGCAAACACCGCGCCCTTGAAGGTCAGCACCATGCCGAGAAAGGTGCCCAGCATGCCGAGCATGACCAGCAGACCGACCAGATAGGGCGTGAGTGCCGGGCCGGGTAGCGCCACGCGCTCGCCCTCAATCCGCAAGCGCACGCTGTGCTGCAGTGGGGCTGGCACTTGTTCGAGCCACGGCGCCAGCGTGTCCAACGCGGGCGGAACATTCGAGAGTGCCGCATGCAGCCCCCGCGTGCCGGCGCGGTAGTGGTGGAGTTCGCGCAGGCCTGCTGCGTAAACGGCGGCGATCACCAAGGTCATGACCAGTGCCAAGGGGCTGGTGCTCACAAAACCCGCAGCGATCCAGACCAGCGCCAGGGCACCGAGGGCCGAGGCGGCAGGGATGAAAAACCGGTTCAAATCTTTGTTCATATCGTCTCAAGCACCAGTGCGCCAGGCCTCTACCAGGCCGGTGACCGGTTCCAATCTAAAGTGCAGTTCTGCCACCAGGGCAGCTTGAAAATCCTGCTCAAAATCTGCCATCGGCAGGCTCTCGTCCTGGCGGTAGCGGTGAAAGCGCCGCTCCAACAAGACTGCCAGTGTCGCGAGCAACGCCTGGGTGCGGGGCATGAGCATGGTCTCCAGCGTGGCATCGAGTTGTGCCAACTGACGCAGCCGGGGGCTCGCCTGTGACAGCACTTGCCGGCAGTGTTGGCGCAAAGGGTCTATGCGCAGCTCAAAGCGCCGCTGGATATCGAGGTAGCGTTGCCGGTAGCTGCCGTAATCCTCTCCCACCAGCGGCTCTGTCACGGCTTGCGGCATCGGGACCGAGCGCAGGCTGGAGCGTTGCGGGGCTGGTATCAGGCGGACAGAGCGGGTCAGGTCGTCTTGCAGCTGTTGCAGCAGCTGGGCGATATCTACCGCCTGCTTTTTGCCGGCCTCCGGTGCGGTCATTCCCGCGTTGCGGATCTCGGGCAGCGCCGTGCTGAGCGCGATCGCATCCAAGGGGCCCAGCCACGCGCTCCAGTGCTCTGCCCAGTCTTGCCGCGGGGCGCGGGTATCAACCGCGGCCCATGTTTCCAGCAGGCCGACGAGCCCCGAGGGGCTGGAACGGCCCTGCATCAAACGTCGATATTGCCTGCGCGCAGTGCGTTGGTTTCAATAAAGTCGCGGCGCGGCTCCACTTCGTCGCCCATCAGCATGGTGAACACGCGATCAGCTTCGATCGCGTCGTCGATCTGCACGCGCAGCAGGCGGCGCACGGTCGGGTCCATGGTGGTTTCCCACAACTGGGCCGGGTTCATTTCGCCCAGTCCTTTGT
The DNA here is from genome assembly GCF_032193765.1 of Rhodoferax potami. Classification (NCBI taxonomy): domain Bacteria; kingdom Pseudomonadati; phylum Pseudomonadota; class Betaproteobacteria; order Burkholderiales; family Comamonadaceae; genus Rhodoferax; species Rhodoferax potami. The sequence continues at coordinate 3,421,050 of NZ_JAVBIJ010000001.1, forward strand.
AGCGCTGGCGGCTGGTGGTGCGCTCGGCTTCGGTGATCAACCAGGCCATGGCTTCGCGGAAGTCAGAGACTTTTTCTTCCTTCTGCTTTTCGCCTTCGCCGCGCATGACGCGGGCGCCTTCACTGAGCAGGTTGCGGAAGGTGTTGGCGGCTTCAGCCAGGGCGGCGTAGTCCGCGCCGTGCACAAAGTCCTGGGTGAGCACGCTGCTCTTCACGTTACCGTGGTGGCGGCGGCTGATGCGCAGGATCGGCTTGTCGGTGCGGGCATCGAACTCGCCGGCCACTTCAGCGTCAGGCAATTTGGCTTGCAGGGCGGCGGCAGAGGCTTCCGCATCGGCCACGGTGTCGAGGTTGAGCACCACGCCATCGGCCACGGAGCGCAGGGCTTCGGCATCCATGAAGTTTTTCAGTCGGGCAATCACGGCCTGTGCCAGCTGGTGTTTGCGGGCCAGTTCGGCCAGCGTGTCGCCGTTCAGGGTGGTGCCGTTGGGGCCACCGGTGTAGACCGATGCATTCACCAAGGCGATGCGCAGCAAGTAACCGTCCAGCTCGGCGGGGCCTTGCAAGTACAACTCTTCCTTGCCGGACTTCACTTTGTAAAGCGGGGGCTGGGCGATGTAAATGTGACCGCGTTCCACCAGCTCAGGCATCTGGCGGTAGAAGAAGGTCAGCAGCAGGGTGCGGATGTGCGCACCGTCGACGTCCGCGTCGGTCATGATGATGATGCGGTGGTAGCGCAGCTTGGCAACGTTGAAATCGTCGTTGCCGGTCGTGCCGCCGGCCTTGCCGATGCCGGTGCCCAAGGCGGTGATCAGCGTCAAAATTTCGTTGCTGGTGAGCAGCTTCTCGTAGCGGGCTTTTTCCACGTTCAGGATCTTGCCGCGCAGGGGCAGGATGGCCTGGAATTTCCGGTCGCGGCCTTGCTTGGCAGAGCCGCCGGCGGAGTCACCCTCCACGATGTAGATTTCGCAGCCGGCGGGGTCTTTTTCCTGGCAGTCGGCCAGTTTGCCGGGCAGGCCCATGCCGTCCAGCACGCCCTTGCGGCGTGTCATGTCGCGGGCTTTGCGGGCGGCTTCACGGGCACGGGCGGCCTCGATGATTTTACCGACGATGATCTTGGCATCGTTCGGGCGCTCTTCGAGGTAGTCAGCGAGCAGCTTGCCCACGATGTCTTCCACCGGGCCGCGCACTTCGCTGGAGACCAGCTTGTCTTTGGTCTGGCTGGAGAACTTGGGCTCAGGCACTTTGACCGACAGCACGCAGCACAGGCCTTCGCGCATGTCGTCACCGGTGACTTCGACTTTGGCCTTCTTGGCCATTTCGTTTTGTTCGATGTACTTGCTGATGACACGGGTCATCGCGGCGCGCAGGCCGGTCAGGTGGGTACCGCCGTCACGCTGGGGGATGTTGTTGGTGAAACACAGCACTTGCTCGTTGAAGCCGCTGTTCCATTGCATGGCCACTTCGACGCCGATGTTGGTGCCCTGGTCGCTCTGACGGTCGCCCATGGCGTGGAACACGTTGGGGTGCAGAACCGTCTTGCCCTTGTTGACGTAGTTCACAAAGCCCTGCACGCCACCGGCACCGGCAAAGTCGTCTTCTTTGCCGCTGCGCTCGTCTTTGAGGCGGATGCGCACGCCGTTGTTCAGGAAGCTGAGTTCGCGCAGACGCTTGGACAGGATTTCGTAGTGGAAATCGTTGTTTTCCTTGAAGATTTCGGTGTCGGGCAGGAAGTGCACTTCGGTGCCACGCTTTTCGGTGTCGCCAATGATCTTCATGGGCGAGACTTCGATGCCGTTTTGCGTCTCGACGATGCGGTTCTGCACAAAGCCTTTGCTGAATTCCAGCGTGTGGACTTTGCCGTCACGGCGGATGGTCAGGCGCAGCATTTTGGACAGCGCGTTCACGCAGGACACACCCACGCCGTGCAGACCGCCGGACACCTTGTAGCTGTTCTGGTTGAACTTGCCGCCGGCGTGCAGTTCGGTCAGCGCGATTTCAGCGGCGGAACGCTTGGGTTCGTGCTTGTCATCGAGCTTGATGCCAGTGGGGATGCCACGGCCGTTGTCGACCACGCTGATGGAGTTGTCGGAGTGGATGGTGACCAGAATGTCGTCGCAATGGCCGGCCAGCGATTCGTCGATGGAGTTGTCCACAACCTCAAACACCAGGTGGTGCAAGCCGGTGCCGTCGGACGTGTCGCCGATGTACATACCGGGGCGCTTGCGCACGGCTTCCAGGCCTTCAAGAATCTGGATCGAGCCTTCGCCATAGGCCTCCGTCGCACCGGCTTGGTTGGTGTCGATGGTGGGCTGGAAGTTGGAACTGTCGGCTCCGCCCTCGCCCGTGTGCACAGCGCCATCGGCGTTTTCAGGGGTGGAAACCGACTTGTTTTCTTCAGTCATGGCTAACTTCTCTTCGAAAAATCTCAAACTCTTGAATGACCAAACCCCCGGTGAGCGGGGGTTTGATTGCGCGGATAGCTACTATTTTTATAGCGTCAGATTCTCATGGGCATCACGACGTACTTGAAGGTCGTGTTGTCGGGGATGGTGATCAGGGCAGAACTATTGCCGTCTGACAGCTCCACTTTCACCATGTCCTGGCTCATATTGCTCAGGGCGTCGATCAGGTAGGTGACGTTGAAGCCGATTTCGATGCTGTCACCGCCGTAGTCGATGTCCAACTCGTCCACCGCTTCTTCCTGCTCGGCGTTGTTGGATGCCACACGCAGGCTGCCGGGGTCGATGTTCAGGCGCACGCCCTTGAACTTGTCGCTGGTCAGGATGGCGGTGCGTTGCAGCGTCTTGAGCAACGCTTCGCGGCCCAGGGTGATACTGTTCTTGTGGTTCTTGGGGATGACGCGGTTGTAGTCAGGGAATTTGCCCTCGACCAGCTTGGTCACGAATTCCATGCCGTCAAATGTGAACTTGGCCTGGTTGTTGGCGAACTGCATCTCGATGGCGCCTTCGGCGTCAGACAACAAGCGCTGCAACTCGATCACGGTTTTACGGGGCAGGATGACTTCCTGCTTGGGCACTTCTACGTCCAAGGTCGCGGAGGCGAATGCCAGGCGGTGCCCGTCGGTGGCTACCAAGCTGAGTTGCTTGCCTTCGGCGACAAACAAAATGCCGTTGAGGTAGTAGCGGATGTCGTGCACCGCCATGGCGAAGGACACCTGGCTCAGCAGGTCCTTCAGGGTTTTTTGCGGCACGCTAAACACGGGGCCGAAGCTGGCGCTTTCTTGCACCAGCGGAAAGTCTTCCGCCTGCATGGTCTGCAGCGTGAACTTGCTCTTGCCGCCTTTGAGAATGATTTTGCTTTGGCTGGATTCGAGGGACACAGTCTGGTCACCGGGCATGGTGCGCAGAATGTCGATCAGCTTGCGCGCACCGATGGTGGTGGTGAAGTTGCCGGTGTCGCCGCCCAGTTCTGCCGTGGTGCGGATCTGGATTTCGAGGTCGCTGGTGGTGAGTTGCAGGGAGGTGCCGGTCTTGCGCAGCAGTACGTTGGCAAGAATGGGCAAGGTGTGGCGGCGCTCGACAATACCGGCCACCGATTGCAGAACCGATAAGACCTTGTCTTGCGTTGCCTTCAATACGATCATGTCAACCTCTTTGTGAATCTCTGCCAAACAAACAATCCCGCCATTTTCTCTGTTTTTTCAGTGAGTTACGGGGGCTTGCCTCTGTTTTTACCCTTAACCCTTGAGCGTTTGCTCCAGAACATGTAACTGCTGGTTCAGTTCGGTCAGTTGCTGGCGCTCGCCGCCGATTTTTCGCACGGCGTGCAACACCGTCGTGTGATCGCGCCCACCGAATAGCTCGCCGATTTCCGGCAGGCTCTTTTGGGTCAGTTCTTTCGCCAGATACATCGCAATCTGGCGCGGCCGTGCAATGCTCGCCGGACGCTTCTTGGAGTACATGTCCGCGACCTTGATCTTGTAGTAATCGGCCACGGTTTTTTGGATGTTCTCCACTGAGATCTGCCGGTTCTGGATCGACAGTAAGTCGCGGAGTGCTTCGCGGGCCAGCTGGATGGAGATTTCCTTCTGGTTAAAGCGCGAATACGCCAGGATTTTGCGCAGCGCGCCTTCGAGCTCGCGGACGTTGGAGCGCACGTTTTTCGCCACAAAAAACGCCACTTCTTCGGGCATTTCAGAGCCCTCGGCATGCGCTTTGTTGATCAGAATCGCCACCCGCATTTCGAGTTCCGGCGGCTCGATGGCCACGGTTAAGCCGGAGTCGAAACGGGATACCAAACGCTCGTGAATATCGGCCAGACCCTTGGGATAGGTGTCGCTGGTCATCACGATGTGGGACTTCTTGGCCAGCAGGGCTTCGAAGGCGTTGAAAAACTCTTCCTGGGTGCGGTCTTTGTTCGCAAAAAACTGCACATCGTCGATCAACAGCAGGTCTAGGGAGTGGTATCGCTCCTTGAATTCATCAAAAGTTTTGCGCTGATAAGCCTTGACGACATCTGACACAAATTGTTCTGCGTGGATGTAAAGCACCTTGGATCCGGGCTTATCCACAAGCAGGCGGTTGCCTACGGCGTGCATCAAGTGGGTTTTGCCCAAGCCTACACCGCCATAGATAAACAGGGGGTTGTACAAGTGCCCGGGCATGGTGGCCACATGCATGGCGGCTGCACGCGCCATGCGGTTGGCAGTGCCTTCCACCAGGCTCTCGAAGGTGAGCATGCTGTTGAGGCGGCTTTTGGGGACGCCGGCGAAGCGGTCTTCGCCTACTTCGACTTCTTCGATGGCTGCAGGCACCTCAGCGGCACGGGGAGTCGCTGTCGGGCGCACAGGCGCCTCTCGCGGAGTGATCACTAACTCAACGGCTACGGCTTGCCCATAAAGCTTCTCGAGCATTCCTGCAATGCGCTGGCTGTACTGGGCGCGAACCCAGTCTAGTTTGAAGCGATTGGCAACGAACACCGTAATTTTGGACATGTCCTCGTGAACGAGGGCGGTGAGCGGCTTGATCCAGGTGTTGAATTGCTGCTCGGGAAGCTCTTGGGCGAGCTGATCGACGCAGCTCTGCCACAGGCTTTGCCCGAGTTCAAAATTGGAGCCGTCGTGGGGGGAAGGGAGGGAGCCCTGGGTCATTGTGCGGGTCAGCTTCTGTGGATAGTTGTTGTTTGCTGCGAAGCGCATTCTAATTTATCAATACTTTATCCACATTGTCGACCGGGACGGCCGCAGTTCGTGCAAAAGAATCTGATTGCCGCCTAAGGTGTTGCCCTGCTTGGGAAAATTTGCGATAATCCGCGGTTCCCCTGATTGTGTTCGGGGCGATAAGACCGAAATCTGCGTTATCGAGTCCCTGGTGAGTAGCACTGGCGGGCCACGCAGATACCACTGAGCCTGTTAGGAAAATTTCATGAAACGCACATACCAACCTTCCAAAATCCGTCGCGCACGTACCCACGGCTTCCTGGTCCGCATGAAGACTCGCGGCGGCCGCGCTGTGATCAATGCACGCCGCGCCAAAGGCCGCAAGCGTCTGGCTGTCTAAGACGGCTTCGCAAACCAGAGCTTTTGGCTTTTGGTGATAGCGGAACCGCACATCGGCAGGCTGCCTGCCGTTAAGCGCCTTCAAACGCGCGCCCAGTTCCAAGCGGTCCTGGGTGGCTCTACGGTTTCAAAAACAGCGCACTTTGCTTTGCATTGCTGCGCTGTTAGTGTTTCTGGCGTAGATGCAAACTCTTCCGTTTTTCCTGAGCCAGGCCTCTGGCTGGGAGCGATGGCACCCAAGCGCTGGGCCAAACGGGCGGTGACCCGCAATACGATCAAGCGCCAGGTGTACAGCTTGGGGGCTGAGTTCGCTCCATTGCTGAAAGAAAAAGCCCACTTGATCCGCTTGCGGCGCGACTTTGATCGCAAAGTCTTTGTGAGCGCCACGTCGGATGCCCTGAAAGCGGCGGTGCGCAGCGAACTGATGGATCTTTTCGGCCAAATTGTGGGCACGTTGCCCGGCAAGGTGGGTTCCGACCCGTCACAGGTGAGGCCATGATGAAGCGGATCCTGATGGGTTTGGTGCGTGGCTATCGCTTGATGCTGAGCCCCTGGCTAGGATCCGCTTGCCGCTTTAACCCCACATGTTCTGTGTATGCGCTTGAAGCCCTCGAACGGCACGGTGCGACAATAGGCACCTATTTGACGGTTGCGCGTCTTGCGCGCTGTCACCCGTGGTGCGCGGGTGGGCACGACCCCGTGCCTGAGAATGCGCCGCGACTGTTCAGTCGCTTGATTCAATCCCCCTCTGAGAAGAAGTCTTCATGAACGATATTCGCCGCACCATTTTGTGGGTGATCTTTGGGTTCTCCATGGTCCTGTTGTGGGATCAGTGGCAGATCCACAACGGAAAGCAAGCCACTTTCTTCCCTAATCCGGCACAAAAAGCAGCGTCGGCTCCCGCCCCTGCAGTGAGTGCATCCGCGGGTGTGCCCGTTGCACCAGCGGTCGCAGGGCAAGCACCAGTGGCCGAGTCTGCGGTAGCCGTGGCATCTGAGCGTTTTGAGGTCAGCACGGATGTGCTCAAAATGACGTTTGACACCCAAGGTGGCGCGTTGGTGCGGACTGAGTTTTTGCAGTATCTGGACTCCAACGACAAGACACGCAATTTCGTCTTGTTGGACGACACCAAGGATCGTTATTACCAAGCCCAGACCGGGTTGATCGGCGGCGTTGCGCCGGACAGCTTCCCGACCCACAAGTCGGTGATGGCGGTGAGTGGTGACAAGGTGCTCAAAGACGGACAAGACGAGCTCAAACTTGTTTTCACCTCGCAAGACACGGGCGGTATCAAGCTTGTAAAGACCTACACATTGCGTCGCGGTGCATACGATATTGCCGTGAAGCATGAGGTGATCAACACTGGCGCGACCTCCTTGAACCCCCAGTTGTACTTGCAGTTGGTGCGTGACGGCAACAAACCTGCCGGTGAGTCTTCTTTCTATTCCACTTTCACAGGCCCTGCGGTTTACACCGACCTCAAGAAGTATCAGAAGGTCGAGTTCAGTGACATCAAAAAAGGCAAGGCCGATTTTGAGAAGGAAAGCACCAACGGCTACATCGCCATGGTGCAGCACTACTTCGCCAGCGCCTGGATTTTGCCTGCGGATGTGAAACGCACTTTCTCTCTGGATGCGCGAGATGTGGGTGCGACAGTTGCTGATTGCTGCTACCGAGCCACCATGATTACGCCGCTGGAAACAGTGGCCCCCGGTCAAACCAAGGCGCTGGAAGCCAAACTGTTTGTGGGCCCCCAAGAGGAGAAAAAGCTCGAAGCTTTGGCTCCCGGCATGGAGCTGGTGAAAGACTATGGCTGGTTGACCATTCTGGCCAAGCCTTTGTACTGGTTGCTCGACAAGCTGCACAGCTTCATCCAGAACTGGGGATGGTCTATCGTGGCCTTGGTGCTGTTGCTGAAGATCGCGTTCTACTGGCTCAACGCCAAGGCGTATGCCAGCATGGCCAAGATGAAGGCGGTGAACCCCCGCATCATGGAAATGCGCGAACGTCTCAAGGACAACCCGCAGCAGATGCAACAAGAGATGATGCGCATCTATCGTGAAGAGAAGGTGAACCCCATGGGTGGTTGCTTCCCGATCATGGTGCAGATCCCGGTCTTCATTGCGCTCTACTGGGTGTTGTTGTCCAGCGTAGAAATGCGCAACGCGCCGTGGATTTTGTGGATCCAGGATTTGTCTTCGCCTGATCCATTCTTCATCCTGCCTGTGGTCATGACCTTGACGACCTTGCTGCAAACTGCGCTGAATCCGGCACCTCCGGATCCTTTGCAAGCCAAGATGATGTGGTTCATGCCGCTGGCGTTCAGTGTGATGTTCTTCTTCTTCCCGTCCGGCTTGGTGCTGTACTGGATCACCAACAACATTCTGTCGATTGCACAGCAGTGGATCATTAACACCCGCATGGGCGTGCCACCGCAGTTCAATCTGCCGAAGTTCAAGTAATCGGGCCGGGACGAGGTGCTGTCACGGCATACTGACCCGATTGCCGCCATCGCTACGGCCTCTGGCCGTGGCGCCGTCGGTATCGTGAGGGTAAGCGGCAAGTCGCTGCTTGCGTTCACCGAGGCGTTCTTCGGGCGCACACTGGTGCCGCGCGAAGCGACCTACCTTCCCTTCCCCGACGCGCAAGGCCAGCCCATTGACCATGGACTGGCTTTGTTTTTTCCGGGGCCCCGTTCATTCACCGGCGAAGATGTTCTTGAACTTCAAGCGCATGGTGGGCCGGTTGTTTTGCAGCTTCTGGTCGCCCGTTGCCTCGAAATAGCTGCGCAGCCCGGGCCCGGTGATGAAGGTGCGGTTTTGCCCGCCTTGCGCTTGGCGGATCCCGGTGAATTCACCCAACGTGCGTTTCTCAACAACAAGCTCGATCTCGCGCAAGCGGAAGCGATTGCGGACTTGATCGATGCAAGCACGGAAGCCGCTGCACGCAGTGCCAGCCAGTCTCTCTCGGGTGTTTTTTCAAAACAGGTCGCCTCCTTGCGCGATGCCTTGATTCACCTGCGCATGCTGGTAGAGGCCACGCTGGATTTCCCCGAAGAGGAAATTGATTTCCTTGAAAAAGCGGATGCTGTCGGCCAGTTGCAGCGCTTGCAAACCGCGTTGCTCGCTGTGCAAGCCAAAGCTGCACAGGGCGCGCTGCTGCGTGAGGGTATGAAGGTGGTGATTGCAGGGCAGCCGAATGCTGGTAAATCGTCCCTGCTCAATGCGCTGGCTGGCGCCGAACTCGCCATCGTAACGCCGATCGCCGGGACCACCCGCGACAAAGTGCAGGAAACGATCCAGATCGAGGGCGTGCCATTGCACATCATCGACACGGCGGGTCTGCGCGAAAGCGACGATGCCGTGGAGCAAATCGGCATTGCGCGTGCCTGGGAGGCCATTGCTGCCGCAGATGCGGTCGTGTTTTTGCACGACCTAACCCGTTGCAGCGCTCCTGATTACATAGCAGCTGACGCAGATATAGCGGGCACGATAGCCCAAAAACTGCCGCAGAAAGTGCCGGTCATCCATGTCTGGAACAAAGCCGATGCACAACCATTGGCTTCTTCTGACGAGGGGCTTGTGCTTTCTGCGAAGACAGGTGCAGGCCTCGACACCCTGCGCTCACGTCTTTTGGAGGCGGCGGGTTGGCAGCCCGCCCAAGGGGGAACGTTTATCGCACGCCAGCGCCATCTGCATGCTTTGAAGGAAGTGGCCGACCATTTGGTGCACGCTTCTGATTTGCTGGCGAATGGTAGTAACGCCTTGGACCTGCTCGCCGAAGAGCTGCGTTTGGGTCAGAATGCGCTCAACCGAATCACTGGTGAATTCGGTGCAGATGACTTGCTGGGCGTCATTTTTTCGAAGTTTTGTATTGGCAAATAGTCGGGTGCCGTGCTTTCAAGGGAAGGACTTGTACTGATGTCTTTTTTCAAATGGTTTAGCCGTTCGGCAGAAACCACACATCCTGCAGCGCCTGGCGCCCCATCGGGTCGGAGTGCCGGCACACGTTCTCGTACGAAAAAAGCGCTTTCTGCAGACACACAAGAGCCGCATGGGCGTAAAGCAGAACGCAACGAGCGCCGGGAGTCTTTGTATGCCGTTGTCCGTGAGTCGATGACAGGTGCAGGTCTCCTCTCCGGCAGCTACAAGTTCAAAGTTTTGTCTCTGGACTCACGGGGACGCCAGTACTTGATCATGGTGGATTTGGCGGAGCACAATGTGCGCGATGCCAAGTTGTTGCTTGGTATCGAAAGCCATATCGGGAAAATTGCGAAGAATCGCCATGACTTGCTGGTGACTGCCATGTACTGGCGCATCAATGAACAACTCGGCACAGGGGAACAGGCCCTGCCGGCCCATTCAAATACCAGTGCTCGCCAAGCAGAACGATTTGAGCCGCTTCAACCTTCAGAGATTGAGGCTTTTAAGCGTGCACTGTCGTCAGTGCCCGCTGCGCCGGCGTTGTCTGCGCCAGGAGAGATCATCAAGTCCGCAAAGCGCAATCCTGCCCCCGTTCGCTTCAGTGATGCAGAGTTGAACGAGCGCTTGTTTCCTTTGGGTACGACACAGTACGGCGAACTGAACTGAGCCGGTTCGGTCCGCCGTTAACCGTGCTGCTTTCAGTGGCCGGAAAAGTCCACCAAGGTAAACAGCGGCAGGCCCGAATCACGCAGCTTCTGCGAGCCACCCAACTCCGGCAGGTCTACGATGGCAGCGCCCTCCATCACATGGGCTCCTTGGCGCTCCAATAGCTTTCTCCCCGCCATCATGGTGCCCCCGGTCGCGATCAGGTCGTCGATCAAAAGGACCCGGTCCCCCGGCTTGACCGCATCGGTATGGAGCTCCACGGTTGCGCTGCCGTATTCCAGCTCGTAGGTCTCTTCGACGGTGGTGAAGGGCAGCTTGCCCTTTTTCCGGATCGGCACAAAGCCGATGTTGAGCTCATAGGCCACCACGGCGCCCAAAATAAAGCCACGTGCATCCAGTCCCGCGACGACATCAGGTCGCATGGCGGGGTCCATATAACGGTGCACAAAGGCGTCGATCAAGACCCGGAATACCTTGGCATCTTGCAGCAAAGGCGTGATGTCGCGGAACTGCACTCCCGGCGTCGGCCAATCGGGAACGGTCCGGATGTGGTCACGAAGATACTGATTAATGCTCAGATGTTGCATAGAAAACTCATGAAAAAAGCGCCAATGTGGCGCGGGGCTATTGTGCGCCCAAGTCCGGCAGACCTTACAGGCCTTTCAGCAGTTTTTGTTCAGCGGTCGCCAATTCGACGGCTTTGCCACTGAGTACCAGTGTGTCCCCACCTTGGATGCAGACCGACTCATCCACGGTGACCTGTGCACCGTTGGCGCGCCGCAGACTGACCAGCCGAACCCCGAGGCGATCGAGTTGAAAAGCCGTGACCGGTTGTCCACTGGACTTGAACGCCGCAGGAAGGCTGACAGTGGCAAGCCGCTCGTTCTGCAACTCATCAACGGAGTTGTCGTCCGCTCCATGAAAGAAGCCTTTGAGCAGGTTGTAACGGGCATCTCGCTGTTCCTGCACGATGCGGATAACGCGCCGCATCGGCACCCCCACCAGCGCCAATGCGTGACTAGCCAGCATCAGGGAGCCTTCGATGGCTTCCGGGACCACTTCGGTCGCACCAGCCTCTTGGAGCTTTTCCAGATTTTGATCATCTTGGGTGCGCACAATGACTGGCACCTGAGGCGCATGGGACCGGGTGTTGGCCAAAACCTTGAGTGCGCCGGGTACATCCAAATAAGTAATAACCACAGCGCTCGCACGAGCCAGGCCAGCTGCCATCAGCGCCTGCAGGCGTGCTGCATCACCGAACACCACCGAGTCACCGGCTGCGGCCGCCTGCCGCACCCGATCGGGGTCCAGGTCAAGGGCCATGTAGGGAATCCCTTCCCGTTCCAACATGCGCGCCAAGTTCTGGCCACAACGCCCATACCCGCAAATGATCACGTGCCGGTTGGCGTTGATCGATTTGCGGGCAATCGAGGTCATTTGCAGCGATTGTTGCAACCACTCACTGCTCACCAGTTTCATCACAATTCGGTTGGTGTTCATCACGATAAAAGGCGTGATCAACATCGAGAGCACCATAGCCGCCAGAATCGGGTTCAGCAGCTCTGGGGGAACCAATGCGTTCTTTTGCGCCAAAGTCAGCAACACGAAACCGAACTCCCCCGCCTGCGCAAGATAGAGCCCGGTACGGATCGAAACCCCCGCCGTTGAGCCCAGAACCCGGGCAATAGCGGCAACCAAGGCTGCTTTGAACACGGTGGGCACCACCACCAACAGCAACACCAGCGGCCATCGTTCCAAGACCAATCTCCAGTCCAGAAGCATCCCGATGCTGATGAAAAACAAGCCGAGCAGCACGTCGTGGAAGGGGCGGATATCGGTTTCCACCTGATGCTTGTATTCGGTCTCGGAAATCAGCATGCCGGCGATAAACGCGCCGAGCGCTAAGCTCAGCCCAGCCATCTCGGTCAACCAGGCCAGACCGAGCGTGATGAGCAACAAATTGAGAACAAACAGCTCGTCGCTCTTGCGCCGTACGACGATGGTGAGCCAACGCCGCATCAAATGCTGGCCACCCACCAGCAACACCGTCACCAGTACGGTGGCTTTCACGGCCGCCCACGCCAGTGCTTCAAACAAAGCCTCACCTGAAGCGCTGAGCGCGGGTATCAACACCAGCAGCGGCACTACCGCCAAGTCCTGAAACAGCAAAACGCCCATCACCCGTTTGCCGTGTTCAGACTCCAGCTCTAATCTCTCAATCATGAGCTTCACGACGATTGCCGTGCTGCTCATTGCCAACGCACTTGACAGGGCCAAAGCGGCCTGCCATCCCAGGCTCCATGCAACGGACAGCCAGATGGATAGCCCCAGAGTCAAGCCTGTTGCCAGCAAAATGGTGAGCGTCACTTGCAAGAGCCCGAGGCCGAAAACATGCTGTCGCATCGCGCGTAGACGTGGCAGGTTGAACTCCAGCCCGATCACGAACATCAAGAAAACGACGCCAAATTCCCCAAGGTGCCTTACCGCTTCCGAGTTCTGCGAAAGTGCAAGAGCATTTGGCCCAATCACCACGCCTACCGCCAGATATCCCAGCATAGGGGGGAGCTTCAGCGAGCGGCACACCACAACGCCGAGCACAGCGGCCAACAGGTAGAGCAGAGTAATTTCTAAACCGGACATGCATGGATACTAGCAAGAGACATGCGCTCTATAAAATGACGGGATGACAGCATCCACTGCAGCAGCTCCCGCTTTCAATGCCCAGCGGGCCATTGACCTCGCTCATGAAACATTTGATATCGAGGCTGAGGCCATACAGGGGCTGAAAGCCCGCGTAGGACATGGCTTTACCCGGGCAGTTGAAGCCATCTTGCAGATCCCGGGCCGTGTCGTCGTCATGGGCATGGGCAAGAGCGGGCATGTAGGTCGCAAGATTGCTGCAACCCTGGCCTCTACCGGTACCCCGGCGATGTTTGTGCATCCGGGTGAAGCCAGTCACGGCGATCTGGGGATGGTCACCACCTCCGATTTGGTGCTCATGATTTCCAATAGCGGAGAGTCACAAGAGGTAGCTGCGATCCTGCCGGTGCTCAAGCGCCTCGGGATCCCCTTGGTCGCCATGACGGGCAATAGCCAAAGCACGATGGTGCTGCATGCCACCCTCTGGATTGATACCGCAGTCAGCAAAGAGGCATGCCCTTTGAATTTGGCGCCCACCGCAAGCACCACAGCCCAGCTCGCAATGGGAGATGCATTGGCGGTGGCGCTGTTGGATGCACGTGGGTTCCGGGCGGAGGACTTTGCCCGTTCGCACCCGGGCGGGGCCTTGGGGCGCAAGTTGCTGACGCATGTGTCGGATGTCATGCGCAGTGGCGATGCCGTGCCCCGCGTTTTGCCCGGTGCAAACTTCAGCGAGTTAATGCGCGAAATGAGCAGCAAAGGCTTAGGCGCTACGGCTGTCGTGTCAGAGGCCGGTGATGTCTTGGGCATATTTACCGACGGTGATTTGCGTCGCTTGGTGGAGCAAGGCGCCGACTTGCGGTGCAAAACAGCAGCCGAAGTCATGCACGCGGCCCCCTGCACTATTGGTGCACACGCCTTGGCCGTCGATGCTGCGGATCTCATGGAGGCACGCCGTATTACCAGCGTCCTGGTGGTCGACGAAGCCGGCCGCTTGTGCGGCGCAGTCAACAGCAACGATTTGATGCGGGCCAAGGTCATTTGATGACACCTCTTCTCAACTTTCCCGCAGAGCTGCTGCTCAAAGCGCAAGACATTCGTATTCTGTTTCTCGACGTCGACGGGGTATTGACGGACGGTGGCTTGCATTTCACTGCGGAGGGCGAAACCAGCAAGCGCTTTAATACCTTGGACGGCCACGGACTGAAGCTGTTGCAAAAAGCGGGCATCACGCCTGCCGTGGTGACCGGGCGAGACTCGCCCGCGCTGCGGGTCCGTCTACAGGCGCTGGGCGTGCACCATGCGCGTTTCGGAACCGAGGACAAACAACCGGCCGCCGAAGAAATTCTGACCGAATTGGGGCTGACTTGGGACCACGCCGCAGCGATGGGCGATGACTGGCCGGATCTGCCCATGATGGAACGCGCTCGTTTTGCGTGCGCTCCGGTAAACGCCCATCCGGAAGTGAGTGGTCGCGCCCATTACGTGACCCGTGCTGCAGCCGGTCATGGGGCCGTGCGTGAGGTGTGTGACGTACTTTTGGTTGCCAGTGGTCGCTACGCGGGGCTCCTGAAGCCTTACTTGCGGTGAAAGGCATTTTGTACGCCGCGTGGGAGCGGCTCATGCTGTACCTCCCAGTGTTGGTGATGGGAGTGCTGGCTTTGGGCACCTATTGGTTGGTGCGGAGCACGCCTGTATCGGGGCCTCAAGTGCCGGAGCGGGTGCGCGGGCACGAGCCCGACTATTTCATGCATGGTTTCAAGGTGAAAACCTTTGATGCAACAGGCCGCTTGCGATCTGAGGTGGCGGGCGATGTCGCCAAACACTACCCGGACACGAAGTGGATGGAAATTGATGCCATCCGCATCCGATCTTTTGACGCCAGTGGTCGCTTGACGACGGCGACGGCCAACAAAGGCTTGGCCAACGAAGATGGCTCAGAGGTACAGCTCATGGGCAACGCGGTGGTCGTTCGAGAGGCGGTAACTGCGGCAGGCTCGGCGCCCGCACAGCCCCGGTCTGAATACCGCGGAGAGTTTTTGCATGCCTTTATGGACACTGAGCAAGTAAAGTCCCACAAGCCTGTGGAACTGCGTCGCGGTCAAGATGTCTTCACCGCAGACAGCTTGGACTTTGACAATGTGCAGCAAACCATGCTTCTGCAAGGTCGGGTGCGTGGCACGTTGATTCCGAGCAAGCGCTGACTCCAACAGCACTCAAAGAACGGTCATATGCCTCCACTGATTTTCATTACAGGCGCCTCCAGCGGCATCGGCCAAGCGCTTGCCAAGCGGTTCTATGACGCGGGTTATTCGCTTGCACTGGCGGCTCGCCGTACGGCGGAGATTCACACATGGGCGCAAGCCGAGAAGCTGGATCCCCAACGTTTCCGGGTTTACAGCGCCGATGTGTCTGAGATCGAGAGCATCGTCGCAGCTGGGCAGCAATGTATTCAGGCGCAAGGTCTGCCGGATGTGGTGGTGGCCAATGCGGGCATCAGTATTGGAATGGATACCGGTGTGCGGACTGATCTGGACGTCATGCAGCGTACTTTCGCCACCAACAACCTCGGGTTGGCAGCCACTTTCCACCCTTTTGTGCGGGCGATGGAGCAGAGAGGTTCCGGTCGACTGGTAGGGATTGGCAGCGTGGCTGGTATCCGTGGATTACCCGGGCACGGGGCGTATTGCGCAAGCAAAGCAGCCGTTATTGCCTATTGCGAATCGTTGCGCGGGGAGCTGCGTGCAAGTGGTGTTCAGGTTGTGACGATTTGCCCCGGTTATATAGACACCCCCCTGACCCGACAGAACCGGTACTCCATGCCATTCTTGATGCGGCCGGAGGTTTTTGCAGATAAAGCCTTCGACGCGGTGCAACGCGGTGATCGCTACCGCGTGATTCCATGGCAGATGGGTTGGGTTGCAAAGATGCTGCGTGCCTTGCCTGATGCATGGTTTGACCGTGTTTTGGCGGGACGTCCGCGCAAACGCAGGGCAGACGAAGCCTGAATGTAGAGGCCACCATGCAAAAAGGGACCCGAGGGTCCCTTTTTAGTTCTGCAGAAGCAGTTCCTGGCTTAGTAGCTGGAACGGCCGCCGCCGTAGCCGCCGCCACCGGAACGGTCACCGCCGCCACCGTAGCCGCCGCCACCGGAACGGCCACCGCCGCCGTAGCCGCCGCCACCGGAACGGTCACCGCCGCCACCAAAGCCGCCGCCACCGGAGCGTCCGCCACCACCGTAGCCGCCACCGCCGCCGCCGAAGCCGCCGGAACGTGGAGGACGTGGCTCCATCGGACGTGCTTCGTTCACCACGAGACCGCGGCCACCGAATTGCTGACCGTTCATTGCGTTGATAGCGGTTTGTGCTTCAGCATCGCTGCCCATTTCCACAAAGCCGAAACCCTTGGAGCGACCTGTGTCGCGTTCCATCATGACTTTGGCGCTGGAAACAGAACCGTGTGCTGCAAATGCTTGTTGCAGGTCTTCGTCACGGAAAGAATAAGGCAGGTTGCCCACGTAAAGTTTGTTGCCCATGGAGGGACTCCTCAAAATAACTCAAAACGCGATGGAGTCCTTAACCGCAATCAACAAACCATTGAAGACTTAGAGCAGACGCGAAACTGACACTTCACCGCAAACTTGCACACCGATATTTCGGCAATGCCAGACCATTATGCGTTACTTTGTTGCTGAAACCTAATTTTTCTTGTTTTTTCAGGCTAGCCGGGAGAATCGATATCGTTTTCGCGGTAATGCCGCCATTGCTGCATGCTGTTTCGCAATGTCAGAAGCTGCTTTTCAAAGCGCGGGCAGGCTTTGCATGCGAGTAAATGGAAGTACAGCGCGACCCGATCGTTAAGGGGCAAAGCACGGTCTTCTCTTGCGACCAAGAGGGCGGCGGTTTCTTTGCAGGTGCGACGTAAGAGTTTCATGGAGCCACTGCTTTCCGGAACCAGTTCATTTCAAGGCACTCCCTCAATCGCAGACGCGCGCGGTGGAGTTGGACGTACAGGTTCGTCGGCGTCAGATTCAACTCCTTACAGATTTCTTCGCTGGAGAGTTCCAGCCACTCCCGCATCAAAAACAAACGTCCTTGGGTGGCGGGCAGTTTGTCCGCGCAGGCTTCCAGCACTTCGAAAAACTGGCGGCTCTGTGTTTGTTGCTCCGGATTGCCCCAGTCGGCCGGCGCCTCTGAAAAGTGGCCATCGGTCTTGAAGCTCAAATAATCCAGAGGGTCGGTATCTTCATCCTCAGTGGCACCGGCGCCGGTGATTTCCCGGCCGTGGTGCCGAAGCGCATCGACGACCTTGTGTTTCAAGATTCCCACCAGCCAGGTTTTGAGTTGACTGCGTTGTTCAAAAGCCTGGGGTTTGGCGAGTGCTGCCAGCATGGTTTCAGAGACCGCGTCCTCGGCCCATGCATCATTGCGGAGCTGCAGGCGTGCGAATTTGTAGAGGTAGCTCCGGTGGTCGGCGACCTGTTGTTCGTAGCGGGTCATGGGCGTCTCGGTGAGTGAGCGGCCAGTGTACGGGGCGCAACGGAAGTTTTTTTGACAGGCCGCGTAAGGAACGCCAATCTCGCCAGACTAAAACATAACCACCGCCCTGGGGCATGAGGCCACAGATGCCGGCTGGTTGATTTTCTTGCGACCCAACTTGTTTTGTTAAGGAGTTACGACATGAACCAACGCGCTCTGCTCGCCGCCACGGCCGCCACTTTGATGACCATGGCCCTGGCCTCCGCACCCGCTGCTGCCCAGCAAAAAGAAAAGTGCTACGGCATTGCCAAAGCCGGTCAAAACGACTGTGCCAATGCATCCGGCAGCCACTCCTGCGCGGGCCAAGCCAAAGTCGATATGGACAAGGGCGAGTGGAAATATGTGGCCAAAGGCACTTGCGAAAGCATGAAGGGCAGCGTCAAAGCGCCCAAGATGTAATCCGGCGTTTCGCGCTGTTTGAAAGCCCGACCACCCATGAAGCGAACCGAGCCAGCACTGCCTATGCAGGGTGCGCAAGTGCCGGTCGGCATAGGGTGGCGGCATCCTCATTACGCGGAGCTGCTTCAGCGGCAGCCTGCGGTGGACTTTTTGGAAGTCCACTCTGAAAACTTCTTCGCTGCAGGTGGCGCTGCCCTCGCGGTTTTTGAGCAGGGCCGGGCGCTGTACCCCGTGAGTTTGCATGGGGTGGGCTTGTCGCTGGGCTCTGCCGCCGGGCTCGACCCGTGGCATCTGGATCAGCTGGCCCGGCTGGTAGATCGCATCGACCCGGTGCGGGTGAGTGACCACGCCTCCTTTGCCCGCGCGCCTTATGGCCCCGGGGCCGAAGCCTTGATGGTGCATGCCTCGGATTTGTTGCCCCTGCCCTTTACCGACGAAGCGCTCAATGTGTTGTGCACCCACGTGCAGCAAGTGCAAGAGCGCCTGCAGCGCCAGTTCATGGTGGAAAACCTGTCGGCCTACTTGAGCTGGCGTGTGCCGGTGGGGATGCGTGAATGGGAAGAACCTGCGTTCCTGGCCGCGCTGGCCGAGCGTACGGGTTGCGCGCTGTTGGTTGACGTTAACAACATCTATGTGAACGCCCTGAATGCGCAGCTCCGGGGTCTGGTGCAAGACCCGATCGCAGCCTGTCGGCAGTGGTTGGACGCTCTACCTGCGCACTGTGTAGGTGAGCTGCACCTGGCGGGGCATTGCGAGGTGAACGATGTGCATGGTCACATCGTGATCGACGATCACGGGAGCCGCGTGGCTGAACCCGTGTGGGACTTGTACCGCCATGCGCTGGAGCGTTTCGGCCCTGTGCCGACCTTGATCGAGTGGGATACCGATGTTCCCGCCCTCGATGTGCTGTTGCAAGAGGCTGCGCGCGCTCGCGCAATCAGCGGGACCCTGGCTCCACATCTACAGGTGGTGGCATGAGTCCATTGATCGCCCAGCAGCAAGCCCTGATTCGCGCCCTGTTCGACTCGCCATCGCATGATGCTATGAAAATAATAGCTGACTGCGCAATAGATACGGGCGCTAGAGGCCTAAAAGCTTATCAAACGAACGGGCATGCCCTGGCCCGTCGCGCCTTGCACGAGGCGTACCCTGTGCTGAGCCAGTTGATCGGCCTGGAGAGCATGGACGACCTCGCGCCTGCACTCTGGCACGCGCACCCGCCGCAGGCTGGCGATCTGGCCTTGTGGGGCAGCGATCTGGCTGAATTCGTGGCCGCGAGCCCGCAGCTCCGTGATACCCCGTTTTTGCCGGACGTTGCCCGCTTGGAATGGGCTTTGCACCATGCCGCCGGCGCTTTGGATGCGCCGCCTGATGCGTCAACATTCGCCCTGCTCAGCGCCGAAGACCCCGACCTGTTGCAACTTGCATTGGCGCCCGGCGCTGCTTTGCTGTGCAGCCCGTGGCCGGTGGTCGCCATCTGGGCGGCTCACCAATCGGAGTCTGCGGGGTTTGATGAAGTGCATCGCTTGCTGCAAGCCGGCACCGGTGAAAACGCGGTGGTCTGGCGTCAAGGGTTTAAACCGCAAGTGCGAGTGGCGCTCGAAGGTGAGGCCGATGCGCTGGCAGTGCTGCTCCAGCACGGCACCTTGGGCGCTGCCTTGGATGCGGCTCCGGGCCTTGATGTGGCGGCTTGGTTGCCGCTCGCGGTGCAGACCGGCCTGCTATTGGCGGTGCGGGTTGTGGTGCCCGCCGCCCTGTCGCGCTGAGTGACATTTCTTTTTTAAACAAGGCTTTGTGTGAAATCTTCTGTCCCCGTGTACTTTCCCCGCACCCGTTTTGCTGGTTGGGTGGCTGGCGAACGTGTCGTGATCCTCGCCCATGGTGCGTTGGATGCGCTGCAAGCTCCCGCAGCCTTGCTGGCCCGTTTGTATGTGGCCTATGTGTTTTTTTCCTCGGGGCTCACCAAACTGCGTGATTGGGAGACCACCCTGGCGCTTTTCATGGACGAATACCACGTACCCCTGCTGCACCCTAACGTCGCTGCTTGGCTGGGTACGGCCGGTGAGTTGGTGTTGCCGGTTCTCCTCGTTTTCGGGCTGGCGGGTCGCTTCGCCGCTTTGGGCTTGAGTGTGGTGAACGTGGTGGCCGTATGGTCCTTGAGTGAGATTGCTGCGGCAGCCTTGCAGCAGCACATCACGTGGGGCGTGTTGTTGGCTGCGTTGGCTTTGTACAGCTGCGGTGCGTGGTCGGTGGATCGTTGGATCTACCGGCGCCGCTTGGCTGGGGTTTAATCCGGTGCATGGCGCACGCTCACCAGACTGACTCTGCCCACTGGCTGGCGTGGCTGCGCCCGCGAAGTATTGCTGCGCGTCTGGCATGGGCTTTGGGCGGGCTGGTTTTGATGCTGCTTTTGGTCCTGGGCCAAGGCGCTTGGCAGCTGCGCATGGTGACCGAGCTGACCCGGCACTTCGCCACCGGCGACATGCAACGCTTATTGCGGGTGCAAACCCTGTCGCAACAAATCGAGGGCGCAGGCAGTGCCCTAGTGCGGTTGGTACATGCGCCCCGTGCGGACCGGGTCCGGGAATATGCGGTTGTCGACGAACGCAACCGGGTGTTGGACGGCATCGTCGAGTCCCTGTCGGAAGATCTGATGGATGCCACCCAAGAAGCGACGCTCGCACGCCTCGTGGCCTCCCGCAAGCAATACGCAGAGGCCTTCATCAACACGGTAGACGAAATTGAGGCCGAGAACCTGCCCGCGGCAGTGCAGATGCTCAATGAACAGGTCAATCCGGCTTTGAAGGCCCTGTTGCAAGAGTCCCAGGCCCTCTTGCAAAGAGAGCGCCAGCGGGTGGAGGCGCAGCTTGACAGCGCCTTGGACTTGCTGGAGCGGGTCATGTGGTGGCTGACAGCGCTCTCGGTGCTCGCCATGGTGTTGGCCATTTACGTGGCCTGGCGCACTGCCCGCCGCGTGGTCGGGCCTTTGCTGCAACTGGAAACCGTGGCGAACACTATTGCCGAGGGAGACTACGCCCACCGCATGGCGCTCACCGGCACGCGCGAGGTCGACCGGGTTGGCAGCGCCCTCAACACCATGGCCGAAGCCGTCGCACAGCGCGAGCAACAAATCGTGCGCCTCGCCTACCAGGACAGCCTGACTGGCCTGCCCAATCGCACTGCACTATTAACGCCACTCCAACCGCCTCCTGTAGGAATGAACACGCTGGTTTTGATGGACCTGGCCCGGCTGAAGGGAGTGAACGAAACCTTGGGTTACACCACCGGTGACACCTTGATCCGGGAAATGGCAGCCCGCGCGCACGAAACGCTGGCGGTTGCCGCTCTGGAGGGCTGTATCGGCGCGGAGTTCGTGCTGGCTCGCCTATCGGGCGGCACTATGGCGGCTGCGGTGCAGGTGCCTGAGCGCGCCGCAGTGG
This sequence comes from Rhodoferax potami, assembly GCF_032193765.1. NCBI lineage: Bacteria > Pseudomonadati > Pseudomonadota > Betaproteobacteria > Burkholderiales > Comamonadaceae > Rhodoferax > Rhodoferax potami. The sequence goes on from NZ_JAVBIJ010000001.1 coordinate 3,442,176, forward strand.
AGCGGCTGCACGTCTTGTGGGAGCGCGCCATGGCACCCGCCGTGTCGTGCAGCGGCCACCAGGTGGATTTGAGCTTGGCCTATGGGTGTGCAGATGCGGGCAACGGCCCTGCTGCACCCGTCCCTCCTGTGGCAACACTGTTGCGCAATGCCGAGGTGGCCTTGCACTCCGCCAAACGCACTGCCGGTAGCTTTGCCTGGTACAGCGAAGCGCAAGAGGCTGCTCGGCTTGACCACCTCAGCTTGGTGTCTGATCTGCGTGTGGCGGTGGCCCAGTCGCAGCTGCAAATGTGGTTGCAGCCCAAGTTCAGTCTGCGCGATGGCCGCCCGGTCGGTGCGGAGGCCTTGGTGCGGTGGGCGCACCCTGAGCGGGGCATGGTGTCTCCGGCCGACTTTGTGCCGTTTGCGGAGCAGACCGGCTACATCACCCTGGTCACCGACTGGATGTTGGCCGAGGCCTTACGCACCTTGCAAACATGGCAGCGCAGTCACCCCGACTTGAGCATTGCCGTGAACCTGAGCACTCGGGATCTGCAGGACCCCGGTTTTGCCCCGCGGCTCGCACAGCGGGTCGCCGCCAGCGGTGTGGATCCGAAGCGGTTGCGCCTGGAGATCACGGAAAGCGGGCTGATGGATGACCCCGCCAAAAGTGTTGCCTTGCTGCATGCCTTGCGCGCTGCGGGCATGCCCTTGTCGATTGACGATTTCGGTACCGGCTATTCGTCACTTGCGTATTTGCAGAAGATGCCGGTGAGCGAGCTCAAGATTGACCGCAGCTTTGTCGACGGGTTAGACGCCGCGCCCGCCACCCAACGCCTGGTCAAGGCCATGATTGAGATGGGCCACGGCCTGAACCTGATGGTGACGGCCGAAGGCGTTGAGACACCTGCAGAGCGCGATACCTTGAAGGCGCTGGGTTGCGATGTCATGCAAGGCTACCTTGGTAGCCGTCCTCTGCACGGTGACAAGCTGGATGCCTGGTTGTTATCGAGCACATAGCTCTGTGTGCAGCTACTCGGCACTGAACCGAGCCGTAGCGGTTTTTCTGCGGACTCTAATAGAAAACGGGCGCTAGCGCCCGTTTTGCTTGCGCAGGTAGCTATGATTTTTGTAGCTGCCTGTTTCTGCTCTTGAGTTACCAGTTGGCCTCGCGCTCGGGGCTGGCGCTGATTTTGTGGATCGAGAGGTCGGCGCCGTCATATTCCTCTTCCTGGCTCATGCGCAGGCCCATGGTGGCTTTGAGCAAGCCGTACACCACGAACCCGGCCGCAGCCGCCCATGCCACGCCCATGGCGGTGCCGATGAGTTGCGCGGCGAGGTTCACGCCGCCCAGGCCGCCGAAGGTGGTGCTGCCAAAAATGCCGGCGGCAATCCCGCCCCAGGTGCCGCACAAGCCGTGCAGCGGCCAGACGCCCAGCACGTCGTCAATCTTCCATTTGTTTTGGGTCAGGGTGAACATCACCACAAAGATGGCGCCTGCCACACCGCCCACTACCAGTGCGCCCAGCGGATGCATCAGGTCAGAGCCGGCGCACACGGCCACTAGGCCAGCCAAGGGGCCGTTGTGCACAAAGCCGGGGTCGTTTTTGCCCATGAGCAGGGCCACCAGCGTGCCGCCCACCATGGCCATGAGCGAGTTCACCGCTACCAGACCGGACATTTTGTCGAGCAGCTGTGCGCTCATCACATTGAAGCCGAACCAACCCACGATCAAAATCCAAGCGCCCAATGCCAGAAAAGGGATGCTGCTGGGTGGGTGGGCCGACATGGCGCCATCTTTGCGGTAGCGGTTGCTACGTGCGCCGAGCAAGAGCACGGCACCCAGTGCGATCCAGCCGCCTACGGCGTGGACCACTACGCTGCCTGCAAAGTCGTGAAATTCGTCGCCGGTCAGCGCCTTGATCCAGGCCTGCACGCCGAAGTGCTGGTTCCAGACAATGCCTTCAAAGAAGGGGTAAATCACGCCCACGATGACGGCTGTGGCAATCAGCTGCGGCCAGAACTTGGCCCGCTCTGCGATTCCGCCTGAAATGATGGCGGGAATGGCGGCGGCAAAGGTCAGTAAGAAGAAGAACTTCACCAGTGCATAACCGTTTTGCGCGGCCAACTGCTCGGCGCCGATAAAGAAGTGCGTGCCATAAGCCACGCTGTAGCCCACAGCGAAATACACCACGGTGGACACCGAGAAGTCCACCAGGATCTTGACCAGCGCGTTCACCTGGTTCTTGCGGCGCACGGTGCCGAGTTCCAGAAAGGCAAAACCGGCGTGCATGGCCAGCACCATGATTGCGCCCAACAAAATGAACAAAGCGTCCGCGCCCTGTTTTAGTGCTTCCATACGAGTCCTTTGGTCGTTAAATGCTTGTGCTTGGTGCAAAAGCAGCTCAAAACTGCTTTGCGCACCAAAATTAAGCAAAAAACACGCCAACCAGTCCAAGCTGGTGCATTGCGCCCTTGAGCGCAAAAATGCGGGTCGTTGATATACTTGCCCCACACAGCGCCAATTTGCTCCAGCTTGCGGGCGCTTAATAAATTCAGCTAAACACGGACCCGCCTTCAGGCATTGCAACCCGGCCCGCGTTTAGCGTTGCCGGGTTTTGTTTTTATGCTGATTGCCACACCCCAGACCATGCGCTTTGATGCCCCTTTGCAGTTGCAAAGCGGGGCGTCCATCCACGGCTATTCCTTGAGTTACGAGACTTACGGCACGCTCAATGCCGACAAGTCCAACGCGGTGCTGGTGTGCCACGCCCTGAACGCCTCGCACCATGTAGCGGGTGTTTATGAAGGTCAAGACAAGTCCGAAGGCTGGTGGGACAACATGATCGGCCCAGGCAAGTCGGTGGATACGAATAAGTTCTTTGTCATTGGCATCAACAACCTGGGCTCTTGTTTTGGCTCCACCGGCCCGATGCATACCCACCCTGACACGGGCAAGGTCTATGGCGCGGACTTTCCGGTGGTTACCGTGGAAGACTGGGTGAATGCCCAAGCCCTGCTGCTCGACGCGCTGGGCATCCAGACGCTAGCTGCGGTCTTGGGCGGCAGCTTGGGCGGCATGCAGGCCCTGAGCTGGACGCTGCAATACCCTGAGCGCATGCGCCACGCGGTGGTGGTGGCCAGTGCTCCCAACCTGAATGCCGAAAACATTGCGTTCAATGAAGTGGCGCGGCGCGCCATCGTGACCGACCCCGACTTCCATGGCGGGCACTTTTACGAGCACGGTGTGATCCCCAAACGCGGCTTGCGCATTGCCCGCATGATCGGCCACATCACCTACCTGAGCGACGATGTGATGAACGCCAAGTTCGGTCGCGAGCTCAAAGACAAAGTGCTGGCCAGCGCCAACGGCTACAAGTACAGCACACAGGAGGTGGAGTTCCAGATCGAGAGCTACCTGCGCTACCAGGGCGACAAGTTTGCCGAGTACTTTGACGCCAACACCTACCTGCTGATCACCCGCGCGCTCGATTACTTTGACCCGGCCAAAGCCTATGGCGGCGACCTGAGCCAGGCCCTGGCCCGCACGCGCGCCAAATTCCTGCTTGTGAGCTTCACGACCGATTGGCGCTTTAGCCCCCAACGCAGCCGCGAGGTGGTGAAGGCCCTCTTGGACAACAAGCGCGACGTGAGCTACGCCGAGATCGACGCACCCCACGGTCATGATGCCTTTTTGCTCGATGACGCCCGTTACATGAGCGTGATGCGCTCTTATTTTGATAGCATTTCTACGGGTTTGGAGGTGGCCGTATGACAGATATCAACACCTTGCATGCGATTGCCAGTTTGGTGCCTCAAGGCTCGCGCGTGCTGGACCTCGGTTGCGGCGACGGCGCCCTGCTGGACCACCTGCAGCGCGAGCGCGGCTGCAGCGGTTATGGCGTGGAGCTGGACGATGCCAATGTGCTGGCCTGCGTGAAGCGCGGCGTCAATGTGCTGCAGCTCAACCTTGACCAAGGCCTCACCGTGTTTGAGGACGCCAGCTTCGATGTAGTGCTGCAGATCGACACCCTGCAACACCTGCGCAATGCCGAGACCATGTTGCGTGAAACCGCTCGCGTGGGGCGGGTCGGTATCGTGGCATTCCCCAACTTTGCGCATTGGCCCAACCGCCTGAGCATCTTGCAGGGGCGTATGCCGGTGACCAAGCGCCTGCCTTACCAGTGGTACGACACGCCCAACATCCGCGTGGGCACCCATGCGGACCTCGAGGTATTGGCAGCGCGTAATGGATTGCGCGTGTTGGATAGTTTTGGCTTGCAGGACGGTCGCACGGTGCGTTGGTTGCCGAACTTGCGGGCCGGCACTTCGGTGTACAAATTGGCGCGTTAGTGCGACTTTTTGCGGGTAAGCCAGCGGCTGTGGGGGGCGGCGCGCATGGCATGATGGATGCTTGGCTAAATTTGCAGCAGGAGCTCCATGAACGCCCGCGTTCCCTCTTCCGTTTTCGATACCGCCCAAGCCCTTGACCACGTCAGCGCAGCTTGGGATCAGGACATCGTCCACCGCCTGACCGATTACATCCGCATCCCGGCCAAGTCGCCGATGTTTGACCCCGACTGGGCTTCGTCTGGCTTGCTCGATACCGTGGTGCGCAACACCGCCCAGTGGATCGAAGCCCAGAAAGTACCTGGCTTGACGCTGGAAGTCATTCGCCTCGAGGGCCGCACGCCGGTCCTGTTTTTCGAAGTCGAGGCCAGTGGTGGCGAAGCCGGCGAACAACCGGCCTCCGGGCAGACGGTGCTGATGTATGGCCATTTGGACAAGCAGCCCGAGTTCTCCGGCTGGCGCAACGACCTCGGACCTTGGACTCCCAAATATGAGAACGGCAAGCTCTATGGCCGTGGTGGGGCGGACGACGGCTATGCCGCGTATGCCGCCATTGCCGCCCTGCAGGCACTCAAGGCCCAAAAACTGCGCCACCCGCGCATCGTGGGTTTGATTGAAACCTGCGAAGAAAGCGGTTCTTACGACCTGCTCCATTATGTGGATGCGCTCAAGCCTCGGCTGGGCGAGGTCGGGCTGGTGGTCTGCTTGGACTCCGGTGCCGGCAATTACGACCAGCTCTGGCTGACCAATAGCCTGCGCGGCATGGCCAGCGGGGTATTAAAAGTGGAAATTCTGACCGAGGGCATTCACTCGGGGGATGCTAGCGGCTTGGTGCCGTCCAGCTTCCGCATCCTGCGCCAGGTGCTGGACCGTTTGGAAGACAGCAAGACCGGCCACCTGCTGCCCTCCAACTTCCATTGCGAGGTGCCTGTGCAGCGCATGCAGCAGGCCCAAGCAACCGCAGCAATATTGGGTGACGAGCTTTTCAAGCGCTTCCCGTGGGCCCACTACGATTGCGGCGGCGCCACCACATTCGCGCTGCCCACGACCTCCGACCCATTGGAAGCCCTGCTCAAGCGCACCTGGCAGCCGACTCTGAGCGTGACCGGTGCGGATGGTTTTCCGGACATCCAAAACGCAGGCAATGTGCTGCGGCCCTACACGGCGTTCAAGTTGAGTCTGCGGCTGCCACCCTTGGTGGAAGCTTCTGCTGCGGTGCAAGAACTCAAGGCGCTCTTGGAAGACAACGCGCCCTATCAGGCCAAGGTGACTTTTGAAGGCCTGTCCAGCGCAACCGGCTGGAATGCGCCCGATACCGCTCCCTGGTTTGACGCAGCACTGAACGATGCCTCGAATGCGCATTTCGGTGCGCCTTGCGGCCACATCGGTCAGGGCGGCACGATCCCGTTGATGAACATGCTCTCCAAGGGCTTTCCCAAGGCGCAGATGATGGTCTGCGGCGTACTGGGACCCAAGAGTAACGCCCATGGTCCCAACGAGTTTTTGCATGTACCCTACGCCAAAAAACTCACAGCAGCGGTTGCACAAGTGATCTCCCGATTCCCTTGAACAGGCAGGAACGCATGGCCTCTGATTCGACTCTCAGCACATTTACCGCCAATGACGGTGACAACTTGGCCGTGCAGGACTGGCCGTTGGAGCCCGGTGTTCCTGTGCGCGGTGTGGTGCTCATCGTGCATGGCTTGGGCGAGCATGCGGGCCGATACCAGCATGTTGCTGAACAGCTGAATCAATGGGGCTTTGCAGTTCGCGGCTATGACCAATGCGGCCATGGTGAAAGCTCCGGCCTTCCTGGTAGCTTGCGGTCGGATACACGGCTTCTGGATGATTTGGCCGATCTCGTGGACTCCACGCGGGCACGCTTCAAACCCGGCACGCCTTTGATTGTGCTGGGGCACAGCATGGGCGGCTTGGTCGCAGGCCGCTTTGTCTCGCTGGGGCTGCGCAAGATCGATGCCTTGGTGCTGTCTTCGCCGGCCTTGAACCCCGGCATGAATGCCTTCCAAAAATTTCTGGTCTCGGTATTGCCCAAAATCGTGCCTAACTTGCGGGTGGGCAATGGCCTGAACGCGGCGCACATTTCGCATGACCCTGCTGTGGTCCGCGCGTACCTGGAGGACCGGCTGGTGCATGACCGTATCTCGGCGCGTCTGGCGCAATTCATTGCGACGCAAGGCGAGGCGACCTTGCAGGTAGCACCTTCATGGACCGTGCCCACGCTCTTGATGTATGCCGGGGACGATCGTCTGGTCAACCCCCAAGGCAGCCGCGACTTTGCCGCTGCAGCCCCCGCGTCTTTGGTGAAGTCGGTCTGTTTTGACGGCTTTTTCCATGAGATTTTCAATGAGCCTGATGCCACGCCGGTTTTTAATACCTTGCGTGATTGGCTGGACAAGCGCTTTTGACGTGCAGGGACCGTATTGATCGCGTGGCTTTTTAATCCCTCCGTCGGATGAACTTTCTTCTCACACGGTGGCGGCGTTTGCGTTTGCGCGTGCGCAAGGGCATGCCTTTGCGCTACACCATGATGGTTGTGGTGGTGGTGGGTGTCTTGCTGCCTGCGCTCTTGCTCTTGGCGTTGGAGCAGCGGATTTCAGAAAAGTCCCAGCAGGCGCTTTTGACCCAGAGCGAAACAGCGCTGATGAAAATCGGCAGTGTGTCTATCGCGGAACCGATGTGGGTCGTTGACCGGGTGGCGCTGGATGCTGCGGCCGTGCGCTTGCTGGAAAGCCCGCAGATTGTGGCGGTCCGCATTGAAGACGGCCTTGCCAACACCCCGGTTCTGGAGCGAGTGCGTGCCGACTTCACCGGTGACCTGGATCGCGATACCGCTGGTGCCCGGTTAAGCCGTCGTGCCCAACCGGTGATGCGCAACGGCGAGTCCCTAGGGACGCTGGTGCTGTGGTTTGATGCCGACTACGGGCGAGGTCTGCTGCAGGCGCGGCGCGACCAGATGTTGGTTTTGGTGTTGCTTCAGACCCTCGCGATTTTGGCGGTGTTGATGCCGATTCTGGTCACCCGGGTGTTGCGTCCTATCGAGCGCTTGAAAGAGCATGCCAGTGCCTTGCTGGACCACAACCTCGACGCCCCGGCTGCTCAGCTTTTTGTTTGGCGCAGGCACGATGAGCTCGGCTTGCTTGGTCGGCATTTGGGCCGGGTGCAAGAGGAGTTGCGCGAGCTGTTCATGCAGCTGGGCAAAAAAAATGCACAGTTGCAGCAAATGGCGTTTTACGACCAGTTGACGGGTCTGCCCAACCGCTCGCTGTTTATTGACTTGGTGCAGCGCGAAATGCTGGCGGCAGAGCGCAATGGCCAGCACTTCGGGATTTTCTTTATCGACCTGGATCGCTTCAAGGCGGTCAACGATTCCATGGGGCATGCCGCGGGCGATGCCTTGCTGATCGAAGTCGCCCGCAGGTTGCGCGAGGTGCTGCGCGAAGTCGATGTGGTATGCCGCCAGAGCGGAGACGAATTCCTGGTGCTGGTGCGGGACATCGACCACTGGGAGTCGCTGGGAGAGTTGGCACAGCGCATCTTGCGGGTGGTGGAAGCACCGGTGGTTTTGGCGCAGATACCGGTCAAGGTGTCGGCCAGTATGGGGATTGCCCTGTTTCCTGAGGATGGCCGCGATTTTGAAACGCTGGTTAAAAATGCGGATATCGCGGTCTACCAAGCCAAGACATTGGGCCGGGCCCGCTACAGCTTTTATCACTCGGAGTTGAACTCGCGATTGCTGGCTAATCTGGAGCTCGAGCAAGAGCTTGCCTATGCGATCGACCATAACCAGCTGGTGCTGCACTACCAACCGCAAGTAGATGCTTCCGGCGGTCAACTGGTTGCGGTGGAAGCCTTGGTCCGCTGGCAGCACCCTACCCGCGGCCTCTTGTATCCGGCCCAATTTATCGGTTTGGCCGAGGAGTCCGGACAAATTGCGGAAATGGGCGTCTGGACCTTGCGCGAGGCCTGCCGCCAACTCGCAGACTGGACCGCGCGTGGAATCATGGTCGGCAATATGGCAGTGAACGTGTCGGCGCTGGAGTTCCGCGATCACCGCTTGCTGGACAGTTTGCAAGCCGCTTTGGAAGCCAGCGGCGTGCCGCCGCAGCGCCTGGAGATCGAGATCACCGAAAGCGTCTTGATGGCGGAGACGGAAACCAGCCAACGCATCATTGAGCGCTTGCGGCAGATCGGTGTCGGCATTGCGATTGATGACTTCGGCACGGGTTACTCGTCGTTGGCTTATCTCAAGCGCTTGCGCCCCCACCAACTCAAAATTGACCGTTCATTCGTGAATGACACCGAAACCGACAGCGACTCGCGAGCCATCGTCAAGGGCGTCATAGGGCTTGCGAACGCCTTGGGGCTGAATGTGGTGGCTGAAGGGGTGGAAACCGCCGAGCAGCAGCAGTTTTTGATCGAGGCGGGCTGCCACACCTTGCAGGGGTATTTCATTGCCAAGCCACTGAATGTCGACGCTTTGGAGGACTGGCTTCGCAACCGCAAAACATAAATTGATACAGGGAGAAACAGGATGAATACATTAACCAAAACATCCGCAGACACATCGTTTGTTTTGACAGCACTCGTACTGGCCGCACTTAGTGCGTCGCCGGCCGCAGTGCATGCGGCGGGTACTGTGAACAGTACGTTTGAAGCCAGACCGGTAGTGCAAGGGGTGCCCTTGCAGCTCAACGGTGCGGGTACTCGTTACCGTGCGATTTTCAAGGTCTATGACATGGCTTTGTACACCCCCGCCAAGGTGAACACGCCGGAGTCCTTGATTGCCATGCAGGGCCCCAAGCGCTTGAGTTTTGTTGCCTTGCGCGATTTGCCGGGGACTGATTTGGGCTTGGCCTTCATCAAAGGCTTGACCAACAACTCACCGGCAGAACTGGTTCAAAAACACACCGCTTCGAGCACCCGGTTGATTGAGATTTTCTCGGGCAAGGCAAAGCTGTCGGCGGGTGACACCTTTGCGATGGAGTTCGTACCGGGCAAAGGCACGACCTTTTATATTCAAGGACAAGCGCAGGGTGCACCGATCGGCGATGCCGAGTTCTTCAGCATGGTGCTCAGAATATGGATCGGCCCCGTGCCGGCGGACTTCAAACTCAAGGACGCGCTGCTCGGCCTTTGAGCTGTAGCCAGAGCAAGCCGGCTGCCGTGAGCAGCAGCGGGGGGATGGATCCGATGTTGAGCCAGGCCCACCCCTGCGTGATCACCAGTGCGCCAGAAGTGAGCGAGCTCAGGGCCATGACTGCAAAAACGCAGAAGTTGATTGCGGCTTGCGCACGGTCTTTTTCTTCCGGCCGGTAGGCGCTGAGTGCCAGGGTGGTGCTGCCGGTGAACAGGAAGTTCCAACCTACACCCAGCAAAAACAGCGATACGACAAACTGCTGCAGCTCCAAACCGCTCAGGGCAATCGCCACACACAGCAGGTTCAGGGCCAGTCCGACGGCCATCACTGGCAACGTGCCAAAACGCTTGATCAGGTGGCCGGTGAAGAAGCCGGGCGCAAACATGCCGATTACGTGCCACTCCAGTACCAGCGCGGCATCGTCAAAGCTGAGGCCGCATTGCTGCATTGCCAGTGGGGTTGCCGCCATTAGCAGGTTCATCACGCCATAGCCCATGGATGCGCTCAGGCAGGCCACCAGAAATGCCGGTTGGCGTGCGATCTCTGCCAGGGAGCGACCGGTGTGCACCTGGCTCGTGGGCGGCTGGTGGGGTGGAAACTGCACCCAGGCCATGAGCACCATCGCCAGCAATGCGACGCCAGCCAATACGAGATAGGCCCCGGTAAATGGCACCTCCATCAGGGTGCGGGTTTGGGCGGCGAGATTAGGTCCGGCAATGGCGCCCAGAAGACCGCCCGCCAGCACCAGCGAGACCGCTTTTTCACGAAAGGCCGGCAGTGCCAACTCGGCAGCTGCAAACCGGTAGAGCTGCCCGTTGGCGCTGTAATAGCCGGCCACCACTGTCGCCGCGACCAAGCCCCAAAACTGGTGGTGTGCCACGCACCAGGCGCCCGCGAGCGCCGATACCACGGCGACTGCCAAGCCAATCTGGAACGAGGTCCGGCGCCCGAAGCGCGCTTGTGTAGCAGCCACCAGCGGGGTGGCCAAGGCGCCGCCCACGACGTAGCCCATGACGGGTAGCGTCGCCATCCAGCCATAGGGGGCCAAGCTCAAGCCCACCAGTCCGTTGATGGCAATGAAGGTGACGTTGTTGGTGAGAAACAGCCCCTGGCACAGAGCGAGCAGCCAAAGGCTCCGGTTCATGCTTGGGTCAGCAAGGTGAGTGCTGCAAGTGCTGCGGTCTCGGCCCGCAGCACGCGCGGCCCCAGAGACGCGGGTGCAAAGCCGGTCACGATGGCTAACTCCTCTTCTGCTTGGCTCAGGCCGCCTTCGGGGCCGGAAAGAAACAAGGCAGGCCCGGGTTGCGCGGGCAAGCGCGCAACCGGTGTGCTGCCTGCGCGCAAGGACAGTAGCAAACGCTGGTGGTCGGCTTGCCCGGCGGCCGGTGTTTTCAGCCACTGGGTCAGGCTTTGCATCGGGTGGATGACGGGGACCCGATTGCCACCACATTGCTCGCACGCCGAGATGGCCACACTTTGCCAATGGGCGATTTTTTTCTCAGCACGCTCGCCGCTGAGTTTGAGGACACTGCGCTCGGTCATCAGTGGCTGAATGCCGGCAACGCCGAGCTCGGTGGCTTTTTCAATCAGCCAGTCCATGCGGTCGTTGGCCGGCATGCCGACGGCGAGATGGATCTGCCGTGCGGGTTCACGGGCCATGCTGCGGGCGGCGCCGACACGCACTTGGACATCGCTGCGGCCCATGCGGGTGACGGTGGCATCGTATTCGTCCTGGCTGCGCCCATCGAACAGGGTGATGGCATCCCCCGGTTGCAGCCGCAGCACCTGGACGTGCCGGGCGGCCCCTGCAGGCAAGTCCAGTTCTGTGTCGCGTACCAGAGGGGCAGCGCAGTAAAAGCGTGGCATATTTTGCTATGAATTCAGTAGCGCTAGGCGCAAGTAATAAGAGCGCTAGCGCTGCTATTGGCTATGAACGGCCGAACGCGAAGACATTCGGCACTTCAATGCCATCCACCTTTTCCACTAAGCGCAACAAAGGCTTGAGCTGGATATAGCGGCTGCAGGTGCTGCGGATGTAGTCAATAAAGCGGGGCGTATCCGCAAGGTACTTGGGCTTGCCATCACGCAAGGTCAGGCGCGCAAAGATACCGGCGATTTTGAGATGGCGCTGCAGCCCCATCCACTCCACGCCACGGTAGAACTCACCGAAATCATCCCCCACGGGCAGGCCCGCCTTACGGGCTTTTTCCCAGTAGCGGATCGTCACGTCGAGGCAGAAGTCTTCTTCCCACGTCAAGAACGCGTCACGCATCAGGCTGGCAATGTCATAGGTGATGGGGCCGTACACCGCATCTTGAAAGTCGAGCACGCCCAAGTAGCGCGGGTCGGTCTGGCCGGGCACCGCGAGGTCATCGGGCACCATCAGGTTGCGGGGCATGAAATCGCGGTGGACATAGACGCTGGGCCACGACAGGTTGTTTTGTATCAGCAGTGCGAAGGTGTCATCCAGCGTTTTACGCATGGCCGGGTCGATGGTGACCTGGCGGTGTGCGCCGATGTACCACTCGGGAAACAATTCCAGCTCGCGGCGCAGCAGCGCCTCGTCGTAGGGCGGTAGCACTTGGGGGGCGGACGAGAGTTGCCACTGGACCAGGGTATCCACCGCATTCAGGTACAAATTCAAAGGGGGCTGCGCCGGGTCTATGGTTTGCATCATGGTCCGGGTGCCTAGGTCCGTCAGCAGCATGAAGCCATTGCCTTCGTCCCACGCCAGTATCTTCGGGGCGCGCAAGCCCGCATGGTTAAGCAAGGCGGCAATGTCCACGAAGGGCTTGCAGTTCTCTTTTTCCGGGGGGGCGTCCATGATCACCAGGTTTCCGCGGTTGCTTTGCACCCGGAAGTAACGGCGAAAACTGGCGTCGGCAGAGGCCAGCCCCAGGGTGTCGGGCACAAAGCCGAAACCCACTTGTTGGCTATCAAACCAGGCTTGAAAACGCTGTTGTCGTTCCGTATCAGCCCATGGAATGGGTTGCAAGGGCGAGGTGGGGGGAGTGGATGTGGCGGACGGCACAGGGTGAGAGCTTGGGGTCATGGATAATCCATTCTACAAAGCCATGCCGCCGCGCCCTGTGGGCAGCGTGCTGGTGCCTTTCTCCCATAACGTGGTTTCTGCCTTCCGCCCATGCGTTTTTCTATGTGCGCTCTGCCCGTCGGGGCGCCTGATTGCCGGCCGCCGTTGATCCGCCTTGTGGCTTTGGTGGCGTTGGCGTGTGTCCAGATGTCTGCACAAGCGCAACAGGAAGCCGATCAAAGCCCGTTAAAGCTGATCGCCACTCCCAAGTTGCAAGAGGGGCTCGAGGCGACCCAGCTGGAGTCTGCGCCGACCTTCTTGTTTGGTGACACCCTGACCGGCCGTACCGATCTTGAAACCATCGTGCAAGGTAACGCTGAAATGCGCAAACCCGGCACAGTCATCAAAGCAGACCGCCTCGAGTACTACGCACCTGATGATCTGGCGCGCGCGACCGGTAATGTGCGGATCAACCGCAATGGCAATGTATTTGAAGGGCCTGCGCTAGAGCTCAAAGTCGAGGCCTTTGAAGGCACTTTTGAGTCGCCCCAATACCGGTTTCTCCAAAACGGCGCGCACGGGGATGCCTCGAAAGCGGTTTTCCTGGATGAAAGCCGTACTGTGGTGTACGGGGCAACCTACACCACCTGCCGCCGCAAACCCGGGCCTGATTGGGTTCCCGAATGGGTGCTCCGCGCAGCAGATATTGAGTTTGACAGTGGCGAGGACGTTGGCATTGCGCATGGCGCATACCTGCATTTCATGGATGTGCCCATCCTGCCGGTTCCGGCCATCAGCTTTCCCCTGAGTGATGCCCGCAAGTCGGGGGTCATGCCGCCCACCATCGGCTTGGGGGATGTGAACGGTACCGAAGTCAGTGTTCCCTACTACTGGAATATTGCGCCCAACCGGGATGCCACGGTCACCCCGACCGTGATGACCGCGCGTGGTGTGACCGTGGCGGGCGAGTTCCGCTACCTCGAGCCCACCTATTCCGGCGTTGTGCGGGGCAATTACATGCCCGCTGACAAACTGCGCAGCGCAGACCGCTGGGGCGCCTCACTGAACCAAACGGGCACTCTCGGCGCGGACTTAGGAAATGCGGCTTATTCGCTCAATCTGAACCGGGTCAGCGATGACAACTACTGGAGCGATTTCGCCAGTATCGGTGCCCTGACGTCGCGAACATTGGCCAACGATGCGGTGACCACCTGGTCCCGCTCCGGCTATACGGTGACGGGTCGGGCGTTGCGGTGGCAGACCTTGCAGTCTTCCACATCGGTGATCACTCCTCCCTATGACCTGACCCAGCTCAATGTGCTGCGTAGCCAGCTTAATGATCGTGGCTTCGATTGGTCTGTGCAGGGCGATCTGTCGCAGTTTGAGTCGGATCGTGCACTCACGCTTCAGCCGAATGCCCAGCGGATGTACGGCTTGGCCCAGGTTAGCAGGCCTTTTATTGCGCCTGAGGGCTTTGTAACCCCCAAGCTTCAGCTGCACACATCGGTCTACCAGTTCGATTCGGCTATTTCTACCGGCAACCGGTCGGCTGACAGTACCGTTCCCACGTTCAGCCTTGATAGTGGCTTGGTGTTTGAGCGCGACACCGGGTGGAATGGGCGTGCAATGACCCAAACCCTGGAGCCGCGGCTGTTTTATGTCCGGACCCCTTATCGCAACCAGAGCTACCTCCCCAACTACGATACCGCTGCGAGCGACTTCAACTTCGCCAGCATCTTTACCGAAAATGCCTACGTCGGGCACGACAAGATTTCAGACAACAATCTGGCGACCTTCGGTCTGACGACCCGCTTTTTGGATGCGCAAACCGGTGAGCAATTGGCGCGTTTCGGCGTTGCGCAACGTTACCGTTTTGAAGACCAACGGGTGACTTTGAGCCCCGCAGCCGAGCCCGCGTTGGCCGGTTGGAGCGACATTCTGCTCGGGGCCGGGGTCAATGTGTCGCGTCAATGGGGATTTGATTCAACGGTCCAATACAACCCCTTGACCTCGCAGTCGAGCCGTGCAACCGTCGGCGCCCGCTATACGCCTTCGCCCTATCGTGTGCTGAATGCCGCTTATCGGTTCCAGCGGGGTGTGAGCGAGCAAATTGACGTGAGTTGGCAGTGGCCCCTGAATGATCTCTGGGGCGATGCAGGCAGCGCAGCAGTTCCCGGCGGTGGCTTGGGTGAGGGCCGCTACTACGGAGTGGGGCGCCTGAACTACAGCTTGAATGAGAACCGTATGGTCGATACCCTGTTGGGTGTCGAGTACGATGCCGGCTGTTGGCTTGCCCGGGTCGTGATCGGGCGGGTGCAGACGAGCGCCAGTTCGTCGACTAGCAGCATCAAATTTGAACTGGAGTTTGTGGGATTTACCCGCGTCGGGGTAAGCCCCCTCCAGGCCTTGAAATCGAATATTTCGCGTTACCAGAACTTGCGGGAACCAGGTGGCTCCAATAACAGCCGCTTTAGTAACTACGAATGAAAACCATGAATTTTTGTGTAAGGGCGTTGGCCCTGGCCTGCATGCTGACCGTGTCGGTACCTGCATCGATGGCACAGACCAGTCAAGCCGCAGACTACATCGTGGCAGTCGTGAACTCTGAGCCGATCACCTTTCAAGAGATGAACCTTGAAGTCCGTCGTGTCGGGCAGCAATTGGCGCAGCAGGGGCGCCCTGTGCCCGGTGCTGAGGAGTTGCGTCGTTTGGTCTTGGACAGGCTGATCAATGACCGGGCCCAGCTGCAACTGGCGCGGGAGCAGGGTATCCGGATAGATGCGGTTGCCATTGACCGGGCCGAGCAAAACATCGCGAGCCAGAATGGGTTGGACGTGGATGCGCTTCGCCAAAAGGCCGCGAATGACGGGTTTTCTGTCACCAGCTTTCGTAACAATTTGCGGGATCAGCTGATTTTGAACCGGCTCCACGAACGCGAAGTGGAGTCGTCCATCCGTATTTCGGATGTGGATGTCGATCGGGCGATCCAAGAACAGCAAGCGACGAATACAGACCCGTTTACCCAGGAAATCAACCTCGCCCAGATTTTGCTGGTGCTGCCCGAGAAGGCCAACGGCGAAGAAGCAGCTGCCTTGTTATTGAAAGCCCAAAAACTGATGCAGCGTGCCCGCAACGGTGAAGACTTCAATGCGTTGGTCCAGGAATTTTCGGCAGCGGATCGCCGAAATGGTGGGCAAATCGGCTTGCGTCGCGGCGACCGTTTGCCCCCCGCTTTTGTGACCGCGACTCAGGGCCTGCAGCCGGGTCAGGTTTCTGACGTGGTGCGCACCGGCGCAGGCTTTCACATTTTGAAACTGATAGAACGCAAAGCGCCGGAACGCCTGGTGGTGACGATGGTGCAGACCCGTGCACGGCATATTTTGTTGCGCACCAATGCCCAAATGACGCAAGCACAGGCGATCGCGAGATTGAGCGATGCACGCAAACAGATTGTCAGTGGCCAAGCGGACTTCGCCAGCATGGCGCGCAAGATGTCGCAAGACACCTCTGCCGAGCAGGGTGGCGATTTGGGCTGGGCCTCCCCGGGGATGTTTGTGCCCGAGTTTGAGGAAGCCATGGGCCGTTTGCAAGAAGAAGGTGCTGTTAGCCCACCCGTGGTGTCGCGGTTTGGTGTGCACTTGATTCAACTGAATGATCGTCGCCGTGTGGAGTTGAGTCCCCAACAGGTTCGCGAGTCGGTGCGTGCTCAATTGCGACAAAGCCGCTACGAAGAGGCCTACACCGCGTGGGCGCGTGATGTGCGCGCCCGGGCTTTTGTTGAGCTGCGCGAGGCACCGCTATGAAACATTTGGCGCGTAAACGCTTTGGGCAGCATTTTCTGTCGGATGCCGGCATCATTGACGCCATCGTGCAGGCGATTAATCCCCAACCCGGTCAACCCGTGGTGGAAATCGGGCCCGGCCTTGCCGCTCTGACCCAGCCTCTGGTGGAGCGTTTGGGGCACTTGACAGTGATCGAACTGGACCGCGACCTCGCCAAGCGGCTGCGCAGTCACCCTCAACTCACCGTGATCGAGTCAGATGTCCTGAATGTGGATTTCAGCGCCATTGAGATCGCTCCGGCGGCTCCGGAGTCCGGTGCCAAGGCCGGATCTGGCAAGCTCCGTGTGGTGGGTAACTTACCCTACAACATCTCGACACCGATTCTTTTTCACCTGTTGGATCACGTAGACCGCATTGAAGACCAGCACTTTATGCTGCAAAAAGAGGTGATCGACAGGATGGTGGCAGCACCCGATAGCTCCGATTTCAGTCGCTTGAGCGTGATGCTGCAGTGGCGCTACGCCATGGAAGATGTCTTGTTTGTTCCGCCCGAGTGCTTTGACCCGCCTCCGCGCGTCAATAGCGCGGTCGTGCGGATGGTGCCCTTGGAGCAGCCGCCGGTGCTCGATATCGCCTTGTTTTCAGAAATGGTGCAAGTGGCCTTCAGCCAGCGCCGCAAACTGCTGCGCCACACCTTGGGTGCATGGTTGGAGCAAAAAGGATTTACCGGGCAGTTTGATGTCCAGCGCCGCGCGCAAGAGGTGCCTGTGGAGGAATACGTCGCGTTGGTTCAGGCTATCAAAACCTGATCAGACTTTTGTCTGAAACCCCTGAACAGAAAACTCAGGGGCGAAAAAAAGGCCTGTCATCGACAGGCATTTTTTATCGCTCAATGCGTGGTCTTTAAGCGGCTGCCAGCCAATAACCTGCATTGAAAGGGCTGCTCATGCGCAGCGCCAAAGGTGATACGTCCAATAACTTGTCAGTGGGCATTTTTTCACCACTCTCGGTTACGGGCTCTGTGATGGCCAATTCGGCCATTGCATCGCTGCTTGCCTCGTTCGCCCGTTCTGCTTGGCTGGTTTGTGCAGAACGGGCTACAGAAAAGAATAGAAGCATCGGAATGGAATTTTCCGGTCTCCCCAGTAATCTGCAGTGTCACGGAAGATGTCGAGCAACTGCTCGCGCGCTTCCTTGTCGAATTTCACGTTGGCCGGAATGTGCTCCAGCACAGCCACAAAACCGGGCTGTGGGCCTGATTTGTGGACGGGATCCGTCAGGTTGTCGTACAGCGCATCAAAGTTCTTGCTGACAGTCGTAGGCAACATGAATTGCTGTCCGATCATGTCCAAAACATCTTGTTTGGTTTGCGCGTCCGCCAAATTGGCGTACAAAAAGTGATGGCCCAGACCCTGAGCGGCTTCTTGTAAGTCCGACACGCGAAAAGCGCGAATAGACTGAACGATATTCGTTCTAACAGTTCGAAGTGGCATATCCATCCCCGATTCTCTTTCTCAAAGTACAAAATTCGATTCAGGGCACGATCTTGCGAAAGCTCGCATAGTGATCGGCCGTGTAGTAACAAGCTTGTGGCGCCGTGATCTGGCGCCCACCACACACAATTCTTCGAGCACCTCGGTTGGAGGCGCCAGGGGTTTTGACGGTGTATTCACGGTAGAAACCACGTGTTTGCAGGGGGAGTAATCGCTCCCGGTTACCGAAAACACTGCCGTCTTTGTCGTAGGGAAATGGGCCCCCTTGCAGTACCAGTTGGTAGGTCGTGCGCGCTTGGGGCGGCAGGCTGTTGAGTGAGACGACGCTGTCTGTTGCGAAGCCCGGTGTCTCTTTGGCAATTACATGCCCAGAGGTCAGCGCTACCGATAAAAACAAGCCAGTGAGTACTAACTTGATGACTCCCTTGTGCACCCAGAATCCTTTGCGACTACTGCGGGTTAACCCGAAAAACTAAGCTTCTAGTGTCGCGGAAACAGCACAAAAAAGCAAGGGCTTGCTCAATAAATAAGCAAGCCCTTACACAAGATTTACAGATTTTGAGGGGTGAGCCCCCTCCGTTTTCAGCGCGTTGCGTTGGCGTCAGCCACTGTCAATGCTGTCATATTCACAATGCGCCGGACCGTGGTGCTGGCAGTCAACACGTGCACCGGTTTGGCCGCGCCCAACAACACTGGCCCGATAGCAATGTTGCCGCCCGCCGCTGTTTTGAGCAGGTTGTAGGCAATATTGGCAGCATCGATGTTGGGCAGAACCAAGAGGTTTGCATCGCCATGCAAGGTGCTGTTGGGCATCAGGGCTTTGCGGGCGGCGCTGTCCAGCGCGACATCGCCGTGCATTTCCCCGTCGACTTCCAGCCACGGCGCTTGTTCGCGCAATAGCTCCAAGGTGCGGCGCATCTTGATTGCGCTGGGCTCGTTGCTGCTGCCGAAGTTGGAGTGGCTCAACAACGCTGCCTTGGGCTTGAAGCCGAAACGCATCATTTCCTCTGCAGCCATGACCGTGATTTCGCACAGCTCTTCTGCGCTGGGGTCGTAATTCACATGCGTGTCGACCAAAAACACTTGGCGGTTAGGCAGCATCAAGCCGTTCATGCACGCGTAAATCTGGACATCCTGGGGCGTGCTGGGGCTGCCGCCCTGACGTTTACCGATCACTTGGTCGATGTACTGCAGGTGGGTCGCGGTGGTGCCCCAGGTGCCGCAGATCAAGCCATCGACATCACCCTTGTGGAGCAACATCGAGCCGATCAGGGTCAGGCGGCGGCGCATTTCGATCTTGGCCATCTGCACCGTCACGCCCTTGCGTTCAGTCATCTGGTGGTAGGTCTGCCAGAAGTCGCGGTAGCGGTGGTCCTGCTCCACGTTGACTACGTTGTAGTCCACATTCTCTTTCAAGCGGAGCCCGAATTTTTCAATACGCTCAGCAATCACTGCAGGGCGACCAATTAGGGTCGGGAGCGCCAAACGCTCGTCCACCACAATTTGCGCAGCGCGCAGCACGCGCTCGTCTTCGCCTTCCGCGTAAGCCACGCGCTTCTTCAGCGCCTTTTTGGCGGCATTGAATATCGGCTTCATGGTGGTGCCGGATGCGTAGACAAAGCTTTGCAACTTGTCGCGGTAGGCATCCATGTCTTGGATCGGGCGCAAGGCCACGCCGCTGTCCGCTGCGGCCTGGGCAACTGCGGGAGCAATCTTCATCATTAAGCGCGGGTCAAACGGCTTGGGAATCAAATATTCTGGTCCGAACGCCAGTTGTTCGCCCACATAGGCGGCAGCCACCACTTCGCTCTGCTCCGCTTGGGCGAGCTCTGCAATGGCGTGTACCGCAGCGATTTCCATCTCCAGGGTGATCGTGGAAGCACCTGCATCCAGCGCGCCGCGGAAGATGTAGGGGAAACACAGGACGTTGTTGACCTGATTGGGGTAGTCGGTGCGTCCGGTGGCCATGATGGCGTCGTCACGTACCGCTTTGACTTCTTCAGGCAGGATTTCCGGGGTGGGGTTGGCCAGAGCGAAAATCAGAGGACGCGCCGCCATCGATTTCACCATGTCCGCCTTCAGCACGCCGCCCGCGGACAAGCCCAAGAAAATGTCGGCACCGGCAATGACTTCACGCAAGGTGCGTGCGTCGGTTTTTTGGGCGAACTGGATCTTGTCTTCGTCCATCAGCTCCGTACGGCCCTCATAAACCACGCCTGCCAGGTCGGTCACGAAAATGTTTTCGCGTGGAATACCCAGCTTCACCAACAAGCCCAAGCAGGCCAATGCAGCGGCGCCTGCGCCGGACGTCACCAGCTTGACCGATTTAGGGTCTTTACCTGCGACTTTCAAGCCGTTCAAAATGGCGGCGCCCACGCAAATCGCAGTGCCATGCTGGTCATCGTGGAACACTGGGATCTTCATCCGCTCGCGCAGCTTGCGCTCCACGTAGAAGCAGTCAGGCGCCTTGATGTCTTCAAGGTTGATGCCACCAAAGGTGGGCTCCAGCGAGGCGATGATGTCAACCAGCTTGTCGAGGTCGTTCTTTTCATCGATTTCGATGTCGAACACATCGATGCCGGCGAACTTCTTGAACAAGACGCCTTTGCCTTCCATGACCGGCTTGGAGGCCAAGGGGCCGATGTCACCCAGGCCGAGCACTGCGGTTCCGTTGGTGATCACTGCAACCAGGTTACCCCGGCTGGTGTATTTGAAAGCGTTGTTGGGGTCTTTGACGATTTCTTCGCAGGGAGCAGCCACGCCGGGCGAATACGCCAGCGCCAGATCGTGTTGGTTGATCAGCTGTTTGGTCGCTGCAATCGCCACTTTGCCCGGGGTCGGGAACTCGTGGTACTCCAGCGCTGCTTGACGCAACTGGGCTTTTTTCTCAGCGGAATTTGAAACAGGGGGACGTGGCGTAAGCGGCTGGATCAGATCTGTCATTCGGCTTCCTCTGCGGCTGGGGCTCTAGCAAAGGCGCGTGACCCGCAGCACGTTAATGGGCTTTGCATTGTAGACCTCGCTTACTAAAGGCTTACCTGTAAGGAGGTCAACTTTATGCGAATGGGGTATGGGTTTATGCTCACTTACGGCGTGGTGAGTTTGGACATTTCCATGCGGCGCGCGGTGCTCTTTCCGGCAAGCACAAAGCCGCGTTGTACGCCCGCTTTGTCTACAAAGCGCCAGGCACCCTCTCCACCTTCGGCTTCCCAGTCACCTCCTACTGCTGGATGGGCGGCGGCAACCACCAAGGGTAAAGCGGGTGTTTTGACACTGACAGGCATCAGCGGAAATACCACCTCAGTGGGTGTGCCCGCGAGCGTAGCCGCCAAGGCGCGTGCAGCCGTCATCACCGGCATCACATAGGGCAGGGTGCGCTGTCCTGCGCTCTCGTACTGCACACAATCTCCCAAGGCATACACGCCCGGTGCCGAAGTCTCCAGCAGCACGTTGACCACAACACCCCGTTCACACACCAAGCCCGCGGACAGGGCGAGTTCAGTGTCCGCCCGGAGCCCGATGGCGCTGAGTACGCAATCGGCCACCAGGCTGCGACCGTCTGACAAAGTGACAGACAAGCGCTTGCCTTCGCCATGCTCTACCTTGGCCACAGAGGTGCCAAAGTGCCACTCTATGCCAAGGCCTGCGAGGGCGGTTTCCAACTGCTGGCTGGCGGCTTCGGGCAGCAAGGCCGCCAAAGGGCGGAGTGCCAGATCGCTCACATGGACGTGCACACCCGCTTGGGCCAGGTCGTTGGCAAATTCGCAGCCGATCAAGCCGGCGCCCATGACTACTACGGTCTTGCCCTTGCCACTGTCCGGAAGGCTCGCGTCCACCCCCAGCGCTTGATGAAAAGCGGCAAAGTCGTCCAAGGTGTTGACGGATTGCACCGCGTCAGCCGCATCGCCAGCCAAAGGCACGCGAATCGGGTGAGCACCGGTGGCCAGAACCAGTTGACGGAAAGCCAAAGTCTGGACGCCTGCGGAACTTTGCAGAGTGACCGTGCGGGCCGCTGGGTCAAAGCTAAGCACCTGCGTGTGTGCCATCAATGTGATGCCGAGTGTCTCGACCATTTTGGCGGCTGGTGTGGTGACCAACTGGGCTGGCGTACGCTTCTGTGCATAGGCGTTGGAAAGCGTCGGCTTGGCATAGAAGTCGCCGCTGTCGGTCGTGATCAACATCACAGGGGTGGCGGTATCCAGCTTGCGGAACTCACGCACCGTGGACCAACCGGCTACGCCAGTACCGACAACGATAAGGGGTGCTTGGCTCATGCGGGGGCTCCTTCTGCAGCGCGCAATGCCCTGCGCTGGTTGATGCGCTCCCAGCCTTTTTCATGGAAAAAGAAGGCAACGGCTTGCACGGTCGGCTCAAGCAAGCTAAGCGTCAAAGACATCAGCACGTCGCCAGTGACTGCGTAGGCGACCATGGCGGCTACGCTGATGTGCACCACGTAATAACTGGCGGTCTTTTTCAGCGTGGATAAGTTTTGTCGGACAAAGCGGGTCATGCGAGTGGTTCCTTGAAGTGCTTCACCGGGGGGGGGCTGTGGTGGATGGTGCCCATGCTCCGGGGACTGGAATGAATGGTATCGGAAGCGGATTCCTGCATCCAATCGATATTTACTAACTAATTCATAAAAACTATGATGGGGTAGACGCCGCTGTTATCGCGGCGGTGCGCCGGGAACGCGGCATTAGCTGGGTACCGTGATGCTGCTCAGCGCTTCGCGCAGGGTGTCCAGTTGAACCGGTTTACTCAAAAAGAAATCCATGCCCGCCGCACTGCAAGCGGCCCGGTCTTCTGCGTAGGCATTGGCAGTCATCGCAATTACAAAAGGTTGAAAGTCCAGCGGCATGGTGCGCAGCGCTCTGGTCGCGCTCAAGCCGTCCAGCTCGGGCATTTGCATGTCCATCAACACCACATCGAAGGGCTGCTCGCTCAACTTTTGCAAAGCGACCAATCCGTTTTCTGCTTCCGCTACGGGTGGACAGCCGAGCTGCCGCAATTGGCTGCGCGCGAGAAGCCGATTGATCGGTTGATCGTCCACCAACAAAATACGCAGGCCACTCAAGTCCGTAGTGGGCGCCTGAGCGGGTGATGCAGGTAGCGCGGGCGGTGTGATCCAGGTGTCGGAGGCTTCCAGTCCCAAAGACGCCGCCGACAACGTAAAGCTGAACTCCGAACCCTCGTCAGGACGGCTCGCGACCTTCAGATCTGCGCCCATCTGCGTGATGATGGCTTTGCAAATCACCAAGCCCAGGCCGGTTCCGCCGAATTTTCGGGCAATCGAACTGTCACCTTGCTTGAAGGGGGAGAACAGCTGTTGCATGACCTCCTCAGTCATGCCGATGCCCGTGTCTTTGACGGAGCAGTGCAGTCCCTCCGGTGTGCACCGCAGGCTGATGGTGATGCTCCCCTGGTGGGTGAACTTGAGTGCATTGCCCACCAGATTCATCCACACCTGGCGCAAGCGGCTGGGGTCTCCCGTGGCGGCGTAGGGCACATGGCTATCGATCTGGAGTGACAGTGCCACTTGCTTGGCGTTGGCTTGCGGGCGGAACATGTCCAAGGTCTCGGTGACCAAATTCCGGGGATTGAACTTGATGCGCTCCAGCTCCATCTGGTTGGCCTCAATCTTGGAAAAGTCCAAGATGTCGTTGATCAGGTTCAGCAGCGCATTGCCTGCCAGCAAGATGTTGTCCACAAAGTGCGATTGCTCCGCGCTCAGTGGTGTGCTCTTGAGCAACTCCGTCAGCCCCAGCGCCCCATTCAGCGGCGTGCGAATCTCGTGACTCATCATGGCTAGAAAGCGGCTCTTGGCAACATTGGCCGCTTCTGCCTGTGCCAAGGCGGCTTGTAGGGCCGCCGTCCGTTCGTTTACCCGTTGCTCCAAGGCCTGGTTGACCTCAAACAGCGCCATGCTTTTTTCTTCCAGCAGTTGCTCGGCTTGTTTGCGGGCCGATTTCTCGCGCTCCACCCGGTTGAGCAAACGGCGCAGTGGATCTGCGTGGGCGTCGGAGGTGGGTGGGTTCACCGGATCAGACATGCGCTTAAGATTTGTGACGCAATTCAAACCGGATGGAGCCATCCGGCAAATTCACCCTTGTCAGCCCCAGAGGGTCACCGAAATGCGCAATCGCGCCGCCGATAAGGCCCTCCGCCAAATCGCCGAAGTGGCGCGGTGATGCGTACACCATATCGAGCCCGTCGTCCCGGCGCACACAGTCAAAGCTGGGGAGCTGCGCATCGGGGTAGAGCTTGCGCACTTCGGTGTGGATGACGGATTCGATGCCAAACAGAAAATCTACGGCCGACGGAATGCCTTCGAAGAAGCGGGGGTACAGCGCATGAAACCGGCCGAACAGGTGGGTACCGAACCCATGGATCAGCGCTGGCACCGGCAAACCCGAGCGGGCGGACAAAGCCGTCACCATGCCGACGAGTTCCTGGTGGTCATAGGTGCCCACCGAGGTGTAAGCCCCTCCACTGGGCGGTGCGCTGTCGTCAATGATGTCGTCCACCATGTCCGCGGAAAAGGTGCTTTCCACCATTTCCAGAAATTCGGTAAAGACCATGCCTTTCATGCGCCATCTCCTTGAAGGTACTGGGGTTATACCTGAGCAGGGAGCCGCTGTCTCGCCCATTTTGCCGACCGGGGCGAACGCCCGGTGCCATACGGAGGTGAGCGCGCGGGGGTATGCTCGCGCCCCTATGAAAACTTCCTTCTTCGGCACCGCCCTGGTGCTCGGCTTGCTGTCAGCCATCGGCCCTTTCGCCATCGATATGTACCTCCCCGCCCTCCCCTCCATCGGCCAAAGCCTTGGTGCCTCCATGGGGGCCGTGCAGGCTAGCTTGATGGCTTTCTTTATCTCGCTGGGGGTGGGCCAGATTATTTATGGCCCGGTCTCTGACATGCTGGGTCGCAAGAAGCCGCTGTATTTCGGCCTGGTGCTATTTGCTCTGGGCAGTGTGGGCTGTGCACTGGCACCGGATATTGAAACCCTGGTGGTGTTGCGCTTTATCCAGGGGCTGGGCGCCTGCGCGGGTATGGTGATCCCACGCGCCGTGGTGCGCGACTTGCACACAGGCCACGACGCCGCGCGGCTGATGTCGCTGTTGATGCTGGTGTTCAGCGTGTCCCCCATCCTCGCCCCTTTGGTCGGTAGTGTCTTGATAGAGGCATCCGGCTGGCGCGCGGTGTTTTGGGCGGTGACGGTGGCCGCCATTTTGGGCCTGGTGTTGTTGGCCACCAGCCTGCCGGAAACCCGGCCCGCGAAGGACCGTGTAAATAGCAGCGTCGGCAGTGCGGTGGCCGCCTATGGCGTGTTGCTGCGCGACCGGCATTTTCTGGGGCTGGTGTTCATCGGTGCTTTTGGCATCTCCAGCTTCTTTGCCTACCTGGCTAATTCGTCGTTCGTGCTGATCGACCATTACGGTCTCACGCCCCGGCAGTACAGCTTGGCGTTTGCGGCCAACGCGGCGTCCTTCATCGGCATTTCGCAGTTCACCGGCAAACTCAGCGCGCGCTTCGGGTTGGTCAAACTGGTGAAGTTCGCGGTGGTGGGCTACGCGCTCATGATGAGCCTGCTGCTGGCGGTGAACCTCAGTGGTATCGAGCGGCTCGATGTGATGCTGGGCATGCTGTTTGTGGGCTATGGCTTTTTGGGCCTCGTGGTGCCCACGACGGCCGTGTTAGCCCTGGATGAGCACGGCGAAATTGCCGGCACCGCCTCTGCCTTGATGGGCACCTTGCAGTTTGTGACCGGTGCCGTGGTCATGGGTATTACCGGCGCGCTCGCCGATGGCACCGCCCGGCCGATGGTGGCTGGCATTGCCGGATCCGCTATCGTGGCATTGTTGTTGACCCGTATAACGCTGGGCAAAACAGCCGCAGCGGCGGACTAACCCCTCCATCTTCAGATACCCGTTTTCGCAGGAGTGACCCCATGACCGATATCGTTGTGCAACAGCCCGCGGGCGCAGCCAAACAACTTTTCTTGCTGCACCATGGCGTAGGTGCCACGCCCCAAGGTTTGTTGCCTTTGGGGCGGCGTTTGGCGGCCGAATTTCCTGAGGCCTTGGTGGTGAGCGTGCAGGGGCCAGAAGCCTCTGACTTGGGTCAGGGCTACCAATGGTTTTCGGTCATCGGCATCACCGAAGAAAGCCGCCCGGAGCGTGTAGCCGCCGCCATGCCCGCGTTTGTGAAAGCCGTGCAAGACTGGCAAGCCCGCGCCGGCGTGAGCTCTGAGGCCACAGCGCTGGTGGGCTTTTCGCAGGGCGCCATCATGTGCCTCGAGTCCACCCAGCAAAACGACTTTTTGGCCGGCCGCGTAGTCGCCTTGTCAGGCCGCTTTGCCCAGCTGCCACTGGCGCCCCACGCCCACACGACCCTGCACATGGTGCACGGCAAGGCGGACACTGTTATGCACTATGGCTACACCGTGACGGCTGCGGAACACCTGGTCAGCCTGGGTGCGGATGTGACGGCGGATGTCATTCCCTTCCTCGTCCACGAGGTGAACGATGCGGTGGTGGATACCGTGATCGAGCGCCTGTTCGGCCACCTGCCCAAGCGCCACTGGACGGCTGCCCAGCAGGCCGCTGAGCAGGACGATAGCGCCGAAGACTGATCAGCCGCGCATCAAGGCTTCGATGGCGTCTGCCTCCACCGGCACGCCGCGGCTGATGAGCTCGCAGCCGGTGTCGGTGACGATGGCGTCGTCTTCGATGCGGATGCCGATGTGGTGGAACTCCTCTGGCACCCCTGGTGCCGGACGCACATAAATGCCGGGCTCGATGGTCAGCACCATGCCGCTGCGCAGTATGCGGGCGGGCCGGTTCACGATCTCGTTGCCGGTGAGCGCGTCTTTGCGCACATGCTTGGTGCCCAGCTCAGACGGCTCGGTGTACGAGCCGCAGTCATGCACATCCATGCCCAGCCAGTGGCCGGTGCGGTGCATGTAGAACTGGAAGTAGGCCCGCTTCTCGATCACATCGTCCAGGCTACCCACGGTGTTTTTGTCTAGCAGCCCCAGGTCCAGCATGCCTTGCGCCAGCACCTTGACGGTGGCGTCATGCGGGTCGGTAAAGCGCGCCCCGGCCTTGGTGGCTTCCACAGCGGCCACTTGCGAGGCCAGCACCAGGTCATACAGCGCGCGCTGCGGGCCGGTGAATGTGCCGTTGGCGGGGAAGGTGCGGGTGATGTCTGAGGCGTAGCCGTCCAGCTCGCAGCCCGCGTCAATCAGCACCAGCTCACCATGGCGCACCGGGGCCGCGTCGGCACGGTAGTGCAGCACACAGGCGTTGGCACCGGCGGCCACGATGGAGCTGTAGGCCGGATACTGCGAGCCCTGCAGGCGGAACTCGTGCAGCAGCTCAGCGTCCAGGTGATATTCGCGCACGTCTTTGCCTTCGCGTAGCATGCGGGCAGAGAGCTGCATGGCGCGGATGTGGGCTTGCGCGCTGATCTGCGCGGCGCGGCGCATCACGTCCTGTTCATAGGCATCCTTGATCAGGCGCATCTCGTCCAGCGGACCGCACAGGTCGCGCACCTGCTCGGGCACCAACGTGCCAAAGCGCACGCGGGCGCGCAGACTGCTGAGCCAGCCGTCGATGCGCGTCTCCAGGCCTTTGTGTGTGGCAAAGGGGTACCAGACGGCATCGGCGCCATCGAGCAGGCCGGGGAGGCGCTGGTCCAGCTCGGCCACCGAATAGGCGGCGTTCACGCCGAGGGCGCCAGGCGCTGCGTCCGGCCCGAGGCGAAAGCCGTCCCAGATTTCGCGCTCCAGGTCTTTAGGTTGGCAAAACAGGGTGGTGGTGCCATCACCCTGAATCACCAGCCAAGCCCGCGGCTCGGCAAAACCGCTCAGGTAATGGAAGTAGCTGTCGTGGCGGAACAAAAAGTCCGCATCCCGGTTGCGCTGCTGCTCCGGGGCCGTGGGCAGCACCGCCACGCCATGCGGGCCGATGTGGGCGGCCAGGCGCGCGCGGCGGCCGGCATAGTCTGCGGTGAGTGCGGAAGTGGAGGGCTGGGTCATGGTGTCTGTGCGTTGAGTTCTGCCAGGCGCTCGGGGGTGCCGACGTCGGTCCAGCGGCCAGTGTAAATCTCGGCGCTTACCCTTGCACCCTGCATGGCCCGGCGCAAAAGCGGGGCCAGCGGCGCTTTGATGCCTTGCGGGTTGCCGGCGGGGATGTCGCACCAGGGCAGGGCAAACAGGTCGCGGTGGAAGAGCGCAAAGGTGCTGTAGGTGTAGCGGGGCGCGGTGCTGCCCGGAGCGGGGTCCACGCAGCGGCCAATGCCATCCGCGCCCACGGCCTCAAGCCCGAAGTCACCCTTGGTGTTGTGCGCCGGGTTGGGCACCAGCCACAGGTGGGCCAACATGCCGCTGCGCGCAAAGCGCTCCAAGGCGCTGTGGGTGAACACCATGTCGGGCGCAAACACGTCACCTGCCATGGACCAGAACACCGTGTCCAACTGCGGCAGAGCGCGGGCAATGCCACCCGCTGTCTCCAGCGCGCTGCCGAAATCGCGGCCTTCATGGGAGTAGTGCAGGCGGATGCCGGCAGTGGAGTGCTCTGAATTTGATAGCTGCTCGCGCAAATATGGCGAGGGCTGGAGGGCTAAAACATCATGAAACGCAGCTTCAA
This sequence comes from Rhodoferax potami, assembly GCF_032193765.1. Lineage (NCBI taxonomy): Bacteria > Pseudomonadati > Pseudomonadota > Betaproteobacteria > Burkholderiales > Comamonadaceae > Rhodoferax > Rhodoferax potami. Next base: position 3,470,618 of record NZ_JAVBIJ010000001.1, read on the forward strand.
TCTGCTCCCCTAGCCAGGCGGTGTTCACCACCGCGGACGCAAAGCCCCCCGCGGCCAGCGCCTCCAGGTGGTACTGCATGAGCGGCTTGCCGTGCACCTGGAGCAGAGGTTTGGGCGTGGTGTCGGTGAGCGGCCGCATGCGCTCGCCGCGTCCGGCGGCCAGCACGATGGCGGGGCTGGAAATGGCCGGTTTGACCGGTTGAAAAGGGAGTGCGTCAGGCATGGGCAGCGAGCATAGCCCAAGCATGGGGGCAGGCGTCAGGGCGTCCGTGCGAGGTGCAATGCCTGCTCCAGCGGCATGGGCTTGCCCAAGGCATAGCCCTGTGCCAGGCCAACGCCGAGTTGGCGCAGGGTGGCCATTTCCGCGTCGGTTTCCACGCCCTCGGCAACCAAGCGCCCATGGGTGGATTCGGCAAAGCGCACCAAAGCGGCGGCCAGGGCTTGGCGGCTGAGGTCGCGGTCGATGTCCCGCGTCATGCTGACGTCGAGCTTGATGATGTCGGGCGCTAGGTGCAGGATGTGCTTGAAGCTGGCGTAACCCGCGCCTGCATCGTCAACCGCCACCCGCAGGCCCGCGTCCCGCAACGAGCGGGTGATATGGGCAATGTGGGTGTACATCGTGGCATCCACCACTTCGTGTTCCGTGATCTCCAGCACCAGCCGGTCCAGCGGAAGGCCTGCCAGCAATTGCGAGAGTTCAGGGCTCACCACCGTGCGCGGGGACGCGTTGATAGCGAGGTAGATGCCTTCGGGCAGATGGTGGAGCGCTTGCACGGCGCACTCGATGGCGTGAATCTCCATCACGGTGCCCAGGTCGGCTTGGGCGGCTTCCATGAACCACTGTTCTGGCGATTGCGCAGGCCCGCACTGGAAGCGGGTCAGCGCTTCGAAGCCCACCAATCGCTGCTGCGTCAGGTCCCAGATGGGTTGGTAGACGCTGCGCATATGGTCCGGCTCCATGGCCAGTGCGATACGGCTTTCGATGTCGGTTTGCGCACGTTGCTCTTGCAGGCGGGCCTCGATGTGGCCTGCCAACATGTCGGACACCACTTGCAGCATGGCGATGTCGCGCCCGTTCAGGCTGTGGTCCGCCCGTGCACTGAAGCAACACAAAGTCCCGAATATCCGGCCATTACTGAGCCGTATGGGCGCGCTCAGGTGTGCACCCACGGGCAGCGACTGGGTCGCTGGCAGGGTCAGTGCTTCTGGATGAAGGCCTGCATCTGTGAGCAGGCCGGGCAGGCGCCCGTCGACCACGCGTTGGCAGAAGCTGTCTTCCAGCGCATCAGACTGGCCCACGCAAATGACCGCATCCCGGTTGTCCGCATCGACATAGCGAAAGTAACGGCGGTCGTCCACAAACTCGGAGATAAAGCCCACATCCATATTCAGGTGGGTGCGGATGGCGTGCAGGCTCCGCGACAGCGTTTCCGTGAAATCCTCGTGTGGCGAGGCAGATTGCTTGTGCGCCAGCCGCAGCAAAGCGCCCTCCAGTGTGCTGGTCATGGTGTCAACCCCCATAGAAAACCGGTTCTGTGACCGTTTTGCGAATGGTGCCACGCCAGTCGGATGGTGTCCATGTGGAGCCGTCGGGCGATCGGTCTTTCTTGACGCACGTCAAGCGGCGGCCTTGGCGTAGTTTTTGCCTGCATGGCGTGTGCGCAGGGTGTTCAGGGTCGTGTCATGCAGCCCCGCTAGACTGCCTGCACGCCTGTGGTCCGCTTTGAGCAAAGGAAATCGTTATGCAGCATGTTGTTTTCAACCAGAAAGGTGGCGTCGGCAAGTCCACCATCACCTGTAACCTGGCGGCCATCAGCGCCTCGCAGGGGCTGCGCACGCTGGTGATTGACTTGGACTCGCAGGGCAACTCCAGCCGCTATTTGTTGGGGGCCGATATGACGGACGAGCTGCCGAACGTGGCGGAGTTTTTTGAGCAGAGCCTCAAATTCACTGTGCGCGACAAGCCCGCCAGTGACTACATCAGCGAGACCCAGTGGCCCAACCTGGACTTGCTGCCTTCGAGCCCGCTGCTTGACGAGCTGCACAGCAAGCTGGAGAGCCGCCACAAGATCTACAAGTTGCGCGATGCGCTGGAGCTCTTGGCCGCCGACTACGACCAGATTTACATCGACACCCCGCCCGCACTCAACTTCTACACCCGCAGCGCGCTGATTGCCGCGCAGGGCTGCCTGATCCCGTTTGACTGCGACGACTTTTCCCGCCGCGCGCTCTACACCCTCTTGGAGAACGTGCAGGAAATCAAGGCCGACCACAACAAGACCCTGGAGGTGGAAGGCATTGTGGTCAACCAGTTCCAGCCGCGCGCCAACCTGCCGCAGCGCATGGTACAGGAGCTGATTGACGAAGGCCTGCCGGTCTTGCAGCCCTACCTCGGTGCCTCGGTGAAGATCCGCGAGTCGCACGAGCAGTCCAAACCCATGATCTACCTGGAACCCGGCCACAAGCTGACCCAGGAATTTGTAGCGCTGCATGACGCTCTGCTGCCCAAGAAGAAAAACAGTAAAAAAAGCCGCTAGCCGGCACAAATAGTTCCGGATTAGCTCCTTATTTCATAGCGTTTACAAAGCCGGCCACCAGCCGGCGCCCGGGCTGCCCATAATGCGCGGTCCAATTGTGAATCGCCATGCAAACCATCTCCCGGGGCTCCTGGCCCCTGCGCCTCTTGAAAATCAGTCTGGTGTTGGCCGGCTTGGGCCTCGTCGCCCTGCTGGCGCTCACCGCGTTTTTCTCGACCCAGCTGCCGGACACCTCGTCCCTCTCCAACTACCAGCCCAAGCAGCCCCTGCGTGTGCTGACTGCGGATGGGGTGGAAGTGGCAGGTTTCGGCACCGAGCGCCGGGTCTACAAGCCGATCGACCAGATTCCCCGGTTGATGAAAGACAGTCTGCTGGCCGTGGAAGACGCGCGGTTTTATGAACATGGCGGGCTGGACCCGATCGGCGTGGCCCGGGCTATCGTGGCTAACCTCACTGGTGGGCGCACCCAAGGGGCATCCACCATCACGCAGCAGGTGGCGCGCACCTTCTTTTTGAGCCGCTCCCGGACCCTGGAGCGCAAGATCAAAGAAGCGCTGCTGGCGTTCAAAATCGAGTCCCAGCTCAGCAAAGACCAGATTCTGGAGCTCTACATGAACCAGATCTATCTGGGTTCGCGGGCCTATGGTTTTGAAGCGGCGGCCCAGGCGTATTTCGGCAAAACACTCTCAGCACTCAGTGCCGCTGAGTCCGCAATGCTGGCCGGTCTGCCCCAGAACCCGCACTTTGCCAACCCGATTCAAAACTTTGAGCGCGCCCGGGCCCGCCAGCTGTTGGTCCTGGGCCGCATGCGGGCGCAAGACGTGATCACCGACGCCCAGTTCCAAGCCGCCAAGGCAGAGAAGCTGGTGGTGCGAAAGCGCAACGAAGTCGATGTGCACGCCGAACACGTGGCCGAAATGGTGCGCCAGCAGGTCTATGCCCAGTTCGGCGAAATGAGCTACACCACCGGCCTGAATGTCACCACTACCCTGCGCGCCGCTGAGCAGCAGGCCGCTTACAAGGCACTGCGCCGAACGTTGGTGGAGCACTCCTTGCGCCAGGTCTGGCGTGGCCCTGAAGGGCAGGAGACCCTTGCCACCGACCTGAAAGACGACGACCCTGCGGTGGCCCAGGCACTTGCCGATTACGACGATGACGAAGACCTGCGTATTGCCATCGTGACCCGTGCCAGCACCAAATCCGTGACCGTGGTGTTGGGTACTGGCGAGGTCGTGACCATCGAGGGCACTGGCTTGCGACCCGCCCAGTCAGGCCTAGCCGAATCTGCTGCCGCCAAGTTACGGGTGCGGCGCGGCGCGGTGGTGCGGGTGGTGCAGCAGGCCAAGGCCTGGAGTCTGGTGCAGTGGCCGGAGGCTGAAGGCGCGCTGGTCGCCATGGACCCCCTGAATGGCGATATCCGCGCCCTGGTGGGAGGGTTCGACTTTCACCGCAACCAGTTCAACCACGTCACCCGAGGCTGGCGCCAGCCCGGCTCCAGCTACAAGCCGTTCATTTACTCTGGCGCGATTGAGAGCGGCATGCAACCTGAATCGCTGGTGAACGATGCGCCCATGGAAAACGTAGGCGACTGGGCCCCCGAGAACGACGACGGCAGCACCGATGGCCCCATCACCTTGCGCCGCGCCTTGGCGCGCTCCAAAAACCTGGTGTCTATCCGCCTGATGCAGTTGCTCTCGCCCCAAGGCGCGCGGGAGTGGGTCAGCCGCTTTGGGTTTGACCCGGAACGCCAACCGGACAACCTCACCCAGGCCCTCGGCTCGGGCTCCACCAACCCCTTGCAAATGGCGGGTGCTTATTCGGTGTTGGCCAACGGTGGCTACCGGGTGAATCCGGTACTGATCCAGAAGATTGCCCGCGCCAGTGGCGAGGTGGTGTTCGAAGCCAAGCCCCAGGTGTTGGACGAGACGCTGCGCACCGTGCCGGCCCGCAACACCTTCATGGTGTCGAGCTTGTTGCAGGAAGTGACGCGTAGCGGCACAGCCGCCAAAGCACAGGCCGCACTCAAGCGCCCTGATCTGTATGGCAAGACCGGCACCACCAATGACGTGGTGGACGCCTGGTTTGCCGGCTACCAGCCCGGTGTGGTGGCGGTGGTGTGGGTGGGCTACGACACGCCCCGCAGCTTGGGCACCCGTGCCTCCGGGTCCGCGCTGGCGCTTCCCGCCTGGATTGATTACATGTCGGTGGCTCTTAACGGTGTGCCGGTGCAAGAGGTGCAGCCCCCTGAGGGCGTCGTGCGCGCCGGTGACGATTGGCGCTATGCGGAATGGGCCGAAGGCGGTTTCATCGAAAGCCTCGGGGTTGACGGGCAAGCGATTTCACCGGCATTGGCCGTTAAACCGACCCCTCAGTTAGCCGAAGGGGTTGGGCAGACACTTGCAGTACCCAACTAACGCGTGCCCACTGCCACTTTGCCGAACACGGCTTGTGCTTCGCGTGGCAGGCAGCGCCAGTAGACGGGGTTGCCTTCCACTTGGCCGCCCAGCGCGGCCGCGGCATGCCAACCCCAACGCGGGTTGTACAAAAAAGCGCGCGCCAAGGCGATCAGATCCGCATCGCCGGCTTGCAGAATATCTTCAGCCTGTTGCGGATCGGTGATCAGTCCGACCGCGGTGGTGGCCATGCCGCTGGCAGCGCGGATGTCGCGCGCAAATGGCACCTGGTAGTTGGCACCCAGCGCGATTTTTTGCTGCGGTGATACCCCCCCACTGGAGACGTGGATGAAGTCGCAACCCAGCGCCTTGAGTTGTTGTGCGAAGACGGCACTTTGTGTGACGTCCCACGCGCCCTCCACCCAATCGCTGGCGGAGATACGCACACCCAGCACGCCGTCAAATGCAGCCCGCATGGCGGAGAACAGCTCCAGAGGAAAGCGCATGCGGTTCTCCAGGCTGCCGCCATAGGCATCGGTGCGCTGGTTGGCAATCGGCGACAAAAATTCATGCACCAGATAGCCGTGGGCGCCATGCAGTTCGATAGCGTTCACGCCCATGCGTGCGCTGCGAATCGCCGCCTGCACAAACGCAGCCTTGACGCGCTCCATGCCTTCCAGGGTCAGCTCGGTAGGTGGCGGTTCTTGGGGCAACTGTGGCAGGGCTGAGGGGCCCACGGGCTCCCACCCGCCGTCTTCGCGAGCCAGCAGCTGCCCGCCTTGCCAAGGTAACTTGCTGGATGCTTTACGCCCTGCGTGTGCCAGCTGGATGCACACCGCCGTGTGCGGCGCGAGCTTTCGCGCGCGGTGCAGTTTGTCTGTAAAGGCCGCTTCGGTGCGGTCGTCCCACAACCCGAGGCAAGCGGGCGTGATGCGCCCCTCGGGCAACACACCGGTCGCCTCAATCGTGAATAGGCCCGCACCACTGTTGAGCAAATTGCCCCAGTGCATCAAATGCCAGTCCGTCGCTTCGCCGTCCACCGCTTGGTATTGGCACATCGGAGCGACGACGATGCGGTTCGGTAAAACAAGGCCGCCGCGGGGCGAAGGCAGGGTGTAAGAGGTGAAGAGTTGGCTCATGCACAAAAGCATAGCCCATGGGTCAAATTCGGTGCAGTACTGCTCTGTAACGGCCCCAAAGCGCGCACCGGTAAAATCAGCGGAGTTTTGCCTTTCACCTGTTTCTTAACCTTACCCTTGGAGCTGCCCTCAATGGCCCCCACCCCCAATACCAAAGACATGGCAAATGCCATTCGCGCACTGTCCATGGACGCTGTGCAGCAAGCCAATTCCGGCCACCCCGGCGCCCCCATGGGCATGGCCGACATGGCAGTGGCTTTGTGGGGTGATCACCTCCGTCACAACCCCACCAACCCGAACTGGGCTAACCGCGACCGCTTCATCCTGTCAAACGGCCACGGCTCCATGCTGATCTATGCGCTGCTGCACCTGACCGGCTACAAGCTGCCCATCAACGAACTCAAGAACTTCCGCCAGCTGCACAGCAAGACTGCGGGCCATCCTGAGTTCGGCATCACCCCCGGCGTGGAAACCACCACCGGCCCCTTGGGCCAGGGCATCACCAACGCCGTGGGCTTCGCCTTGGCTGAAAAGCTGCTCGCCAAAGAGTTCAACCGTGAAGGCCACGCCATCGTGGACCACCACACTTACGTGTTCATGGGCGACGGCTGCCTGATGGAAGGCATCAGCCACGAAGCCGCTGCACTGGCCGGCGCCTGGAAGCTGGGCAAGCTGATCGCCCTGTATGACGACAACGGCATTTCCATCGACGGCCAAGTGGCCCCATGGTTCATCGACAACACCGCTCAGCGTTTTGTGGCCTACGGCTGGAACGTGATCGGCCCCGTGGATGGTCACGATGCTGCTGCTGTCTCTGCTTCCATCGCGCAAGCCAAGGCCGGCACCGACAACCGCCCCACCCTGATCATCAGCAAGACCCACATCGGCAAGGGCAGCCCCAACCGCGCCAACACCTCCAAGGCCCACGGCGAACCTTTGGGCGCTGAAGAAATCAAGCTCACCCGCGAGTCCATCGGCTGGAGCCACGCCCCCTTCGTGATCCCCAAAGAAGTCTATGCAGACTGGGATGCCAAGGAAAAAGGCAAGGCTGCAGAAGCTGCATGGAACGAGAAGTTTGCTGCCTACAAAGCCGCTTTCCCTGAGCTGGCTAAAGAGTTCGTGCGCCGCATGAAGGGCGACCTGCCCAAGAACTTTGTGCAGACTGCGGTGGACACCGTGATCGCCGCCCACCAGAAGGGCGAAACCGTGGCCAGCCGCAAGGCCAGCCAGTTGGCGCTGGAGTCTTTCACCGCAGCCTTGCCCGAAATGCTGGGTGGCTCTGCCGACTTGACCGGCTCCAACCTGACCAACACCAAGAGCACGCCCAACCTGCGTTTTGACGCACTGACCGGCGACGTGGTGACCAACGAAGCCGGCCAGGGCGGCCGCCACATCAACTACGGTGTGCGCGAGTTCGGCATGGCCGCCATCATGAACGGCGTGGCCCTGCACGGTGGCTACATCCCTTACGGCGGCACCTTCCTGACCTTCAGCGACTACAGTCGCAACGCCATTCGCATGGCGGCCCTGATGAAGCTGCGTGTGGTGCACGTGTTCACCCACGACTCCATCGGTCTGGGCGAAGACGGCCCGACCCACCAGTCCATCGAGCACGCGGCTTCTCTGCGTCTGATCCCCAACCTGGACGTCTGGCGTCCCGCTGACACGGCTGAAACTGCCGTGGCATGGACTGTTGCCTTGCAAAACAAGGCCAAGCCTACGGCGCTGCTCTTGAGCCGCCAGAACATCGCTTATGCGGCCAAATGCGACTCCGCTGCCGCGCCTGATGCCTCCGGCATCGACTCCATCAGCAAGGGCGCCTACGTGTTGTCCGAGCCAGCGGATGTGGGTATCAAGAAGAAGGCCCAAGCTGTGATCATCGCCACCGGTTCCGAAGTGCAGTTGGCGATTGCCGCGCAAAAGGTGTTGGCTGAACGCAAGATCGCCGTGCGCGTGGTCTCTATGCCCTCCACCACCACCTTCGACTTGCAGAGCGCCGAGTACAAGACCAGCGTGTTGCCGGCCGGTGTGCCCCGCATTGCGGTGGAAATGGGCTCCACCGGTGGCTGGTGGAAGTACGGCACGGCCGCGGTTGTCGGTCTGGATACGTACGGTGAATCCGCACCCGCACCGGTATTGTTCAAGCACTTCGGTTTCACGCCTGAGAACGTGGCCGACACCGTCGAAAAAGTTTTGCGCAAGTAAGTAACTCTGGTTTTTGAGTCCGACAATTTTTTAATTGAAGAGAGAAGCAAATGGCAATCAAAGTAGGTATCAATGGTTTCGGCCGCATCGGCCGTATGGTGTTCCGCGCAGCGGTGCAAAACTTCAACGACATCGAAATCGTCGGCATCAACGACCTGTTGGAGCCTGACTACCTAGCCTACATGCTGCAGTACGACAGCGTGCACGGCCGCTTCAAGGGTGAAGTCACCGTGGACGGTGGCAACATCATCGTCAACGGCAAGAAAATCCGCCTGACCCAGGAGCGCGATCCTGCGAACCTGAAGTGGTCCGAAGTCGGCGCCGATATCGTGGTCGAGTCCACCGGCTTGTTCCTGACCAAGGAAACCGCCCAGAAGCACATCGACGCTGGTGCCAAGAAGGTCATCCTGTCTGCTCCTTCCAAAGACGACACCCCCATGTTCGTCTACGGCGTGAACAACAAGACCTACGCCGGCCAAGCCATCATCTCCAACGCGTCCTGCACCACCAACTGCCTGGCTCCCCTGGCCAAGGTGATCAACGACAAGTTCGGCATCAAGCGCGGCCTGATGACCACCGTACACGCTGCCACTGCGACCCAGAAGACTGTGGACGGCCCGTCCAACAAAGACTGGCGCGGCGGCCGCGGCATTTTGGAAAATATCATTCCCTCTTCCACCGGCGCTGCCAAGGCTGTGGGCGTGGTGATTCCTGAGCTGAACAAAAAGCTCACCGGCATGGCTTTCCGCGTGCCCACCAGCGATGTGTCCGTGGTCGACTTGACTGTTGAGCTGAACACTTCTGCCACGATTGCCGAAATCAACGCCGAGTTGAAGGCGCAATCCGAAGGCGCCTTGAAGGGCGTGTTGGGTTACACCGAAGACAAAGTGGTTGCCACCGACTTCCGTGGTGACAGCCGCACCTCCATCTACGACGCAGAAGCCTCCATCGCTTTGGACGGCACTTTCGTCAAGTTGGTGAGCTGGTACGACAACGAATGGGGCTACTCCAACAAAGTGTTGGAAATGGCTCGCGTGGTATCGAAATAAGGTTCACCCCCGTGGCGGCTTTGCCGCCTTCCCCCTTGCAGGGGGCGCTGCCAGCAGCCCGGCTGAGCCGGTGCTGCGGTAGCCTTGGTGGGACTCCCCTTCATGCAAAAAAAACGCGCCCTCGGGCGCGTTTTTTTATGGGGTTGTGGCTGGTACTTTATTCGCACTCTGCGCGCAGCGCCTGCAGGTCCAGCAGCTCGATAGAGCCGCGTTGCGCCTGCAGCACTCCACGGGCTTTGAAGTCACGCAGGATCTGGTTGGTGGTCTGGCGGGATACGCCGATCATCAAGGCCAGTTGCTCTTGGGTGACGGCCAGCACACGCAAGGTGCGGTCGCTTTCCGTGGCTTGGCCGTAGCTCAGGGCCATGGTCAGCAGTCGCCGCGCCAGGCGTTGGGGCGCGGGCAGCACGGTTTGTTCCTCCATGCTCACAAAGGCCAGGCGCAGTTTGTCGGCCATCAGCACCGCCAAGTCGCGCCAATGTGCAGGGTGCCGGGCGAGCCATGCGAGCAGTTCTTCATGCGGAATGTGCAGGAGGGTGCAGGCTTCGGCCGCATGGGCGTCGTGGGTGCGGGCAGATCCGTCAAACACTGAGATTTCGCCGAACCATTGCGGGGGTGACAGCAGCACCAGTACCGCTTCGCGGGCTGCATCGCCTTCTCCGCTGTGACCGGAAATGCGGATGGTGCCGCGTACCACCGCATAGAGCCCGCAAGGCGCAGCCTCCCGCAAAAACAGCTTTTCGCCGGCTTGCAGGTAGCGTACCCGGGCCATGGCCAACAGGCCTTGGGCAAAGTCCGGTGGCAACTGGGCAAACCAGCGGCCGCTACGCAGCATGGGCAAATGACTCGAGATATCAGGCATGGCGTCGGGGCTAGGGCTTTCACTAGGTGGGTGGTGTTGTGTCGGCTACTTGACAGACGCCAAGCATACCTGCGCCCATGATCCGCCCAAAGCCAAGGAGACACCTATGAAAACCCTCACCGACCATCTAACCCAATACGCTGCCTACCACCAGGACAGCCGAAACGTGGTCACCCACTTTGTGGGCATCCCGATGATTGTTCTGGCCGTCACGATTTTGTTGTCGCGTCCCCAGTGGTCTGCCGCCGGGCTGCACCTCAGCCCTGCTGTGTTGGTGGCCTTGGGGTCCACCTGGTTTTACACACGCTTGGATGCGCGTTTTGGTGTCGTCATGGCGGTGCTATTGGCCGCAGCGCTGGCGGCCAGCCAATGGTTTGCGGCACAAAGTACCAGTGTCTGGCTGGGCTGGGGCATTGGCTTGTTTGTGGTGGGTTGGGCGTTCCAGTTTGTGGGCCATTACTACGAGGGCAAGAAACCGGCTTTTGTGGATGACCTGATCGGCCTGCTGGTCGGCCCCTTGTTTCTGGTGGCCGAGGTGGCCTTCCACTGGAACATGCGCACCGAAGTGCGCGATGAGATCCGTCGCCGCTTGGGCGCGGCTCCTGCTGCAACCGGCCTGGCAGCATGAGCTTTACCGCTGCGCTGCCCACCTTGTTGCTGCTGGCGCTTGCGCTGGTGATGTTTGGTCTGGGTCTGTCATTGACCGTTCAGGACTTTGCCCGCCTGCGCGAACATCCACGCGCCGTGTTGCTGGCCCTCGTGCTGCAGATGGTGGCGCTGCCGGCAGTGGCCGTCGGACTGATTGTGCTGTTGGGCGTGCAGCCCATTTACGCCGTCGGCCTGATGCTGCTGGCCGCCTCTCCGGGCGGGGTGTCAGCCAACCTGTTCAGCCACTTGTTTGGCGGCAATGTGGCGATGAACATTTCGCTAACCGCCATCAACACGGTGCTCTCCATTGTGAGCCTCCCCCTCATTGCCAACTGGGCCATTGCCACCTACTTGCAGACGGGCCAGGTGGTTCCCCTGCAGTTCGGCAAGGTGCTGGAGGTGGTGGGTGTTGTGATGGTGCCGGTGCTCATCGGCATGGTGGTGCGGCACCGCCAGCCCGGTTTCAGTGAGCGCATGGGTTCGCCCATGAAGGCGTTCAGCGCGGTGGTGCTGGCTGCGTTTTCGTTGATTGCCATCGTCAAAGAGTGGAGCGCACTCACCGCATCCATCAACAGCCTCGGCCCTGTGGTGTTGGCCTCCAACCTGGCCAGCTTGCTGGTCGGCTACTACCTGTCACGGGCAGCAGGGCTTGCCAAGCCGTTGGCCACGGCGGTGAGTTTTGAGATCGGTATCCACAACTCCACCTTGGCGATTTTTGTGGCGCTATCGGTCTTGGGCAATCTGCAGTTAGGTCTGCCAGCCGCTATTTACTCGGTGAGCATGTATCTCACGGCAACCGCCTTCGGATTTCTGGTATTGCGCCGCTCACCCCCGGAGAACGCACCGTAATGACGATCTATGCTCCCCGCGTACTGGCAGCGGTGCTGGTGTCTCTTTTTCTGGCCTCTGCCGCCACTGCGCAAACCGCGGCCCCGACCGGTGGCGTTACCGTCGAGGGCGTGGTCTTTGAGAAAGAAGCCCAGGTGGCCGGCACCGCACTCAAGCTAAATGGCGCCGGTGTGCGGTCCAAGTTTGTCTTCAAGGTCTATGCGGCGGGCTTGTATTTGGCGGCCCCGGCCAGAACCCCTGCAGAGGTCTATGCCACCAAAGGCCCCAAGCGTCTGAAGGTGAGTTTTGTGCGCGAAATCGATGCCACGACCCTGGGTAAAACCATGTCCCAGGTGATGAGTGACAACCTTCCGCGCGAACAGTTCGGCAAATGCATACCCGGCCTTATCAAGCTGGGCGAGCTCTTTGCTGACAAGAAAAAGATGGGTGTCGGAGAAATGTTCACCGTGGACGAAATTCCTGCCAAAGCGACCGTCATCAGCATCAACAACAAGGTGGCCGCTGAGATTTCCGAGCCGGAGTTCTTTGCCTGCCTGATGTACAACTACTTCGGCGAACGCCCGGCCGATGCCAAGCTCAAGCTAGCCTTGCTCGGCGGGCCCTGAGTCCCGGGGCGGGTAAGCTCGCCGCATGCAACCTGGTGTTCTTTATGCAGCCCTGGCCTACCTGGCCTGGGGGCTCTTCCCGCTTTATTTCAAGCAACTCTCCGCCATCCCCGCCCTGGAGGTGGTGATGCACCGCACCGTCTGGTGCATGGTGCTTTTGCTTGCCGTGTTGGCCATGCGCCGCCAGTGGGCCTGGTTGGGTGCGGTGTGGCGCACCCCTAAAGTGATGGGCGCGTTTGCCCTCTCGGCCGTGCTGCTGGGGGTGAACTGGCTGGTATACGTGTGGGCGGTGCAAAACGGCCATGTGCTTGACGCCAGCCTGGGCTATTTCATCCTGCCGCTGGTCAACGTGGGGCTGGGCTTTGTGTTTTTGCACGAGCGCCCGCGCCCTGGTCAATGGATTGCGGTGGCTGTGGCGGCCGCCGGCGTGCTCTGGCTGGCCCTGCTCTCGGGCCATGTGCCGTGGGTGGCGCTGGTGTTGGCTGTCACTTTCGGGTTCTACGGCTTGCTGCGCAAAGTGGGCGCTCTGGGCGCATTGGAAGGCCTCACGTTGGAGACGCTGGTGCTCGCACCGGTAGCGGGCGGCCTGCTGCTCTGGTGGGGCCTGCAGGGGCAGGGCGCCTTGGTCCAGGGCAGTGTGTCGGACATCGGCTGGCTGCTACTGGCCGGCCCGTTTACCGCGGTGCCCTTGCTCTTGTTTGCCGCCGGTGCGCGCCGGGTGTCCATGGCCACTATGGGTATCCTGCAATATATCTCCCCCAGCCTGCAACTGCTGATTGGTGTGTGGCTTTATGGCGAACCCTTCGAGGCGGCCCGGGCTATCGGCTTTTGCCTGATCTGGGCTGCCCTAGGGGTGTACAGCCTCGAGGGCTGGTGGTTCAGCCGCCGCGCAGCGGCAGACACAAAGGGCAGTTAGCGCGGCGGGTAGACCACTTTGCCCCGCTCGCGGATGTGGGCGGTTAGCGGGCTCTCCAAGCCCAGCAGGGCCGCACTTTCCAGCAGCACCTCGATCACCCTTGGTTCGGGCGAGTAGTGCATGGTTTGCAGCGCAGCGGTGTACAGCGCGCGAGCCGTCTCCGGCGTTACTGGTGTGGTGGTCACATACGCAAACTGCACTGCGCTGCGAAACAGCACCGCGTCTTTGACTTTTTCATAGGTGTTGTCTTTCAGCTCAGGGCTGCGCGCCTGGGGATGCATATAAAGCTGACTCACCCGCGAATACTCCCAACCGGTGAAGGCGGTGATTGCAATCAATGCACCCGCCAGACCACAGGCCACCAACCGAAGGCCGTTTCTTTGCAGGCCGGTCCCTTGCAGGTGCTGTGCAGTGCACAACATGCCCACCGCCAACAGGGCCGCAACCTGAAACGGCCCGTACCACAGGGGATACTCCAGCAGGCTGTGCAGCCCGATGACCAGCAGCACACCCCAAGCCAACTGGGTAGTAGGGTGCTGTGCGCGCCACGGCTTGGCGCGGGCCGCCAAAACCAGCGCGCCACCACACAGCAGGGTCGCAGCCGGCAGCCCCAGCTCCACCGCCAATTGCAAGGGCAGGTTGTGCGCGTTGTCCAGAATTTCACTGAACCGCGCACCGGCATAGGGGTGCATGAAGTGGGCAAACTTCAGCTCCCCCCAGCCCCAGCCCGTCCACGGGTGCACCGTGATCAACTCCATTACGTTGGCCCACAGAATCATGCGGCTTTGGGAGCCTGCGTCCTCTGAAAAACGCGCGAATGCATTGGCAGGGACTTGCCCTGTGAGTGATTGCAAGGCGTAGGGCAGCGCCACGTTGGCAGCAAGGTAGGCCGCCAGCGCCCACAGGCTCCAGCGCCAAGCGGTGCCCTTGCCTGCGTCTGTGCTGCGCCAGTTCCAGAACCACGCCACCGCAGCAATCAATATCCATTGCAAAGCTCCCGTGCGGGAGCTGCTGGCCGCGTTACCCCCAGCCAGTAACAACACCGCAGCCCCTATCGCTGCCGTGCGCAAGGCCGGCAGGGCCAGTGGGGCCGCATTCGCCGGCCTATGTGCCAAACACAGCAGGCTGAGCAAGCCGATGGAGGTGAGTGTCGCAAACTGGTTGCGCTGGCGCAGATTGGCGAATGCTGTGCCTTGGCTTGTCTGCATGATCCAATCCGACCAGCCTGGATCCACCGCCCCGAAATACTGCATCCAGGCCATGCTGGCGCTGAGCAGTGCAGCGAGCAGCCAGCCCCAGGCCATCGTCGCCACCAGGCTCGCGCGCGGCATGCGGTGCCCGCCCACGGCCCACACCAGCAAAAACAACGCGCAGCTGCCCGCTGTGCCCAAGCGCTGCAGCATGTCAGGGTTGGGTCCCCAGGACAGCGGGCTGACCCAGGGGAAGGCAATCGCCGCCAGCAGCAAGCCGGTGGTGAGTTGCACCTTCACGATGTGTGTGAGGTCGGGGGCAGCGGGTGACAGTGCGGGGTGTTGTGGCAGCGCCATGCCTCAGGCCTTGTTAAACAAGGGGTGCAGGGTGCTGTGCTTGCCGTCAAACACCTCGTGGCCTTCATCGATTTGCACCGTAATGCCCAAGGGTTTGCTGGTTAACACCGCCGCCAGATAAGTGCCGGCGGTGGCCTTGAGGGCCTCGCCCATTTGCTGGTGCACCACCGGGCTGCGGCCCTTGGCCATACGCAGGTTCATGTACACAAAACCGTAGTCGCCCTTGCCATCAGCCACAGCACTGTGTGCAGCCGGGTAGGCCAGGACGCGGGTGCCTCCGGTGGGGAAGACTTGTTTGCCGCTCTCGTCGCGCTGGGCGAGCATGGTGTCGCACAAACTGCGGCACAGGCCGGACATATCGGCCTCACGGTCGAGATTCGCGGTGTACAAAACAACCAAGTGCGGCATGGCAGGGTTCTCCAAGTTTTAGAGTCAAATCGGCCTCTGGCGCAGGTTCTAAGTGCGCGAGTAGCTATCAAAACAGGAGCGGATTATCCACCGGCCGGTGAAGCTTCTTGCGCCAAGTGTTGTAACGCGAGGTGCGCCGGGGTGTCGAGGTGCGGGGGGAGCTGGTGCTTGGCCTGCAGGTAGTGGTGGGTGTAGACCTCCAGCCAGGCCTCCAGCACCAGGGCGGCACGGGTCTCGCCGGCCAGCTCTAGGCACAGGGCCCCCACTTCACTGGTGCAAAAGTGGTCTTCTCTGCGGGATCGGCGCAACTTGTAGCGCGAGATCTGCTCGGGCTGCAAGCTGAGCACCGGGAAGCGGTCGAGGTAAGGGCTCTTGCGGAACATCTTGCGCGCTTCCGGCCAGGTGGCATCGAGCAAGATAAACAGAGGCCGTTTGGCAGGTCCGGAGTCTGCCCCCTCTGGCACCAATGCCGGCGGTGGCAAGGTGTTCATCACCCGCCCCGGCGTCACAAACTCGCCGGGGAACACCACCACCGGCAGCCACTGCGGGTCTGCCAGCAGGGCTAGCAAGGCGGGGTCGACCTCGGTGCGCGCCCAGCCGAAGGCATAGGTGTCTGTCACCACATCGGCAATCAGCCAACCCGTGTTGCTGGGTTTGAGAGGCTCAATATCCGCCATGATCAGGCACACCCCGGCGCGCGCCTGCATTCGGGGCTGTAACGCGCAAATGCAGTGCGCCGGGTTGATGCGGCAGCCTGGGCACCGTTCACCCTTCATGCCGCCGCGCGCCAGAAACGGTTTGCTGCTGCGGGCCAGGCGTGCAGCGCGCAGGCGCGACACCGCATGGGGTTCTGCGGGAACCGGCTTATGCATGGGGTTCCCATCCGTTCATGCGAGCTTGCACCGTCTGCAAGACCGCATACAAAGACGCGGCCTCCGCCTCGTCCAGCGCGCCAAACAGGTCTTCTGCCAGTGTGGCCTCGAGAGCCAGAAACCAGGCGCTTTTTTGTGCACCCTCCGGCGTCAGGCTCAGGCGCCACACCCGGCGGTCCCGCTCATCGGGGGTGCGCACCAGCAGTTGCCGGTCTTCCAGCTCGCGGATCAGGCGGGCCATCTGGCCCTTGTCCCGCCCCATGGACTGCACCAACTGTTGCTGGGTAGCCCCGGGGCTACGCTGACACAGGCACAGCGCGTGCAAATGCAGCGGGCCCAGGCCCTGCTCAACGTCGGCTGCGAGCATGCGGGCCTTGAGGATTTGCTGGGCATGGCCCGAAGCCGTCATGAAGGCCACAAACGTGGCGACTGTTAACGAGGTCTCGGCGGGGGCAGGCGTGGGGGGCGTGGAAGTCGGTGTGGTCGGCATGGCGCTATATGGTTGACTTTATCAACCAATATTTCTACAATGTTGATATTGTCAACTATTAACGCTTCCATGCCTACTTCTGCCTTCCGCAAAATTCCACCGCCCGTTCTCATCTTGCCTACGATCGCTTTGTTGCTCAGCGCCTTCATGACTTGGGCCAATGCCGCAGCCGGTGCCCCGTTTGCAGCACTGTGGGCGCGCAACTTTGCCACCTGCCTGGTGATGCTTCCGCTGATTTTGCTGGGCATCGCCCAACTCGAAAAACTGGTTGCCGTGGTGGCGCCCACGCTGCGCCCGTTCTGGGGCAAGGTGGTGGTGTCGCTGCTGAGCTCATTGGCCATTGAAAGCCTGCTGGCGCTCGTGATCTCGCTGATCAACAGCCCGTGGGACGCCACCTTGCCGCTCTACTGGTGGAAGGCCTTCAGCCGCTCGCTGCCTATCGGGCTGCTGATTGGGTTTTTCATGGGCTTCTATTTGAAACCCAAGCTCGACGCCATGCGCCGCGCACGCCAGACTTGAGTCGCCAGCGTCCGCCATGTTTTGGATGCCTCTCCGACATAATGTGACCGATGTCAAATTCGCGACCTTGGCGTATCTCGAGTGGCTACTTGTTTCTGGTAGCGTTACTTTTATTGGCCTTTGCGCTGGGCTATCTGGTGGTCCGTAACACGGTACAAAAAACCGTAGACCACCAGGCGCTGTCGATCGCGCAAGTGGTCGCCAGCCAGGCCGCTACCGCCCGCACGGTGTATTCCCGCGAGATTGCTGAAAAGCTACGCCGTGATGGCTCGGGCCCCAGTGAAAACTTTCTCACCATGCCCGGCCATGTGCCGATTCCGGCGCAGTTCTTGAAGCAAATGGCGCAAGCCGCCAGCCAGAGCACAGACAACCTGTTTGCCTACCGTCCCGTCAGCAAATGGAACCTGGACCCCGGCCAAGGCCTGAACGACGACTTTCTGCGCTGGGCCTGGCCACAGCTCGAAACCCAAGAAAAATCGGCCCCGCCTGATTTGGTGCAGTGGCGGGTCATCAGCCGTATCGACGAGCAAGACGGTATCCGGGTGCTGCGCTACCTCAAGGCCGACCCCGCCTCCGACATGTCGTGCGTGGCATGCCACAACGCTTACGAAAAGCGCCCCGACATCCTGGCCCGCCGGACTGCAGAAGGCATCACCCCCGGCAAGCAATGGAAGCAAAACGAGCTCTTGGGCGCCCTCTACGTCACTGTGCCGCTGGACAAGGCCGAGCTGGTCGCCAAAAGCTACGTCACTGACGCCACCTTCTTCTTCGGCCTGATTCTGGTCGCTTCGGTGATCGCCATGATGGCCTACAAAACCCGCACCGAGCGGGAGCTGCGCCACGCCAAGCGCGCCGCCGAGCAGGCCAACAATGCCAAAAGCGAGTTTCTGGCCAATATGAGCCACGAGATCCGCACCCCGATGATCGGGGTCATCGGCATGACCGAGCTCGCGCTCGACACCGACCTCTCCCCCCAGCAGCGCGACTACCTGACCACTGTCAAAGGCTCGGCGCAGACCCTGATGGTCATCCTGAACGACCTGCTCGATTTCTCCAAGATCGAAGCCGGCAAACTGCACATCGAGCACATCGATTTCTCGGTGCTAGAAACCCTCAACGACATCTTGCGCCCCCTCATCGCGCGGGCTGAAGCCAAGAACATCGCGCTCGAATACCTCTGGCCCACTAACTTACCCACCGTTCTGCGTGGCGACCCCGGCCGTATCCGCCAAGTGCTGAGCAACTTGGTGGACAACGCCATCAAATTCACCTCGGAGGGGCAGGTCCGCGTCACGCTCCGCTCCACCCGTTTGCCCAATGGCACGGTAGAGCTGCAGTTTGCGGTGAGCGACACCGGCATCGGCATGTCGGCAGCCACCCAGAAACACATTTTTGAGTCCTTCAGCCAGGCCGATGCGTCTACCACCCGGGGCTTTGGCGGCACCGGGCTGGGCTTGAGCATCTGCAAAAACCTGGTCGAGCTGATGGGCGGCGGCATCTGGGTCGAGAGCGCGCCCTCCATGGGCAGCACCTTCTATTTCACGATGCCACTGCAGCCTGCCCAGCAGGGCCCAGCGGTGGTCTACACCCCAGAGGTATCTGCGCCACCCGTGCCAAGCACCCCCGCAAACACAGAGCCTGCACTTCCCGGCGCACCTTGCCGCATCCTGCTGGTAGAGGACCACCCGATCAACCAAAAACTGGCCATCACCCTCTTGAGCAAGTGGGGCTACGAGGTGGTGCTTGCCGAGAATGGGCAAGAGGGCCTGGACCTGTTCAAGGGGGGCCACTGGGACCTGATCTTGATGGACGTTCAAATGCCCGTCATGGGCGGCCTCGAGGCGACTCGCGCCATGCGCGCGTGGGAGCGCCAGGAGCAGCGGCCCCGCACCCCTATCATCGCCATGACCGCCAACGCGATGGACCGCGACCGCGCCGACTGCCTCGAAGCCGGCATGGACGAGCACCTCGCCAAGCCCTACAAGGTCGAAATGCTGCGCATCCTGCTTGCGCGCTTCTTGCTCCGCTCCGAATAACCTGTACCCGCGCTCGGTCACGGTGCCGCGGTAAAAATGCGGCATCGTTTTTTTACACAGCAGGAGCAGCAATGGGAACCATGGTTGAATTTCAGCGGCCCGACGGCAAAGCCGTGCAAGGCTATCTGGCCGTACCGGCCCAAGCACCCAACGCCCCGGCCATCGTGGTCATCCAGGAGTGGTGGGGTCTGAACGACCAGATCCGCGGCGTCGCCGACCGGCTGGCCCTGGCGGGTTTCCAGGCGCTGGTGCCAGACCTCTACCGCGGCAAATCCACCGTTGAGGCCGAAGAAGCCCACCACCTCATGACCGCGCTCGATTTTGGCGACGCCGCCGGCCAAGACATCACCGGTGCGGTGCAGTTCATGAAAACTCGCGCCCCCAAAGTCGGCCTCACCGGCTTCTGCATGGGCGGTGCGCTCACACTCCTGGGCGTGACCCAGTCACCGGATATTGATGCGGCTGTGGTCTGGTACGGCTGCCCGCCGCTCGACTACATCGACGCCAGCAAAATCAAAGCGCCGTTACAAGGCCACTGGGCCACCCAAGACCAGTTCTTTGCTATCGACACCGTAGACGGCCTGGAGGCCAAGCTCACCGCCGCGGGTGTGGGCTTTGAGTTTCACCGCTATCTGGCCCACCACGCTTTTGCCAACGAAACCGCTGTGGGCCCCAGCCGCACACCCGCCACCCAGTTCGACCCGGTCTGGGCCCAGCAGGCGTGGGACCGCACGCTGCATTTCTTCGGCAAACACTTGGGCTAAGCCCGCAGCTGAAGCGCTGTGTGCTTCAGAGCCCCAGTTGGATGGCCTTGTCCTTGGCGAACTTGGCCGCTTGCGGGCTCACAGAGCCCAAGCACACATAGACCGCAAAGTCCGCACCCAGCGCTTCTTTCTGGGCCACCAAGGCTTCGAGCGGCTCCACCCCGTGGGTGGCCGCTTTGTAGCGTTTGGCAGCGACCAGGGTGACTTGTCCTGCCTTTTCCAAACGAAAGTCGGCCGCACTCCCCGAGGCGTTGGCCCCCAAACGCGTCACGCTATATCCCTGCTTAACGAATTTGGCGTTTAACTCTGCGGAAAACTCTCGCCACGACAAGCCTGCCAAGCGCGCTGTCTCGGCCTCTACGGCTGCCGCAGACGGGGTGTTCCATTGCCGCTTGAGTGCCATTGCCGCGATCACCAAGAACGGGAACGTGCCGATGATGCCAAACACGACCAGGTCCTTGGGCATCAGAGCGGCGCACATCGCACTGATGACGCCTGCAATCAAAACGCTGTACCACCACGGGTTGCGCAGCAAGATCGCAAACAGTGAGTTGGGAGCCATTTTGTATTTCATTGGGGCATTCTTCGGAAATGGAAACCCGCGATTAAACCGCATCGCGTAGAGACATCATGCGGGCTGCAGTCTCTAGGGGCTTCCGGACTGTTTGGTATCGGCTATCGCGGCCCCCAGCGCGGGGAGACCGTTACGCTGCCATTAGCCGCCGGCCATGCGCAGCCGGCGTGCGGCGTCTTCGGCGCGGGCGTCGTCAATCTCGCGCAGCACCGCCAGCATGTCCACATCGGCATGTTGGCGCTCGTAGCGGCCGGTGAGCGGGGTGTCGTTGGTCAGCATGCCGGCCTGGTACAGGCTCCAGATCTCGGGGCCGTATTCGGTGGTTAGCAGCTCGGGTGCAAACTGCCCGAAAAAATCCCGCAGGTTGCCCACATCGCGCATCAGCATGCGCTGGGCGTGGTTGTTGCCCGCCGCATCCACCGCCTGTGGCAGGTCAATGATGACCGGCACATCCACCCCGCCCGCTTCCACCCCGGTGTTCGCCAGCAAGATATTGAACTCCGACAAATCCCCGTGCACCACCCCCGCGCACAACATGCGCACCACCTCGCCGATCAGCGTGGCGTGGTGGGTGAGGGCTTGTTCGGGTGTAAAGGCCACATCGTTCAGGCGTGGCGCGGCGTCGCCATGGGCGTCGGTGACCAGCTCCATGAGCAGCACACCATCGTGAAAGTTATAGGGCTGCGGCACCCGCACACCGGCTGCAGCCAGGCGGTAGAGCGCGTCTACCTCGGCGCTTTGCCAAGCGGCTTCTTGCTCCTGGCGGCCAAACTTGCTGCCCTTGGCCATGGCCCGGGCGGAGCGTGAGTTTTTGACCTTGCGGTTCTCGGTGTAGTCCACCGCCTGGCGAAAGCTGCGGTGGGTGGCTTCTTTGTAAATCTTGGCGCACAAGGTGTGCTCACCATTGCGCACCACAAACACCATGGCCTCTTTGCCGCTCATGAGCTGGCGCACCACAGTGTCGATGAGGCCTTCTTCCATGAGGGACTGGAGGCGGGGGGAGCTTTCATCTACCGATTGTGACCGCCCCCGCCAAGCCCGCTTGAACCGTGCGGGCTGAAAGGCGCTTTAGCGCGAGGGCAGCGACCAGCCGGCCTGCTGGTTGTTCTTGTCGTTTTCGTAATCCCAGGTGCTGGCGCAGCGGTCGCAGCGCCAGCGGGTGATGGTCACCGGTTTGCCGCCGCGCTCTTCTTTCCAGTTTTGGGTTTGCACCAGTTCGGCGTGGCCGGGCGCACGTCGCCAGTTGCGTTGGATGCCGCGGCAGGGTTCGCAGAGTGCGGCTTCGCGGGCTTCGGCCGCGGCTTTGTATTTGTCAGTCATGCGCCCGATTGTCGCTGGCCTTGCGCCGGGTGCCAATCACAGCCGCCTGCACTGTAGGATAAATCTATGCAGATAAACGCCTAAGCACATGATTTAAAAGGTTTAATGGAAAATAAATCTATTCATATAATCATTCATGCCTGCCGCTAGCGACCTTTCCCACGCCATCGTGCAAGCCTTGCGCCGCCAAGGCGGGGCGCTTAGCAGCGCCGAGCTGCAAGCGGTGTTGCGGGTGAGCCAGCCCACGGTGTCGCGCGCACTCGCGCCGCTGATCCAGTCGGGCGAGGTGCAAAAAGTGGGTGCCGCCCGCAAGCAACGCTATGTGCTGCCGCGCACCGTGCGCGATGTCGGCCGCACTGTGCCGGTCATGCGCATCAACGCCCACGGCCAGCCCAGCCCCTTTGCCCGCATGGTGCCGCTCGCCAGTGGCGCCGTGTGGGTGGATGAAGAAGACGGCCTCAGCGCCCGCTTTGACGGCCTGCCCTGGTTTCTGGACGACATGCGCCCCCAAGGCTTCATGGGCCGCACTTTTGCGACCACCCACCCCGAGCTGCAGCTCGGCAACGACCCCCGCTTCTGGAGCGATGACGACGTCTTGCGCGCCCTCGCCCTGTGTGGCGACGACCTGCCCGGCAACCTCGTGGTGGGCGAAGCGGCGTTTGCCCGCTTCCACACCCTGCCGCAGCGCGCCAGCCGTGTGGCATCGCCTGCGGACTACCCCGCCTTGGCCGAGGCCGCCATGCAAGGCAGCATCGGCGGCTCATCCGCCGGCGGTGAGCAGCCCAAGTTCTGCACGATCGTGCAGGGCGATGCAGCCGCGCCCGGTACCGCACCCGGCGAGGGCGCCCGCCATGTGCTGGTCAAGTTTTCACCCGCAGGCGATGCCCCCACCGACCAGCGCACCCGCGATCTGCTGGTGTGCGAGCACCTGGCTTTGCAAACCCTGGCCAGCGCAGGCATTGCCGCTGCGGCCAGCCGCATCAGCACCGCGGCGGGCCGGGTGTTTCTCGAGGTCGAGCGCTTTGACCGCACGCCCCTCGGCCCCGCCAACCCGCTGGGGCTGGGCCGTATCGGCATGGTGTCGCTAATGGTGTACGACGCCGAATACGTCGGCGCCATGGACAACTGGGGCGCCACGGCCAACCGCATGCAAGAGCGCCAGCTGCTGCGCCCCGCCGACGCGCGCACCCTGCGCCTGCTCGAGGCCTTTGGCGTCTTGATTGCCAACACCAACCGGCACTACGGCAACATCTCTTTGCTGCTCGACGACGACGATTGGGCCCTTGCACCCGCCTACGACATGCTCCCCATGCTTTACGCGCCGGTAGGCGGCGAGGTGGTGCCCCGTAATCTGGCGGATCGCCCCTTGCAGCCCACCGCCGCCATCCTGGCCGAATGGCCGCAAGCTCTGGCGCTGGCCCGCAGCTTTTGGAGTGCTGCCGCGCAAGACACCCGCATCTCGGGCGGCTTCAGGGCCATTTGCGCCGGCAATCTGGAGCACATCAGCCGCTAGAGGGGCCCGGCGCCGCGCTAGCATCTACCAAAAAAGGGAGCGCGATGGACAAAGCCGACTTCATACATCTAGTGCGCCTGAGCGAACACGCCAGCGCAGAAAACAGTGGCGCCTACCGCCGCAGCCTGGCGCGGTTTGCGGCGCTGGGCTACTTGTGGGTGGTGTTGTGTTTCGTCTTGGCCATCGTGCTGCTGGTCATGTCGGGCAAAGCGCTGTTGCAGGGGCCAGTCAAAGGATATTGGGTCATGCTGCTGCTCTCCGGGGTGGGTTTGCTCTGGAGCAGCGTGCGCGCACTGTGGCTGCGCCTGGAGGCGCCCGAAGGCAGCCCGCTCACCCCTGCCGACGCCCCCTTGCTGTTTGAGGCGCTGGAGCGCATCCGCAAAAAAACCCAGGGCCCGCCCATCCACCATGTGCTGCTCGATTCCAGCTTCAACGCCAGCATCAGCCAGTTGCCCCGCTTCGGCTTGTTGGGCGGCGCCACCAACTACCTGACCATCGGCCTGCCCCTGCTGCTCGCGCTGGACCGGCCGCGGTTTCTGGCGGTTATGGCGCACGAATACGGCCACCTGCGCGGCGGCCACGGCCAGTTTGCGGCTTGGATCTACCGCACCCGCATGAGCTGGACCAAGCTCTACGAAAGCATGGAAGAAGATGCAGGCCTCATGGCCCACGCCACCCAGACCTTTCTGCGCTGGTACTTTCCGCGGTTCATGGCCAAAACCTTTGCGCTGGCCCGGCAAGACGAGTACGAGGCCGACCGCATCGCCTGCAAGCTGTTGGGGCGCGATGTAACTGGCGCCGCCCTGGCCGAAATCGCCGTCAAAGGCGCCTGGCTGGGCCGCGAGTTCTGGCCTTTGCACTGGGCATCGGCAGGGCGCAGCCTCCAGCCCATGGGGCCGTTTTCGGCCATGCGGGTGCTGCTCACCCAACCGGTGCGCGACGACTTTGCCCGCGACGCGCTCCGCCAATCCCTCAAGGAAATGAGCAACCTTGACGACACCCACCCCGTGCTGCGCGACCGGCTCGAGGCCATGGGCGCGCGTAAAGAGCTGCCCCAGTGGTCCGCCAAACCGGCGATCGACCTGCTGGGCGCAAGCGCCAACACCTGGCTCCAGCGCATGGACCAGCAATGGTGCCGCGACAACGCCTCCGACTGGAAGCTTCACCACGCCTATTTGCGCCGGGTCGAAGAGCGGGTCCAAGCCCTGCAAGCCAGCCTCTTGCGCAACAACGCCGATGAGCTCGCCCAGCTCGGCGACCTGAAGCGCCGGCTTAACGCCACCGCCGACGTGCGCGACTGCTATGCCCGCGCCCTGCAGTTGGCGCCCAACCACCCGGGCGCCCTGCGCGGCATGGTGCGCACCCTGCCTGACACCGATGTAGCCGGCCGCCTCGATGGGCTCAACCGCTTGGTCGAGGTCCATGCCGCCAGCACCTGGTGGGCGGCCAGCACCGCGGTGCAGATGCTGGAGCCGCTGGTGGCCGCAGGCCAGCCCTATGACCCGCTGCTCAAGCAATGGCGTGCCCGCCTCAAGCAGGCCGACGAGGCCGAGCAACGCGCCTGGAACGAGATGGTCGACACCCCGTATTTCCAGTCCATCACCCGCCACGACCTCAACGACTTTGAGACCGGCGAACTGCAGGCCGATCTGGCGCGCTGTAAGCCCCTGCGCCGCGCTTGGCTGGTGCGCAAAAACCTCCAAGAGTTTGCCTACCGCCGCTGCTACATCCTGTTTGTGGAGCTGCCCGGCCTGCCCGATGGCGAGCGCTATGCGCTGTGCCGCAGCCTCGAGCGCTCGCTGGACTTGCCCGGCCCGGTGCTGGTGCTGTGGGCCGGCACCGACCCGACGCTCCATGACATCCAGAAAAACACCTTCGATGTGACGTTTGCACGGTCGGTGGCATAGTTTTAATTTGCTCCGCGCGGAGCACTTTGTCTGTGCTATGCTCCGGCCCATGTTGTGCACTTTTTGCCTGAACCCCCACCGCGCTTTGGCGCGTGCCCTGCCGGGCGAGGCCGTGCGCAGCATTACCACCATTACCACCACGGCCACCTGAGTCGTGCAGGTGGCCGTTCCGGCTGCCACCTGGTGTACCTCCCGCAGAGCGAACCGGCCCCGGCAGCCGGGCCCGCAACTGTTCCGGAAGACACCTTATGTACCAAGACCACTTCTCCCTCTCTGCCAGCAGCCCGGCCGGCACGGCACCGCCTGCTGCGCCCGCCCCCTTGCGCGTAGGCCTGCTCGGGCTCGGCACCGTGGGCAGCGGCACCTATGCGGTGCTCCAGCGCAACGCGGCCTTGATTGCCGCCCGCGCCGGCCGCCGGATCGAGGTGCGCATGGTGGCCGTGCGCAACCTGGCTAGGGCCCGCACCGTGCTGGGCGAGCAGCCGGGCACCCCGCTGCTGACCGACGACCCGCAAGCCTTGGTCTGCAGCCCTGAGGTCGATGTGGTGGTCGAGGTCATGGGCGGCACCGGGCTGGCCCGCAGCCTGGTGCTGCAAGCCATTGCGCACGGCAAACACATCGTCACCGCCAACAAGGCATTGCTCGCCGAGCACGGCACCGAGATCTTTGCCGCCGCCCAAGCCCGTGGCGTGGTGGTGGCCTACGAGGGTGCGGTAGCGGTCAGCATTCCGATCATCAAGGCGCTGCGCGAAGGCCTGACCGCCAACCGCATCGAGTGGGTGGCCGGCATCATCAACGGCACCAGCAACTTCATTTTGTCGGCCATGCGCGAGCGGGGGCTGGGCTTTGCCGCCGCGCTGGCCGAGGCCCAAGCCCTGGGCTACGCCGAGGCCGACCCCGCCTTGGATGTGCAGGGCACCGATGCCGCGCACAAGCTCAGCCTGCTGGCCGCTAACGCCTTCGGCACGTTGCCGCAATTCCCGCAAGTGCAGGTGCAAGGCATTACCGCGGTAGACGCGGCTGATGTCGCCTTTGCCGAGCAACTGGGCTACCGCCTCAAGCTGCTGGGCATTGCCAAGCGCCGCGGCACTGGGCTGGAGCTGCGGGTGCACCCCACCTTGCTGCCTGAGAGCCATTTGCTCGCGCAGGTGCATGGCAGCATGAACGCCGTCATGGTCAAGAGCGATGCGGCGGGCATTACCTTGTATTACGGCGCCGGGGCTGGGGCCGAGCAAACCGGCTCGGCAGTGATTGCCGACCTGGTAGACCTAGCCCGCAGTGCCAGCCTCGCACCGGCGCAGCGGGTGCCCGCACTCGGCTTTGCCAGCGGAGTGCAGCCCGGCCTGCCGGTCGTGGGCGCAGACGATGTGGAGAGCGCCTTTTATGTCCGCCTGGACCTGAGCCGCCCGGACGCTACCGTGCCCCGTGTGTTGCAGCAGCTGGCCGCTGACGGCGTGCAGGTACAGCGCATGGCGCAACACCCCCACCCCAGCGACTCCGAGCTGCGCTGCCTGGTGTTGCTAACCGCCCCGCTGGCCTTGCGCACTTTGCGCCCCGCCTTGCAAGCGATAGAGGCCTGGCCCACCGTGCTGGGCTATGCCAGTGTGTTGCGGGTGGAGAGTCTGGCTTAGTGATAGACCACGTTGTCATCCACGCTGTACAAGGTGCAGGCTTGTTTGGCACGCTCCTCGCAGCGTTTCAGGGCTGCTGCGTTCACATCATCCGTGCCACCCGACACCCATCCCCAATGCTGGCGGGTGGGTGCCACGGCAAACGCCCTTGGCGGTTTTGCTTGCAGATAGCGTTGGTATTGCTCTGTGCCAGCGGCAGACTCCAGCGGTAGCTTGCCAAGGTCTGCCAGTGCGGCATATCCGCTGGGCGGAAACTGCAGCGCCCGTTGGCGCCCGGGCAGCAAGCCCTGGTCCGGACTGGCTACGCGCCGAACATCCGTTATCACCCCGCGTTCCAGCGCGTTGGTTGCGATGGGCTCGCAGCTGGTGGGGTTCTGTGGGGTCAAACCGTCACAGAAAAACACGCTGTTGCCCAAGCGTGCACCCAGATCGGGATGAAAGAAATTCGCTGCGCCCCTGTTCTTTTCGATGGATATCCAGCGCTTGACCAGATCCGGGTCACCTTTTCCATCGGAGTAGCGCAGGGTCCACGCATAGAGCCCGTTTTTTTGCACGGCAGCGCGGTCCAGATTGCCATCTGCACCGTAGTGCCCATGGAAGCCCACCAAGGTGCGGTCCGCCGGGTAGTCGTCGGTAAACAGCCGGTATTTGCCACCGAGGAACATGCGTGAACATGACGAAATGCAATAGCCCGACACCGCAGTGGTAACGCCAACATCGCGCAAGAACTCGCCGACGCGATAGCCGGTCCACGCATCACCGCCATGCGAATTGCGCAACACCACCAAATCAATCTTCGGGTTGGCAGCAAAGGCGTCTTTCACCATAACCAGTTCGGTGCCCACCACAGGCCCGGAAAGAATGAGGGTATTGCCGTGTGTCGCCAGCTCCATCGCGTGCGTGGCGCCACTCCCCATGGTGCCCAAGCAGCAGGCCGCCAATGCCAAAAGACGGTGTCGTCGCTGCATGGTGTGTTCTCCCCGTATCTGTGAATCCGGCTCTATTTACACCTTAGGCGGGCGAAACAGTGCGCAGATCTTGTTGCCGTCCGGGTCGCGCAGGTAGGCCAGGTAGAGCTTGCCCGAGGGGCCATTGCGCCAGCCGGGCGGGTCTTCGCAGGTAATGCCGCCATTGGCCACACCAGCTGCGTGAAACGCATCGGCCTGCTCTGTGCTGCTCATGGCAAAGCCGATAGTGCTGCCGTTACCGGGGGTGGCCGGCTCGCCATTGATGGGGGTGGTGATCCCGAATAGCCCGGTCGCCGTGCGGTAAAAGTAGCGCCCGGCCTCGCCGTTGTGGTTGTGGACACCGGGCTTGATGTCCAAGGTGCCCAAAAGCGCGTCGTAAAACTTGCGCGAGGCTTCAAGATCGTTAACACCGAGGATGACGTGACTGAACATGGGAGTCTCCTTTGTTGTGTGCCATGGCCGAGCAGAGTTCTACCAGAAAGCACCGCACCCGACCGCACCTGCGGGACTGCCCCCCGACTTCCCCCCCGAATAGCTCAATTCGCCGCGCGCTTTTTGGCGGTAATGAAATACAGCAGCGGCCCGAACGATCCCACCAACAGGCAGAACACCGCCCACGGCACAAAAGGCCGGCCGTTGGCTTGCGCATCGCGCCTGATGAACACCAGCAGCAAACACATGGCGATCACCAAGTCGGCATAAATCTGCCAGCTGGCCGGGTCGCGTGTGTAAAACGCCAGCCACGCAAACAGCCCGCCATAGTGCAGCAGCGTGTAGCCGGTCAGGGCACCAAAAACAACGAGTACGAAGATCAACAAAGCCTTGTTCATGAGAGTTCCTTCTGAGTTGTGGCGCCAGCAAACAACGCTGACGGAGCCAAGTTTGCGCAGCGCCCTGCATGTGCGCAATTACGTCGCAGGTAATTGCGAAAGCGCAGCGCTGTGATTCAATGCCCGCATGGAAACCAGCACCATCCACCCGCCTAACGCCCAGTCCGACAGCCTGCAAGCCACCCTGCAAACCGCGCGCAAATCCAAGCGCCTGAGCCAGTTGGAGCTGGCACTGCGCATGGGCGTGAGCCAGCGGCATGTGAGCTTTGTGGAAAGCGGCCGCGCCCAGCCCAGCCGCGAGCTGCTGCTGAGCTGGCTGCACGAGTTGCAAGCCCCGCTCGCCCTGCGCAACGTGGCCCTGCAGCAGGCCGGCTTTGCCCCGGTCTACCGCGGCAGCGAGTTGGCCGACGCCGTGCTCGCCCCGGTGCGCGACGCGCTGGCCCAGCTGCTGCAAGCGCACGACCCCATGCCCGCCATGGTGATGGACGCGGCGTGGAACGTGCTGCACATGAACCGCGGCGCCCAATGGCTGGCCACCACCCTCATGCCCTGGGTGGCCGACCTGCCCCCCGGCGCGCCGGTAAACATGATCGACGCCATGCTGCACCCCGATGGCATGACCCTGCACATCACCAACCTCGAAGAAGTGGCCCCCGCCCTGCTGGCCCACATGCGCGACGACGCCAGCGTGGTGCCCGACATCCTGCCCCGCGTCGAGCAGTTGGCGCAGCAAATGCAGCAGCGCCTGGGCAAGCGGGTGCTGGCAGCGTGGCCGCGCCAAATGGCGCCGGTGCTCACCACCCGCTTTGCCACGCGGCACGGCGAGCTGTCTTTCTTCAGCATGTTTTCCACCTTCGGCACCCCGCAAGACATCACGCTGGCATCCTTGCGGGTGGAGCATGTGTTCCCGGCGGACGAGGCGACGCGGGCGGTATTGACCGCGCATTTAAGCCAAATGGGCACCTAGCCCAGGTAAAGCCTGCGCAGGTAGCTATTAAAACCGTAGCAAACCGCGTGGCACGCTTGCGCCACGCTCAGCCCATGGGCGTGCACAGCTCCACCAAAAAGCCATTGATGTCGGCCACATAAGCAATCGTCTGGCCCCAGGGCATTACCTCCAGGGGGCGCATGGGCCTGGCGCCGGCGGCTATGGCGCGCTCCAGCGCAGCGGCCACATCGGGCGTGCAGAGTGCAATCTCAAAACAGGGCGCCGTGGGGCTGGCCGCTTGCGGGTTCTTGCCCAGCTGTTGCATCAGGCGGTGGGCTGAAAACGCCAGTGCGGTGCTACCCGTCTCCAACTCGCCGTAGTCGCCACCCTCATGCAAAAAGCGGGTGGTGAGCCCGAAGGCCGCTTCGTAAAACTTGAGCGTGGCAGGCACGTCGGGGACGTAGAGGATGGTGTAGCCGAGCTGCATGGCAAGTCTCCCTGGGGTTGGTAATGGGCACACAATGAAGCATCCGCCTCATTTTTACCAAGGGAGTTTGTCATGAAAAAAACACTAGCCGCCTTGCTGCTTAGCAGCCTTGCGCTGGCCGCCAGCGCCGAAACTGTGGGCACCGTCAGCACCACCTTCAAACTGCTCAGCCCCAACGACAAAGTGGTGGTCGATGTGTTTGACGACCCGGTCGTCAACGGCGTGGCCTGCTACCTGTCGCACGCCAAAACCGGCGGCTACGCCGGCGCGCTGGGCTTGGCAGAAGACACGTCTGATGCCTCAGTCGCCTGCCGCCAAGTGGGTCCCATCAGCTTCAAAGAAAAGGTCGACAAGCAAGACGAAGTCTTCAAGGCCAGCGCCTCTTTCTTGTTCAAACACGTGCGCGTGGTGCGCATGGTGGACGCGAAGCGCAACACCTTGGTCTATATGTCGTACTCCGACAAGATCATCGAAGGCAGCCCCAAAAACAGCGTGACCGCAGTGCCGGTGCCGGCGGAGCTGCCTATACCGGTGAAGTGAGTTATGTAGCACGGACGTGCTACTATTTCAGCTCAACAAGGAGACTGCAGCATGTCCACCACCACCATCCGCATTGAAGACGAGCTCAAAGCCCGCGTCGCTGCCGCCGCACAGCATGCTGGTAAAACTGCGCATGCTTTCATCCTGGATGCGATCTCCCAAACCGTGGAGCAAGTGGAGCTGGACAACGCTTTTAACGCGCTGGCCGATCAGCGTTGGGCCAACATACAAGCCAGCGGCAAAACCGTGGCGTGGGACGCCGCAAAAACCTACCTCACCGCGCGGGCGAACGGTGAACCCGCACGCAAACCCGCCGCACGCAAATTAGCCAAGTGACCTCGGGCATGACGCGTATAGAACTGGCCCCGGAAGTCTTTGACGATTTTGACCGTTTCTTTGAACACATTGCCCAGTTCGACCCTACATCTGCGCCTCAGCGCATTGGCGACATTCTGGAAGCCATCCAAATCCTGACCCACAGCCCTCTGATCGGGCGGCCCGTGAAAGACGGCAAACGCGAACTCGTCATTGGCCGCGCCACTCGCGGCTATGTGGCGCTGTACCGCTATGTAGCGGCCATCGACACCGTGTTTGTGCTGGCAGTGCGAGCGCAGAGAGAGGATGGGTTTAAGGCAAAGTAGGCCGATAGCGCCGGTGAAATAAGCGCAAGCAGCTATCAATATCGAAGCAATTTGATGCGCCTTTACTCCGTGCCCGCTGGGGTGATGGGGCCTGCCAATTCCGCAAACTTGGCCGCCATCGTGGGGTTGCCGCGGGTGAGCTTTTTGATCGTCAGGTCGTCGGCCTTGTCGTTGGCCAGGCGCAAGTTGTTGGCGGACTTGTGCAGCGCTTCCTTGGTTTTCTCCAGGTCCTTGATGGCTTCGTCGATGCGTTTGACGGCTTCTTCAAAGCCCTCGGAAGCCAGGCGCCAGTTGCGCCCAAACGCGGTCTTGAACTCGTCGAGCTGGGTCTCGAATTTGGTGATGTCCACGTTCTGCGAGCGCACCAGCGCCAGCTCGGACTTGTATTTCATCGAGTTCAAAGCCGCATTGCGCAGCAGCGTGATCAGGGGCACAAAAAACTGCGGCCGCACCACATACATCTTGGGGTAGCGGTGCGACACATCCACAATGCCGCTGTTGTACAGCTCGCTCTCCGGCTCCAGCAAAGACACCAGCACCGCGTATTCGCACGCCTTCTCGGTGCGGTCTTTGTCCAGCTCTTTCAGAAAGTCTTCGTTCCGTTTTTTGGTGGCGGTTTCGTCGCTCTCGTTTTTCATCTCAAACATGATGGAAACGATCTCGTTGCCCGACTCGTCCATGTCGCGAAAAATGTAGTCGCCCTTGCTGCCGGAGCGGGCGTCGTTGTCTTTTTCAAAATGCGCGCGCTGAAAAGCCGCCGCACGAATGCGGTTGAACTCAATCTCGCAGTGCTGCTCCAGCGTCTCGCCCACCATCTTGGTCGATAGCCGCGCTTTCATGTCCCGCAGGCGCTCAATCTCGCCTTCACGGTCGCGCAGCTGCAAGGCGAATTGCTCTTTGATGGCTTTTTCTTCCAGCTGGTTTTTGACGGTGATGAGGCTCAGGTCATTTTTGAGCCCGTCGCGCTCGCGGGCGACCACCCCCACGGCCTCGTTCACGGCCAGCTGGCGCGCGGTGTCGCTGGCCTCCAGTTTGGCTTGCAGCGCCTGAATTTCCGCGTCCTTTTTGGCGGCAGCCGCCTGCAGCTCATGGGCCAGCTTGGCCGCAGCCAACTCCGCAGCGGCTTGCTGCGCGTTACGCGCTTGCTCGAGCTCGTTGGCCAGTTGATCGCGCTCTTTGCTCACCGCGCCCAAAGCCTCTGCCACCGCCAGCTTGCGGGCTACCTCGCCGGCCGCGAGTTGGGCCTGCAAGGCCTGAATCTCCGCATCTTTGCGCGCCGCAGCACTTTGCAGCTCATGGGCCAGCTGGGCCTCGGCCAGCCTGAGCGCCGCTTGCTGGTCTTGCTTGGCTTGCGCTAGCTCGTTGGCAATGGCATCGCGCTGCTTTTCTATAGTGCCCAATGCCTCGGCTAGTGCAAGCTTGTTGGCTACGTCACCTGCGTCGAGCTGGGCTCTAAGGGCCTGAATCTCTGTGTCTTTGGCAGCCCCGGCTTTTTGCAGCTCATTGGCAACCTTGGCCTCGGCCAGGGCAATCGCGTCGCGCTTTTCGCGCTCGGCCAGCTCCAGCCGCTCGTGCAACTGTTTTTCAAAATCGCCATCGCGCACCTGCTTGAGGATGTCGGCATACCCCGCCTCGTCGATCTTGAAGGCTTTGCTGCAGTGGGGGCAGATGATTTCGTGCATGAGGAGGGGATGTCTATTGTTCAAGTTGATAGTAAGCCCACGTCAAATGTGCGCGAGCAGATACCGAAACATAGTAAGTGCGAAACAGTTTCAGCCCGCGTGCGTGCACAGTTCTACCAAAAAGCTGCTGATGTCGGCCAAATAGGCAGTCGTCGGGCTCCAGGGCAGCACCCTCAAGTGCCGCATGGGTGTGGCACCCGTAGTGATCGTATAACCTTGAAATTCATGAAAATGCATTGAGCTTTTCGTAGAAAGCTTCTCCGCCCCGATTGTTTGTAGCGCTAACCAGCTAACTCACGCCTCCAACTTCCTGTCTCAACAGAACTTTTTATCGATACTGCAGCGGTGTTGTCCCATATAGTTTCGAAGCCATCTACCTTCGCTCTAAAGGCGTTCAACTTATTCCCATCAGCTTCAAAGTTCAATTGCAAACAATAAACTACCTTAGTAACCCACTTAATGGATTCGAGATTTTCATATGTGATCTCTATCAAAACTGATGGATTCTGCCCATTGGCCGTCAACTGACTCAGAAAGTCGGTCAATAAGTCGCTTTCATCAATACGACTCACTAGCTCGATTTTTCTATTGCTACCAGAAACTAATGGTATATCCAAAGCACTTTGAGAAACGATCTGGGAAAGTCTGCTTGTTCTCAATGTAATTTTCAATACCACATTTAATGCTGGTTCATTGACGATATTTGATATCTCTGGCTCAAACTTAAATCTCAGAGAAGCGGTGGGCTTGATTAGTGGCTTATCAATTACTAAGAAGTCTTTGTCTGCAACCGCAATCACTAATGGCTTAAGAGACGTCCTTCTTGCTTTGCTGTCAATCCACAAGGTTACAGCAACAGCAAAGAGAGCTAGTCCTGTAAATAAAGAGTTCACTGCGCCGAATAGGTCGCCGGTAATGCCCAAGTTAGTCAGCGACTCAACACAAGCGATTGGATCCGTCGAAGATATGGAAGCCTCTAATTTTTGCTTTTCTGTTTCCGTGCATACAGTGTTTTTTTGCAAATATATGGCTAGTTTTGGAAGCCAATAAACCGAAGAGGCCCAAATCGAAGCAACAATAAAAAATGAGATGATAAAACCTAAGGCAACTTTAAATGATTTCATGATACTTGCCTTAAGCTTGAATAAGTGCATTTATAAACTCATTTGAGCGATGTAGATTGGAATCAAACCCTTGTGTGAGAAGATGTTGAATGGAAGCACTTGGTAATGATCCCAGTGACTTGCCTTTGCCAATCTGATTTTCAGTAGCTTGAGTTGTTAGTACAAGTCTTCGTAATGGGTCGCTGGCACTCAATTTTCGCAGTGCTCCATTTTCGTCGATTGCGCAATAGCAAACTTTCTTCTCCTCTTTGAGAAGGTTGCCGGAAAGTAAATCTCGAGCTCCCTTAGAAATCAGCATGCCGGACAATCCACGCAATAACAACCCATTCCTTCTTGCGGGCTGATCTAGTAACTCTGCAATAAGAGTTGATGCATTTCCTATCAATTCAAATTTTCCAGAATTTATATTGTCAGTGTCTGAAATGATTCGAGTATTTGCTGCTTGCGAGTAATTTTGAGTAGCTAGACGATCAACCCACCAAGTTGCTATGTCTTGATGCGCAAAGGTCGAATCTTTACTAAGAAAGATAGCAATTCCGAGCGCCATCGATGGTGTAGGCATGACATCCTCACAAATAACGCCAAAGTGCTTTTTGCAATACTCAAGAGCGCTGACGTATAGCTCCAGGGCATCCACCCAGTACCTACGAATTAGGGATTTTTCGATTGCAAGCAGGTCGCCTTGTCGAACACCTTTGGAGTAAGGTTTGCCTTCAAATTTTCTTATCAATAAGGAAATTAATTTCAATACCTCATTTGAATCGACGTTGGATTCGCGCAATATTTCATATTTTTGTAATGCCTCTTCCCACGCATCTCTTAATCTAAAGCCACTCGGATATAGAGCGGCAACCATCAAATCAAAGGCGCTTAAACGCACGCCTGTTCTATTTAGTGTTTCGAATATTCGTGCTAGTGCTTCCAGTTCAATTTCTTGATCAAGCTCAACAGCCATTACTTTGTAGACTTTTGCTTGTAGTCCACCTAGTCGATGTTCTCTAAGTGATACAAAGTTCGATCCAATTTCACCGGGTGGAAGCTGCTCCAGCCAGGCAAAAAACAGCTCTAACTCCCATACCTCTTTGACTGTGGCGATCCGGGCAGTCGCTCTGCTCTTGACGGTGGGGTAGCTTTTTTCAAACTGCTCTCGTCTTTGCCAACGAATGAATTCATCATCCCCAAGTTGAAGTAAGTTGAAGTCGATGTAATAACAATAATCAGAAACATCGTTTACGGCATGGAATAGTGAAGTTATTCGCTGCTGCCCGTCAAGAATATAAAGTTCTAAATTATTGCTTGATATCTGCGGTGCATGATCTATAGCACGGATGGCGAACGGTTGAGGACCGCTCAGAAGTAAAAGTGACCCAATTGGCCACCGGCGCGCAACACTATCTAATAAGTCAACGACCTTACTTGGGTTCCAAACGAACTCTCTTTGAAAATCAGGAAGAGCCAACCTTCCGGTTCGAATTCGCTGAATAAGCAGATCCACGGTATATTGCGTCGATTGATAGTCCATGTTGTGATGTTCCTTAAATAATTGTTTTTAAGCTAAATCGTTGCTGGTCATAATTTATTTGCAAATGAATCGTTAATCGCCGCAGCATTTGTTGTAACTCCCAAAATCAATCGCTGCGTTGACCGCGTAGCCGCCACATAAAACACCCGCGCCGCTTCCTTCTCATCCTCCCCCGGCGCTGGCATATGCCCCACACCGGGTAGCGCCACCACGGGGAACTCCAAGCCTTTGCTGACCTTCATGGTCATGACCTGAATGGCGTCTGCGCCGGGTTGGTATTCGCCACTCTTTTTGCGCACGCGGTGCGGTAGCTTGCGTTGGGCCAGGGCGCTGGCGCACAGGTCCATGGTTTTCCAGTCCGCGCATAGGATGGCCATGTCGCCCCATGCAAAGCCTTCTTTGTGGGCGCTGGCCAGATGGTCGGCTATAGCAAAAGCTTCGTCGCGCAGGGTGGGCAACTTGACGATGACGGGGGCTTGACCCTCGCGCCCACAGCTCACAGGTTTGAGCAGGGGGATGCCGTCGTCGTCCTTTTCGTCCGCGGTCAGCAGGTCAGCCGCCACCAGGCTGGCGGTGTGCAATATCTGGCGGGTGTTGCGGTAGTTGATCTTCAGGATGGTGGTGCGCCCCTGCGCCTGGATGCCCACGCTCTTGAAGCTGAACTGTTTGCTGCGCGCGCGTTCGTAAATGCTTTGCGCATCGTCGTACAGCACCAGCAGGCTGTTGGTGGTGGGGTCCACCATTTGGGTGACGAGCTTGAGCCATTCGGGTGCGAAGTCGTGGCCCTCGTCAATCATCACCGCTTGGTATTGCCCGCCGGGAATCTGGCTGCGCTCCACGGCGCGGATCACGTTGTCTACCAAGCCGTCATAAAACCCGTTGCCTTGCGGCGGCAGCGCTTGCCCGTAGGCGGTGAGCTGGCGGTGGCACCAGCTATGAAAGTGCCGCACATGCACGCGGTCGCTCAGGCCTTTGGCGTCCATCACGCTGGCCAGCTTCACGCCCAGCGGCTCGTTAAAGCAGAGGATGAGGATGGGTTTGCTGTTGCTGGTGCAGGCCTTGGCCAGGTATTCGGCGCGGTAGCCCAAGATCATGGTTTTGCCCGAGCCCGCCACGCCGTGAATCACGCGGTGCCCGTCGCCCAGGCTGCGGGCCAGCTGCTCTTGCTGGATGTCCATCACGCGCATGATGTCGGGCAGTTGGGCGTCGGCGTCGTTGTCGTCAAACAAGGCGCCTTGGGTTTGCACCCGCACTTGGGGGAACATGATCCAGCGTACCCGGTCCAACTGCGGCAGGGTGATGGCGCCGCCAAAGTAGTGCGGAAACATGTTCCACAGCCGCTTTTGAAACTCTTCTGGGTCGGCCTGCTCCAGCATCTCGTCCTGGCAGATCACGTAGTTGGCGGCGATGGTTTCGCCCAAGCCTGAGGTTTCAAACTCTTTGCGCGTAATGCGAGTGAACACTACGCCATGCCCCCACGGAAACGCCAGCTTGCCTTGGTGCGCGCCGCTGGCCTGTACTAGCTGCGCGTCGCGCTCCAGCGCATTGACCACCTGGATGGCGCAATGGCGGGCTTGGGCTAGTGGGTTGATGACGGTTTTGAGTTGGCCGCTGTTGTCCAGAATTTCCCAGTACTGGCGGGTGGCCTTTTGCACGGTTTGCAGGCGCCAGTCTTTGGTCTCCAGCACTAGGAGGCCGTGGCGCGGGTGCAGCAGTACAAAGTCGGGGTGGGTTTGCTTGGGGCCTATGGGCACGTTGTGCCAGAGCAGGTAGTCTGCGTCCAGCTTTTGCTCCAGCCGCTCTGCGAGTCGTCTCTCGCCTGTCGAGTCAAAGGCAGACGTGCCTATAGACGGAATCAATGTCGCCATGAACTACCTGCCACCCTGAATGCATTTTTTTAGATGGCTGCCATCATGCCCGCATAAAAGCACAATTTCCAGTTTTAGCGCTTGCGAATTTCACTGATTTTGCGTGGGCGATAGTCGATCACCTCTCCGGGTCTGATTCCGCTACCATGCAGGTAACGCCATCAAACTTCGAGCCAAATATGCCTCTGGCGCTCATTTATTCTGCGCGGGTAGCTATTAAATTCATAGCATATTGCCTGATGCTGCTGCCACTCTGGGTGCCGGCAGCCGCAGTCGATGTGCGAGCGCCGGGTTCCGGCAGCGTGGACCCGGGCCCGGTGGTGGCGGTGCTTGAAGACGTGTCGGGCGCGTTCACCTTGGCCGAGGTGTTGGCTGCAGACCGCGCGGGTGGTTTTGAGAAAGGGGCCGAGGTCGCCAAAGGCCTCTCGCTCGGCTACAGCCGCTCGGCGTTTTGGCTGCGCTTGGCCATCCGCAACCCCGAGCTG
Organism: Rhodoferax potami; assembly: GCF_032193765.1. Taxonomy (NCBI): domain Bacteria; kingdom Pseudomonadati; phylum Pseudomonadota; class Betaproteobacteria; order Burkholderiales; family Comamonadaceae; genus Rhodoferax; species Rhodoferax potami. Next base: position 3,508,477 of record NZ_JAVBIJ010000001.1, read on the forward strand.
CGGCCCATAGAGCAGTTGCTGGAGGTGAGCAATGCGCGCATTTCCAGTGTGTCGCTGTATGTGCCTGATGCGTCGGGCAACTACAAGGCCATGGTGACCGGGGGTGACACCCCCTTTGCCAACCGGCCGTACCCGCACCGCCACTTTGTGTTCCCGCTCACCGTGAGCCCGAAGTCTGAGCAGGTGGTGTACATGCGGGTGCAAAACAGCAGTTCGCTGATCGTGCCCTTGCGCCTTTGGGAGCCTCACGATTTCGACATTGCCAGCCGCCCGGAGTACATGGTGCAGGGCTGGTATTTCGGCATGGCCAGCGCCATGGTGCTGTTCAACCTGTTGCTGTGGCTCGCTATTCGGGACCGCATCTACATCTACTACGTGATCTTTGTGCTGGCCATGGCGGTGACCGTGGCCTCCAAGACCGGCTTGGGTGCGCAATTTGTGTGGCCGGCGAGCTTGGTGTGGGGCAATTTCTCGTTTTTTGCGGCTATCTCTTTCACGCTGGCGGCGTTTTACCCGTTCACCCGGCGCATGTTGGATACCCCGCGGACCATGCCCCGGGTCGACAGCGTCATGCAGCTGATGACTTGGGTGCATGTGCTGGCGCCTGTGGCCTATTGGTTTGCCTTGCCGGTGGTGGCGCCCTACGGCACTGCGTTTTTCGGGTTCACGATTTTGTTTTACGGCGGGGTGGCGGTGTGGGGCTCCATCCGGCGGATGCGGGCGGCGTATTTCCAGCTGGGGGCGTTTAGTTTGTTGCTGGCCGGCACCCTGATGGCCGTGTTGCGCGCCTATGGCTGGGTGCCCACCAACATCTTTACCGTAGACGGCTTGCAGCTGGGCTCGGTGTTTGAAATGCTGGTGCTGGCCTTGGCCCTTGCAGACCGCTTTAACGAAATGCGCCGCGAAAAAATGAGTGTGCAAAACGAGCTGGTAGCCATCCAAGACCAGCTGGTCGATACCCTGCAGGCCTCTGAAAAAGAGCTGGCCTACCGGGTCGAAAAGCGCACCCGCCAATTGCAAGCGGCCAACGCCCGGCTAGAGGCCCTGAGCATGGTGGACGGCCTGACCGGCATTGCCAACCGCCGCCACTTTGACCAGGTGCTGCACAAAGAGTGGGCGCGGCTGGAGCGGGTGGGCCAGCCCTTGGCGCTGGTGATGCTGGATGTGGACTGGTTCAAGCGCTACAACGACCACTTTGGCCACCAGGCCGGCGACGAGTGCCTGCGCGAGGTGGCCCTGGCGATCAGCGGTGTGAGCCGCGCCAGCGATTTGGTAGCCCGCTATGGCGGCGAGGAGTTTGTGATCATCGCCCCCGGCAACGATGGCCCGCAGGCCCTGCAAATGGCCCAGCGCGCCTGCGATGCGGTGCGCGAGCTGGCCCTGTTGCACCCGCTGTCTGAAGAGGGCTTTGTGACCCTGAGCTGCGGGGTCGCGTTCACGGTGCCCGGCCCCGAGAGCAGCCCCGAAAACCTGCTGGGCAATGCAGACATCGCCCTCTACGAGGCCAAGGCCCAGGGCCGCCACCGGGTGGTGTTGGCCCAGCCCTCGGGCTGGTAACTGGTATTGAAGTGGTAATACAATCAAGACCACTTCACACCAGTCCACCCCTGCACCGTGCCTGCCACTTCACCCAACGCTGAACTCAGCCCCGAAGACACCTCCCCGCTGTACCAGCAACTGGCGCGCCAGTTGACGGCAGGCATTCTTGCGGGCACCTACCGGGTAGACCAGGCACTGCCCTCGGAGCGGGTGCTGTGCGAGTCGCTGGGGGTGTCGCGCATCACGGCGCGCAAGGCGATTGCGGTGCTGGTGGAGCAGGGCCTGGTGCTGCGCCGCCATGGCTCGGGCAACTTTATTGCCCCGCGCATTGAGCAGCCCACCAGCAAGCTGGCGAGCTTTTCTGAAGAGCTGCGCCAGCGCGGCTATGTGCCAGCCAGCCAGTGGATCACCCGCGAAACCGGCACCGCCACCCCCCAAGAGCGCGAGGCGCTGGACCTGCCCCGCCGGGCTAAGGTGGCGCGGCTGCTGCGCTTGCGCTTGGCCGATGGCGTGCCCATGGCCTACGAGCACAGCGCGCTGCCCCTGCCGGTGTTGCCCAGCCCGCAAGAGCTGGACGGCTCGCTGTATTTGCACCTGGCCCGCAGCGGCGTAGCACCCGTGCGCGCGGTGCAGCACCTGCGTGCCATCAACGCCACCGCCGACATGGCTGCCCACCTGCAAGTGCCCGAGGGCGCTGCACTCTTGTGGGTAAGCCGCGTGGCCCATAGCGCCGATGGCGCAGCCATTGAATTCACCCAAACCTATTGCCGCAGCGACTACTACGCCTTTGTGGCCGAACTCCGGAGCACCCCATGAGCGCCACCTCTTTGCGAGGCCACATCCTCACCCCCGCCGGCTTTGTGTACGGCAGCCTGCACATGGGCGCAGACGGCCGCATTGCCGGCATCACCGGCGAGCCGGTGAGCGAGGCCCAAGTGCGCGAGGGCAGTGCGCCCATCGTGCTGCCTGGCTTTATCGACTTGCATGTGCACGGCGGGGCGGGGCACGACATCATGGAAGGTGGCGACGCCGCTTGGCACGTGGCGCGCCTGCATGCGCAGCACGGCACCACCTCGCTTTTGGCCACCACCATGACCGCGCCGCAAAGCGACCTCGATGCCGCATTTGCCGCACTCGCACCCCTGTGCACCGCGCCTGCGCGCGACGCGGCCCGTGTGCTGGGTGTGCACCTCGAGGGGCCGTACATCAGCGAGGCGCGCTTGGGCGCGCAGCCACCGTTTGCGCGGCCGGCCAGCTTGGGCGAAATCCACCGCCTGCATGCGCTCGCACCCATCCGCCTGATCACCCTTGCGCCCGAAGTGGGTGGCAACGATGCACTGATTGCGCAGCTGGTGGCCGAGGGCTTCAAGGTGCAGCTGGGCCACACCACCGGCAGTTACGAGCAGGGCGTGGCCGCTCTGCGCTGCGGGGCCACGGGCTTTACCCATTTGTTCAACGCCATGTCGGCACTGCACCACCGCGAGCCGGGCATGGTGGGTGCGGCGCTGGCGCATGCCGAGTTTGCAGAGGTCATCCCCGACCTGCTGCATGTGCACCCTGGCGCCATTCACGCGGCGCTGCGGGCTATTCCCAAGTTGTATTGCGTGACCGACTCCACCTCAGCCGCCGGCATGCCCGATGGCGACTACAAGCTCGGCCGCCACACCGTCACCAAGTGCATGGGCGGTGTGCGCCTGGCCGATGGCACGCTGGCCGGCTCGGTGCTGAGCCTGGACCAGGCGCTGCGCAACTTGGTCAACACACTGAGCCTGAGCCTGGCGGATGCCAGCAGCCGTGTGTCCACCTTTGCGGCCGACCACATGGGCTTGGCGGACCGTGGCCGGCTAGAGCCCGGCGCTTGGGCCGATGCGGTGGTGCTTGACCGCGACCTGCACGTGCAGGCAGTGGTGGTCGAGGGTTATGCGGTGCGAAACACGTGATCCCACAGGCTGGTGCTCACGCCGTAATGGTGGGTGTGCCCGCGCTGGTGGTGCAGCCCGTGTAGTAGCTTGCGGCGCTTCATCCATTCGCTGGACGAGCGGGAGTGGTGGGCCGCGTGGTGGGTCATCGAATAAGCGATGTAACCCAGCAGCAAACCCAGGCTGAGCGCACTCGCAATCCACAGGTTGCCCAGCCACCACGCCGGCAGAAACGCCAGCACCACAAACAAGGTGAGCGTGACACAGGTGGGGGTGCCAATGTAGTCGTGCGGGTGGCGGTGGTGCAGCGCGTGCATGGCCTGAAACGGGGGCAGCCGGTGCAGCACAAAGCGGTGCAGGCCATATTCAATCAAGGTCCAGCCACCCAGCCCGCCCAGGGCCCAGGCCACCAGCTGCCACTGCAATGCGTGAGGCGCCGCCAAGCCCAGAAAAGCCGCCAACGCTGCCACGCACACGCCATAAACCCCGAAGTCTGCAAAGTAGGCGAAACGGCTCTGTTGGATCGAGAGGAGTGGCATGGGTGATTCTGGGGGGCTCCTGGCGCAGGTTTTATGAGCGCTTGATGGCTTTGGCGACACTTTCTTTGGCGTCGCCCACCGAGGCGCGCACCGCACCCAGGTTCTTTTGGACGTTGCCTTTGACCTCGAGCGACTTGTTGCCCAAGGCTTTGCCCACGACCTCTTTGACCTTGCCCTTGGCTTCTTGTGTGCGCCCTTTGATTTGGTCTTTGTTGATACCCATGACTCGCTCCTGAAAAGGTGGTCCGGCTCATCACCGGCATGCAACAAAGGTTGCACAAGCTGCACCTTAGGCGGGGCATTGGGGGCCGTCGGTGCGCTGTCGTACCCGGGGCGAAAGCGCTGTTTATAACCATTGAGAATAAATGAGTTGACTTTTATTCCTACATGCATATAATTCGGAGCAGGAATGCGGTGTACCTCCCAACACACCCCTGTTCCACGAGAACCACCACGAGATGTCTCCTGCCGTTGGTTCCCGGTTTATTCGACACCTGTCGACCGCGTTGATCTGCAGAGCAGCAGCCAACCGAATCTCTTTTTGCTCAAGCCGGCCTTACAACGTGGCCCGCACCTCTCCCTTTAAATGAATCAGAATTTCGAATCCGCTATCCCGATGGGCAACTACATTGTTTCGCCCGCAACGCAAGAA